>JAATGR010000234.1 GCA_015654575.1 Actinomycetales bacterium
AGCAGGCGCACCTGGTGGGCCTGGTCGGCCTTCGTCGCGGAGTAGGCGATGTTGTTCGGGCCGGCGAACACGCTGTTCTTGGAGGAGATGTAGATGATGTCGCCGCCGAGCTTCTGTTCGATGAGGGCTTTCGCCGCGGCCTTGGAGACGAGGAACGACCCCTTCGCCATCACATCGTGCTGCAGGTCCCAGTCCTTCTCGGTGGTCTCCAGCAGCGACTTCGACAGCGAGAGGCCAGCGTTGTTGACGACGAGGTCGATGCCGCCGAAAGCGAGCAGGGTGGCGTCGATCGCGGCCTGCACGCCATCGGCGTCGGCGACGTTCGCTGCCACGCCGATGGCGACGTCCGTGGATCCGAGTTCGGCTGCGACGGCCTGCGCTTTCTGCAGGTCGAGGTCCGCGACGACGACGCAGGCGCCCTCGGCGGCCAGACGCGTCGCGATGGCCTTACCGATGCCGGATGCGGCGCCGGTGACGAAGGCGATGCGGCCCTGGTGGGTCTTCGGCTTCGGCATCCGCTGCAGCTTGGCCTCTTCCAGCGCCCAGTACTCGATACGGAACTTCTCCGCGTCCGAGATCGGGGAATACGTCGACAGCGCCTCCGCGCCGCGCATCACATTGATCGCGTTGACGTAGAACTCGCCGGCGACTCGCGCGGTCTGCTTGTTCGCGCCGTAGCTGAACATCCCGACGCCGGGGATGAGCACGATCAGGGGGTCCGCTCCGCGGATCGCGGGACTCTCCGCCGTCGCGTGCGCGTCGTAGTACGCCTGGTAGTCGGCACGGTACTGCTCGTGCAGTTCCGCCAACCGGGCGACCTGCACCTCCGCCGTCGCGGTCGCCGGCAGATCCAGGATCAGCGGCTTGACCTTCGTGCGCAGGAAGTGGTCGGGACAGCTCGTGCCCAGCGCCGCCAGCGCCGGCGCTTTCTCCGAGGCCAGGAAGTCGAGCACCACATCGCTGTCGGTGAAGTGCCCGACCATCGGCTTGTCCGTCGAGGCCAGACCCCGGATGGTCGCGGCCAAAGCTGCGGCCTTCGCACGCCGTTCCGTCTCGGGCAGCGCCTCGAAGCCCGCGCGTACACCGCCGAACGGGTCCGCCTTGCCGTGCTCGGCGATGTACGACGCGGCGGTGTCGATGATCCACAACGAGTTGGCCTCCGCCTCCTCGGAGGTGTCGCCCCACGCCGTGATGCCGTGGCCTCCGAGGATCGTGCCGATCGCCTGCGGGTTTGCCGCCTTGATCGCAGCGATGTCGAGCCCGAGCTGGAACCCGGGACGACGCCACGGCACCCACACCACCTTGTCGCCGAAGATCTTCGGCGTCAGCTCCTCGCCGTCGGCGGCGGTAGCGATCGCGATGCCGGAATCGGGATGCAGGTGGTCGACGTGTGCCGCATCGACCAGACCGTGCATCGCGGTGTCGATCGACGGCGCTGCACCGCCCTTGCCGTGCAGGCAGTAATCGAACGCGGCGACCATCTCATCTTCGCGCTCAAGCCCGGGATACACGTCCACCAGCGCGCGCATCCGATCCAGCCGCAACACGGCCAGACCCTTCTCCGTGAGCGTGCCGAGGTCCCCGCCGGAGCCCTTGACCCACAGCAACTCGACCGGCTCGCCCGTCACCGGATCGATCTCGGTTCCCTTCGCGGAGGTGTTCCCGCCCGCATAGTTCGTGTTCTTCGGATCGGCGCCTAGACGGTTGCTGCGTGCGATCAGTTCCGCGGCGGTGGGGGAGGTGGTCATGTTCTGTCCTTGGTGATCAATGGATGCGGTGGATCAGATGTTGCCGGGGAGCTCGGTACCCAGGGGAACGCCGTTCCCGTAGCGCTCCTGCTCGATCTGCTCGAGCGTCTTCCCCTCGGTCTTCGGTGCCCAGATCGTGCCGATGAGCATCGAGGCCACCAACAGGGCAAGGATGATCAGGCCGAGGATCTCGAGGCCGGTCTGCGCCAGCAGCACCGGGAAGACGAGGCTCAGAAGACCGACCAGGACGCGGGCGAGCATGAACAGGATGCCCTGCGCGCTGGCGCGGTATCGGGTGGCGAACAACTCCGCCGTCCACAGACCGTAGAAGGCCTGTGCGCCGACGCCGGAGGAGATGCCCCACGCGATCGCGAAGAACAGAGCCGAGGCGAGTCCGGGCGGGGCGTAGATCATCACGATCCAGCCGATCACGCCCAGCAGCGCGCCGCTGAAGTACAGCCAGCGGCGGCTGATGCGGTCGCCGAACCGCATGAATATGAAGTAAGTGGCCAACGCGGTCAGCGACCACAGCAGCACCTGCAGCAGGTTCTGCTGGGTGGTGTCGTGCAGGCCCGCGGCGTCGTACACGCGCGGCTGGAAGATGCCCGCCTGTCCCGCGACCGTGTTCCACAGGCCGTACACCCCGATGAGGAAGGCCAGTGCACCCCAGTTCTTCGGGTTGCGCAGCAGTGACACGATGCCGGTGAAGAAGTTGATCCGCTCGCCGGCGTCGGTCGAGGCCTGGCGCTGTTCCTTCCAGCGCCGAGACTCTGGGAGTCCGCGCCGCACCCACCATGTGATCGCGGCGATCACGAACAGGTGGGCGAAGATCAGACGGGATCCCAGCAGTCCGAGCGGGCTCACCAGAACGGCGAGGAGGAATCCGACGGCGGGTCCGATCGACCACGCCAGCTGAGCCGTCCCCACGTGTGCGGCGCGGCGCTCGCTCGGCGCCTCCTCGGCGATGTAGGTCCAGGCGGCGGGAACGCCCGCGCCGACCGAGATTCCCATGAGGATGACGCCGGTCAGCAGCAACCCGACGTTCGTCGAGAAGGTGACCAGGAGAGCGCCCACCATGAACAGGATCAGGTCGTACGTGTAGATGAACTTGCGACCGTAGCGGTCGCACAGCGGACCGCCGATTGCTGCGCCCACTGCGGAGGCGAAAGCGTTCGCCGAGAGGGCGGCGATCAGGCCGACCACGCCGTCGTCGAAGCCGAAGGCGGACTGCCACAGCGTGAGGCTCGTGGCCAAGGCGATGATCGCCCCGGCCTCGATGTAGTTGGACATGGCGACCGCGATGGTCGCCTTCCAGGCGGTCAGGGGACGGCGTGTGGATGCGGTGGTCATCGGTTCACGCCCCCCAGCTCGCCTGGGTGCCGCCGACGCGGTCGGCCTCGATGTGCTGCTGGTAGCCGGAGGCGAGATAGGCGGCCATCGGATCGGCGGGGAGCCCGCGGCTCTCGCGCCATTCGGCCAGCGCGGGGCGCACGTCAGTCTGGAACGCATCCATGAAGATCGCGTTCGCGGCCAGCACGTCGTTCGCGCTTTGCGCCGCGGCCAGCGCCTCTCGATCGAGCAGCAGGGCGCGCGCGGTCATCTCCTGCACGTTCAGGACGGAGCGGATCTGGCCGGGGATCTTCGCCTCGATGTTGTGGCACTGATCGAGCATGAAGGCCACGTCGGGGCTGTTCAGCCCGCCGCCGCGGATCACCTCGACGAGGATGCGGAACAGCTGGAACGGATCGGCGGCGCCCACGATGAGGTCGTCGTCGGCGTAGAAGCGGCTGTTGAAGTCGAAGGAGCCGAGCTTTCCGAGGCGCAGCAGCTGCATCACGATGAACTCGATGTTGGTGCCGGGCGCGTGGTGGCCGGTGTCCAGGCAGACGAGCGCCTTCTCGCCCAGCGCGCTGACCTGCACGTAGGACGTTCCCCAGTCGGGAACGTCGGTGTGGTAGAACGCGGGCTCGAAGAACTTGTACTCCAAGACCAGGCGCTGCTCGTCCGAAAGCCGTGCGTAGATCTCGGTGAGAGAGTCGTGCAGACGGTCCTGCCGGGCGCGCAGGTCGGCCTGCCCGGGGTAGTTCGAGCCTTCGGCCAGCCAGATCTTCAGATCGCGGGAACCGGTCTGGTCCATCACATCGATGCACTCGAGGTGATGATCGATCGCCTTGCGGCGGATCCGGTCGTCCTCGTGGGTGAGCGCGCCGAACTTGTAGTCCTCGTCCTGGAAGGTGTTGGAGTTGACGGTGCCGAGCTGGACGCCCAGGTCTTCGGCGTGGCGGCGCAGCACACTGAAGTCGTCGACCTTGTCCCACGGGATGTGCAGCGCGACGGTCGGCGACAGCGCCGTGACCCGGTTGACCTCGGCGGCGTCGGCGATCTTCTCGAACGGGTCGCGCGCGGTACCCGGGGTGGGGAAGACCCGGAAGCGGGTTCCGGAGTTGCCGAACGCCCAGCTGGGCAGCTCGATCGCCTGCGATTCGAGGGTGGCGCGGTTCTCGGGGGAGAGTGTCGTCATCGTCCTTTGCTCTCTTTCGGTGCGGTTGCGGACAGTTGGTCGTGAAGGTTGAAGACCTCGGTGAGGGGGGTGGCGGCCTGGTCGGCTCGGCCATCGAGGTCGCTGAAGAACTCGGCCATGGAGGCCTCCCAGCGCGCCGCGACGGGAGAAGCGGCGAGGTATTCCCCGGCCGCGTCGTCGTCTTCGGTCTCGTAATAGCCGAAGAGGGTGCTGTGCTCTAGGTCGAGGAAGATCGAGTAGTCGCGCCGCCCCGCTGCGTGGATCTCGGCGAGCATCTCCGGCCAGACCGGCGAATGGCGGGCAATGTAGTCGTCGATCATGCCAGGACGCACTTGCAACCGGAACGCTACGCGGGTCATGGCACTCCTTCGTGTGTTCGCGGACGCGACGATAAAACGATCCATCTATGAATCGTTTCAAACGATAGTGTGGGCCTGAGATTCCGTCAAGCGAGGTGGCATGGCAGTCAGCGTGAAGGATGTCGCGGCCGCTGCCGGCGTCTCCGTCGGGACGGTGTCCAACGTTCTCAACCGTCCGCAGCGGGTCGCGCCTGAGACGGTGGTTCGTGTCCAGGCGGCGATCTCGAAGCTCGGCTTCAAACGCAATGACGCTGCGCGGCAGCTGCGTGCCGGACGTAGCCGTAGCATCGGGATGGTCGTTCTCGATGGCGGTAACCCCTTCTTCGCCGAGGTCGCCCGCGGCGCCGAACAGCGCGCTGCGGAGGCCGGGATGTCCGTGCTTCTCGGCAACAGCGACCAGAGCGAGGATCGCGAGGCGGCCTACCTCGATCTCTTCGCCGAGCAGCGTGTCAACGGCATCCTGCTGACCCCGGCGGTGCCGAAGGGGGCGGCGTACGCCGCGGGTGTCCCGATCGTGCTGGTGGATGCCGAAGCAGCGGACGGCGCTGTGCCTTCGGTCGCCGTCGACGACGTCCAGGGAGGACGCCTCGCGACCGCGCACCTGCTCGAAGGAGGGCGTCGACGCATCGCTTTCGTCGGTGGCCCGCCGTCCATACGGCAGGTCGTCGATCGTCTCGAGGGGGCCAGGCGTGCGCTCGCCGACGTGCCGGACGCGACCCTCGAGGTCATCGAGCTCGACGCGCTCACGGTGCTGCGCGGCCAGGAGGCGGGGGAGTGGATCGCCCGCCGTCCTTTGTCGGAGCGCCCCGATGCCATCTTCTGCGCCAACGATCTGCTGGCCGTCGGTGTCCTGCAGGGGGCTGCGATCTTCGGCGACGTCCGCGTGCCTGAGGACATCGCCCTCGTCGGATACGACGACATCGATTTCGCGCGGTCGACCGTCGTGCCGCTCTCGTCGGTGCGCCAACCCGCGCGTGAGATTGGGGCGACGGGGGTGGAGCTGCTCCTCGAGCTCCTGGCGGACCCGTCGGCGCCCGCCCGGCAGGTGAGATTCTCTCCGGAACTGGTCGTCCGCGCGTCGTCGGGTGGGACGGATGCTCGAACCGCCGGCGGCGGGCTGCGATAGTGCCCAGACCCGCGAGGGGAGCGTCATGAGGGGGTGCGCCGGATCCCGGCGTCGCGGCTCAGGAGGTCTGGCGGCGCACGATGCTCAGCGAGGCCCGGTTGACGGCATTGGCCTCTTCACCTGAAGCCACCCCCAGGAACTGCTGTGCGACGCGGGCACCGCTGCGGGCTGCATCCACGTGCACCGTGGTCAGCGCTGGCGAGGTCATGGCGGCGAACGGCGTATCGTCGGCACCGATGACGCGCAGGTGGCCGGGGACGTCGACGTGCAGGTCATGAGCCGCTGCCAGCACGGTCACGGCGACGCCGTCGTCGAAGGCCGCCACCCCGGTCAGTCCGGCGCCGCCGGTCGCGAGCGTCCGGGCGAGAAGTCCGGTCGCGCCGGCGCGGTCCGGTGGTACGGCGATCTGCGCCGCGTACGTCACGCCGCGCTCGCCGCAGGCGCGTCGGGCGCCGCGGGCGCGCGCGAGGGCGAGGGGATGCCGCGCGGAATCCGCGGGCGGCAGGGCGTAGATCAGACTCGAGGCCCCGCCCTCCGCCAGGTGCACGGCCTGAAGCTCGCCCACCGCCTCCTCCCAGGGGCGCTCGCCGGTGTCGCCGGGGTTCGCGCCGATCGCGGAGAAGTACTGTCGCGGTACCCCCATCTCTGTCAGCATCCCGCCGAGCGTCGAGGTGACCGGGGTCAGCACGATCACTCCGTACGGGCGCAGCTCGCGGGCGAGCGAGGCCAGGGCGGCCTCCGACTCGAAGTCGGTGGTCAACGGGGTATGCCCTGCTTCGCGCAGCGTCGTCGCGATCGCCGAGATGAAGGGTTCCGTGATGTATCCGCTGAGCGCCGAGTCCTTGACGACGAGGACCACGTTCGAGTGCCCGCGCCGAAGCGCCGTGGCCGCCGCGCTCGGGGTGTAGCCGAGGGCGGCGGCCACGGCGCGGATGCGCTCGCGGGTGCGCTCGGGGATGGTCTGGTTCGGTGTGTCGTTGAGGACGTAACTGACGGTCGTGCGGGAGAAGCCGCTGGCCCGTGCGACGTCGGCGGAGGTCACGCGTCGCGCGCGCGGTCGTGTCGCCTCCCCGGTCATGCCTCCAGTCTTGCACCCGGTGGGTTCAGGACCGACTGATCGCGCTGCCCGACGATGCGGCGTCGACGGCGTTGGTCACGCCCGCCGTTGCGGGGGCCTCGGCGGGTGCCTTCGGCAGTCGGCGGATCCAGAGCAGACCCAACAGCGACGAGAGCACGACGCATCCGGTCAGCAGGATGAACAGGCTCTCCGGGCTGCTGCTGGCCACCGTCGGGATGAAGATCGCGGCGATCGCGGCGGCGACGCGGGCGAACGCGATCGTCGTGCCCTGGGCGGTGGAGCGCAGCAGCGTGGGGTACAGCTCCTGGGACCACACTTTGTACAGTGCTTCTCCGGCGAAGGCGGCGCCCACCGAGAAGGCGTAACTCATGTACATCAGGGTCCAGAGCGTTCCGCCGAAGATCATCGGCACGGCGAAGGCCGATGCCTGGACGAGAGCACCCACCACGAACCAGGTATAGCGGCCCCGGGTGTCCACGATCCGCATGAAGGTGAAGCCGCTGATGAGGCCGAGTGGGATGTTCACCAGCTTGATGAGCCCGAAGACCTGTACGGACACCCCGCCGAGCTCGGTGAACAGGAGGGCAGAGAACTGGCCCACAGTGTTGGATGCGACCGTCCACGCGGCGTAGAACAGCGCCGTCGCGATCAACGCGAACACGAACGGAGGCCGCAGTAGTCGGCGCAGCGACCCGAGGTCGACGCGTTCGCCGTCCGCGGCGGCAGCGGCGTTGGCATCGCGTGCGGCTCGCCACTCCCGCGATTCCGGCAGGGTGATGCGCAGCAGCAGCACGACGAGCGCGACGACACCGACGTGCGCGAACATGATGCGGCCGCCCAGTTCGCCCATGCCGCCCACGATCGCACTCAGACCGTTGGACGCCGAGATGCCGACGAGCCACAGGATCGCGGAGAACGCGACGAACCTGCCCTTCCGGTCGGCGGGCGACGCCTCGGCGATCAGCGCGAGCGAGACGGGCAGGTCTGCTCCGACGGAGAGACCCGCCAGGATCACGCCGACGAACAACATCGGTATCCCCGCAGCGAAGGTCATCAGGGCCATCGCCACCACGAGGCCGATGAGGGTGACGGCATACACCGCCCGGCGCCCGAACCGGTCGCCCAGCCGTCCGCCGAAGAGCGCACCGGCGGCGAAGCAGAAGGTAAGCAGGGACGACAACAGACCGAACTGGACGTCATCGATGCCGAAGGTCGGCCGGTAGAGCACGAGAGCGGTGCCGGTCGAGATCAGTACGGCGGCGTCCAGGTACGACGCCATGCCCGCCAGTGAGGCGGTCTTCCACGGGCTCGCGCCCCTCGCGCTGGCTACGGTGTTCGTCATCGAACTCTCTCCTCTGTGAGATGGACATCGGGTACTGACACGATTCAGTAGTATGGTCGTACCGCGGACGCGATCCGTCAAGTCGGAGGGGACTCGACGCGGATCGGAAGGACGGACGGGTGCTGCACGACGACGAGTATTTCCACTGGGACGCCGAGTGGATCGGCGCCGCACGGCCACCCGCAGACCCGGCGCCCGCCCGGCTGCCACGGCTGATCTTCCGGCGGTCCTTCTTCGCCGACTGCGAGGGCGACGCCCTTTCCGTGCGGGTGTCGGCCTCTGCACGCTACGCGCTCCTGCTCAACGGAGTGGAGATCTCCCGCGGCCCGCAGCGCTCCCAGCCATGGCGGCTCCGGCACGACGTGGTCGATGCGTCCGCGCACGTTCGCGCCGGGCGCAACGTCTTCGCGGTGGTCGTGACCGCCGATGCGGGCCCGACGGCGGTCTCGCAGCGCGCCGTTCCCTCCGGTCGTCTCGGCATCGAGCCGGCTCTGCTGTTCGAGGCGGATCTGGCGGGCCGTCGGATCCTCGGCGACGAGACCTGGCGGGTGCTCGACACCGGCGCGTGGACGACGTTCGGACGAGGGCGCCTGGACGGACTCCCCACCGAGAGGACGGATGCTCGCGCCCTGCCCGTCGGTTGGATGAGCGCAGACTTCGATGACAGCGGTTGGGACCTCGCCCGGCCCGTCGGGGCGGGGCATCGGGGCGCGACCGGTCGCGCCCGACCGCCGGTCGCCCCGTTCGGCCTGGTACCGCCGCGCACGGTCGCCGCGCCGGGACGGGAACGTCTGACGCCGCGGACGACGACGGCCTGGCGGGTGGCGGGGAGCACCCGAGAGCAACGCGAGCGGCACCCGGCCGAGACGGTCGCCGCGGCGCTTACGGAGCGTGTCGTCGCCGATGAGGCGATGCCGGACGGACGCGGCGAATGGGAGGTCCGGCCGGGGGAGCGGCTCGTGCTGCGAGCCGACTTCGGCCGTATCGTGACCGGGTTCCTCGGGTTCGACCTGCGGGCTCCGCGCGGCGGCGTGATCGACGTGCGCTACGAGGAGCGCATCGGCGACACCGGTCCGCTCGCGCCCCTCGCCGGCCTGCGCTACCTCACGCGCGGACACGCGGACGCGGTGCGTGCGCAGGAGCAATCCGGCATGCGCGCCGCCGTCGTGGTGATCGATCCGGGTCCGGCGGGAGGCCGCGTGGCGGTGTCGGATCTCCACCTGGTCGAGCGGGTGCAGCGGTGGGAGCCCGGTGGTTCCTTCGACTCCGACGACCGCGAGCTCGTGGCGTTGTGGCGTGCCGGGGTTCGCACGGTCCAGGCGAACACGGTGGATGCGTTCACGGACTGTCCGACGAGGGAGCAGCGCGCCTGGGTGGGCGACGGCGTCGTGCACGAGACGGTGCATCTGACGACGAACGGCGATTGGAGCGCTGCCCGCGCCTACGTGAGCCTGGCGGCCTCGCCGCGCGCCGACGGCCTGCTGCCCATGAGCGTGGCGGGTGACGTCGAGGAGGAGGGCGGGGTCAGCATCCCGTCGTGGTCGCTGCATTGGGTGCACGGCTGGTATCTGCTGTACCGCTACGCCGGTGCGGTGCCGGAGGTGACCGCCGCCCTGCCCGTGGCACGGCGGGTGCTGCAGTGGTTCGAGCCGTATCGTTCGGTCGACGGCGTGCTGCGCGCGACCGGCGAATGGGACCTGATCGACTGGTCGAGCATCGTCGTCGACGGCGAGTCGGCCGTCCTGACCGCGCTGTGGGTGCGCGCGCTGCGGGAGTTCGTCGAGGTATGTGACGACCTCTGCGATGCGGGATCTGCGCGGTGGGCTCGCGGGCATGTCGGCGCGGCCGAGCGTGGATTCGAGGCGTTCTGGGATGCGGAGCGGGAACTCTACGTCGATAGCCGACGTGACGGATGCCGGCTCGCGCCCGCCTCTCAGGCGAGCAACGCGGCCGCCGTGGCCGCAGGGCTCGTGCCGGTCGAGCGAGTGCAGGGGGTGCTCGATCGCATCAGCGACCCCGCGCGCCTCGTGGTGCGCACCTGGATGAGCGATCCCGACGGGCACGTCGATCCGGACAAATGGGCGCGGGTCTCGGCCGGCGAGTGGGTCATCGACTGGGATGCCGACACCCGGATCGTGCGGGCGGAGCCCTTCTTCAGTGCGGTGGTGCACGAGGCGTACCTGCGATACGGGCGCGTCGACCTCATCGACCGGGCGATCCGGGACTGGAGCGGGTTCCTCCGCGACGGTCAGGACACGTTCGGCGAGACCTGGCGATGGGGCACGCCGTGTCACGGCTGGAGCGCGACCCCCTCCGCCGACATCGTGCGCGCGATCCTCGGAGTGACGCCGGCGGCCCCCGGGTACGACGAGGTGCGGATCGCGCCGCGTCCGCGCCCGGGCACCCGGGTGCGCGGCACCGTCCCGACCCCGCACGGCGATGTACGTGTCGAGGTCGATGAGCACGGCAACGTGCGCCTCTGCTCGCCCGTTCCGGTGCTCCTGGTCCTCGGCGACGATAGAGAGACTCGTCTGCCCGCGGGTGAGCATGTGGCGGTGCTCTCGGCGTCGACGGCGTCGGCTTGGTCCTAGCTGGCGTGCCCGTTCGCGGGCGCGACGATCCTGTCGTGCTCACCCGGTAGCGCGATCACGCGCAACGGCCGGGTCTCGTCCAGCGAGAGGTGGAACCGGCGGTCCGGGTCGCGGTGCACGCGGCCGCCGGTCAGCATCGAGATGAGCCCGACCGCGCACGCGAGCAGGCCCGCCACGGCGCCGACCACGATCGCCATGCGCGCTCCGTATGTGCTCGCGACCCAGCCGACGATCGGCGCGCCGATCGGCGTCGATCCCATCATGACCGCCATGTAGAGCGCCATCACACGGCCGCGCAGCGCCGGGTCGCTCGTGGTCTGCACGTACCCGTTGGCGGTCGCCATCATGGTCGACGTCGACAGGCCCACGAAGACCAGCACCGCGGCGTAGAGGCCGTACAACGGCATGGCGGCGGAGATGAGAGACGCCACCCCGAACCCGCCTGCGCCGAGCACGACGAGCCGCAGCCTCGCGCGGTCCCGCCGTGCGGCCAGCAGTGCCCCAGCGAGCGATCCGACGGCGAGGATCGAACTGAGCAGCCCGTAACCGTCCGCCTCCTGCCCGAACTCGAGGGCCATCGTGGAGGCGAAGATCGGGAAGTTCATCCCGAACGCTCCGAGCAGAAACATCATCGCGAAAACGATCACGAGGTCGCGGCGGTGGGCGACGTACCGGAACCCATCCGAGAGCCGTGCCCGTCCGACGCTCGGCGCGCGGGGGACCAGCTCGTCGCGGTGCATGACGAAGAGCGCGACGAGCATCGCCAGGAAGGTCGCCGCGTTGATGAGGAACACCCACCCGGTGCCGACCAGCACGATCAGCACTCCGCCGACCGCGGGGCCGATCAGGCGGGCCGAGTTGAAGGACGCCGCGTTGAGCGCGATCGCATTGGCGGCGTTCTCATGCGCCACGACGTCGGTGACGAATGCCTGGCGGGCAGGGGCATCGAAGGCGTTGAACAGACCGAACGTCGCCGCGAAGCAGAACATGAGCGGCAGGGTCATGACGCCGGTCAGGAGGAGGATACCGGCGGCCACGGCCAACGCCATCAGGGCGGACTGCGTGACCATGAGGATCTTGCGGCGCTCGAAGCGGTCCGCCACCCAGCCGGTGACGCTCACGAGAAGCAGGGGCGGACCGAACTGCAGCGCCATGGTGAATCCCATCGCCGTCGCATCGTTGTTGGTCAGCTGGGTGAGCACCACCCAGTCCTGTGCGGTGGTCTGCATCCACCCGCCGACGTTGGAGACGAGCGCGCCGAGGAACCAGATCCGGTAGTTGTGGATCGTCAGGGAACGGAACATGTCGGGGACTCTGCGCCCGGAGGCCGGCGTGGGCGAAGGGCGTGTGTCGTTGCTCATCGGTCGGCGACCTTGCGCAGCAGCGGCACCGCGGCGGCCAGCGTCGCGCGTTCAGTCCCGCTGAGTTCGGCGAGTGCTTCCTCCAACCAGGCGTCGCGACGGCGTACGGCCTCGTTCACGAGCGAGGTCCCGGCATCCGTGACCTCGACGTTGACCTTGCGGCGGTCAATCTCGTCGGGTCGGCGCGCGACATAGCCCGATTCCTCGAGGCAGTTGACGGTGCGGTTCATGGAAGGCGCCGTGACCCTCTCCCGGTCGGCGAGCTCGCCCAGGGTGTGCGGCCCGTGCCACCGCAGCGCCGCGAGCACGGCGAACTGTCCGTCCGACATGCTGTCCAGATCGCGTTGGGCGCGCAGACGGCGGGCGAGGCGGAAGGTCGCCATGCGCAACTCCACCGCGGGCGTGAGGGGATCCGGCGAGGACGGCGTGACGGTCATATCGATGTTTAGCGTAACAAATTAGCATTGCTAAATAAAGCCCGCGTTCGCCGCCGACGCGAGTCTTCGTTTCGCGTGGCAGTATCCGGGAGACTGGTTCGTGGTCGTCATGACCGCTCGCGCACACGTCGGAGGCGCGGCTGCGGTGAGGCGACCCGGGCAGGAAGGACGCGGCGCGCCAAGCCGCATCTGTGCGTGCTATCTGAGGGGCGGTTCACAGCCGGCGTGTAGGGCGAGGCCATAGCCTCTGACCATGCCGACACCCCTCGACGAGGATCCGATCGTCGTCTCCGTCGAGGAACTGCGGACTGCGCGCGACGGGCTCGCCCGATTCCTGCTGGAGTACCGGTTCGGGCTGCAGGAGGTCGAGACCAAGCTCTCGATCCTGCGCGAAGAGTTCCTGACGATGCACGACTACAACCCGATCGAGCATGTGACCAGTCGCGTGAAGTCGCCCGACAGCCTCGTCGAGAAGGTGTCGCGGAAGGGGATCGACCCGGGGTTCGAGTCGATCCGGCACAACATCACGGACATCGCGGGGGTGCGGGTGACCTGCAGCTTCACCGCCGACGCGTATCGGCTGTTCGACCTGCTGACGGCGCAGTCCGACATCACGGTGCGTGCGGTGAAGGACTACATCGCCGATCCCAAACCGAACGGGTACAAGAGCCTGCACGCCATTGTGGAGGTGCCCGTGTTCTTGTCGACCGGCCCGATGCAGGTGCCCGTCGAGGTGCAGTTCCGCACGATCGCGATGGATTTCTGGGCCAGCCTCGAGCACAAGATCCACTACAAGTACGCCGGAGACGTTCCCGCCGCCCTGGTGGACAGTCTCAAGGACGCCGCCGACACTGCGTCCGAACTGGACGACCGCATGGAGCGCCTGCACCGGGAACTGCACGGCCCGAGGCCGACCGGCCCGGCGCTTCGGGTCTGACCTGCCGCCGCGTGACGCGGACTCTGGCAGCGGAAGCCGCTGGCTAGAGTCGGGGCATGCCCGAGTTCATCGACGCGCACCGAGTCCCGATCTTCTACGACGTCCATCCTGCGGCGGGCGCGCCGCGCGGCGTCGTTCAGCTGCTGCACGGCGTCGGAGAGCACGCGGGACGCTACGCCGC
>JAATGR010000008.1 GCA_015654575.1 Actinomycetales bacterium
CGGCCGCGGGCGTGCTCAACTTCGTGCGGCTCGGCAGCGAAGCGATCGTCATCGCCGCCTTCGCCGCCGCCCTCACCTGGCAGGTCGGGCTACGCATCCCCGACACCCAGCTCGCCCAGGACGTCGCCGCCGGCGCGCCGGGGCACGGCGACGCCTACGCAGCCGGCTACCACATCGTCCTCATCGCCATCGCGGTGCTCGTCGCCCTAACCGGCACCGCGATCGTCCTCCTGCACCGCGCCCGCATCCGCGGCGAGGAATCCGCCGCACGCGCTGCGCAGGCCATCCCGGCCAACGCGCCCCAGTCCTGACATCACCTCTCGCACCACCCCCAATGAACGGAGAAATCGTGCACGCCATCCAGGTCACCGGGTACGGAACCCCGGACGTCCTTCAGCCGGCCGAGATCAACCGGCCCGCCACCGCTCCTGACGGTGTTCTCGTGAAGGTCGAGTACGCGGGCGTGAACTACCTCGACATCCAGGTCCGCAAGGGGACGTTCGGCCTCCCCACCCCGTTCATCGCCGGGTTCGAGGGCGCCGGCCCCATCGTCGAGGTCGGCGCCGACGTCACCGGCCTTGAGGTCGGGCAGCGGGTGGCGTGGTCGAATGTCCTCGGCTCGTACGCGGAGTACGCGGCCGTACCCGCCACGCACGCCGTCCCCATCCCTGATGGGATCTCGCCGGCGGTAGCCGCCGCCGCCCAGGTGCAGGGCATCACCGCCCAGTACCTCTCCACCGACGTGTACCCCATCTCCTCCGGCGACACCGTCGTGATCCACGCCGCCGCCGGCGGTGTGGGACAGCTCCTCACGCAGCTCGCGAAATCCCGCGGCGCGCGCGTCATCGCGACCGTCTCGGCCAAGGCCAAGGCCGAGACCGCCCGCAAGCTCGGCGCAGACAACGTCGTCATGGGCTACGACGACCTCGCCGCGCGCGTGGCAGACCTCACCGGCGGGCCGGAGCGAACGCCGTCTTCGACGGCGTCGGCGCGACCACCTACGAGCAGAGCGTCCGGGCTCTCGGCGTCCGCGGCACACTGGTCCTCTACGGCGAGGCCAGCGGCCCGGTCCCCGCATTCGACCCTGCAGAGTTCGGCGGCCGGTCTGTCACCCTCGTGCGCCCCTCGTTCGGCGACTTCACCCTCACCGGCGACGAGATCCGTGCGCGAACAGCCGCCGTGCACGAAGCGCTGCTCACCGGCCAGATCACGATCGACGTCAACACCGACTACACCCTTGACTTGGCCGCTGAGGCCCAAGAGCTCCTGGAGGGGCGGCACAGCTCGGGAAAAATCGTCCTCCGGGTTTCCTGACTGGCGGCGACGGTTATGTACTGCTCGGTCAAACACACTTAGGATTTCGCCATGCCACGTCCCCGCAAGTTCAACGAGGTCACTGCTGTCCGCGCAGCCCGCGACGTCTTCCGACGTCGTGGCTACGCGGCCACCTCGCTCAGCGACCTCAGCGAGACGACTGGCCTCGGCAAAGGCAGCATCTACAACACCTTCGGCGACAAGGAGACCATCTACCGGCGCGCCTTCCACGACTACTGCCAGGAATCGATCGCCACATCCGACGCCATCTTCGCTAACGCCGATTCCGGCATCGAGACGGCCTTCGGCTACGTGCGCCAGATCATCGACGAGACCGTAGCCGACACCGAGCACATGGGATGCATGATCGCCAAGGCCACGACCGAGCGCGTGCCCGAGTCGCCCGCGGTCCTGGAGGAAGCTGACAACACCCTCAGACACATGCAGGAACTGCTCCGGTCCAGCGTGCTCCGTGGCCGCGCGGCAGGACAGGTCGAGAACTCCCTCGACGCGGATCGACTGTCGCTGCTGATCCTCTGCGTCACCCGAGGGATCGAAGCCCTCGGCAAAGCGGGCTACGAAGCCAACGAGCTCCAGGGCATCGAGAGCATCACCCGGCAACTCATCGACGGATACACCCCACCATCGGCAGCCGCATGAGCAGCGTGAACGATCAACCGCGGTTGGGTTGCGGAGCCGCCATCGTTCGCGATGGGTCGGTCGCTGCTGCGGCAGCGTACCGTCCCCGAGGCCGGACACTGGGACTGCCTGGAGGGCAAGGTCGACTGGCAGGAACCAGTCCCCCGTAGCCGCGGCACGCGAGGTTCGTGCACCAACCCGGCGGCCACTGCTCGCCAGACTAGGCTCGGGGGCAGGGTTGGAAGGAACTCTCGAAGCTTCCACCACCCGCCCCGCCCTAGACTCCCGCCATGACGGACGACATCCGAGAGGTCGCGCGGAAGCGGATCAAGGCGCGGCGCGACTTCTGGTACATGATCCTGGTGTTCGTCATCCTCACCGCGCTCTTCGTCGTGGTGTGGGCGCTGAGCGGGATGGGCTACTTCTGGCCGATGTGGCCGCTGTTCGGCTTCGCGATCGCGACGGTCTTCTCGGCGCTGTCGACGTTCGGGCCGGGCTCACGTCCGATCTCCGAGCAGCACATCGACGACGAGGTCCGCAAGCTCGGCGGCGGCTCGCAGGACTAGCGCGCGGGCGTCCGGGTCAGAACGCCCGGGTGAACGGCTTCGGCTTGCGCATCCGGATCAGCAGAATCAGCGGGAACACGATGTACGGCAGGTTGAACGCGAGGAACACCGCCGGGTTCGGGGTCCGCTCCCCCGGGCCGCCGAAGAACTCGACGCCGAAGATCGGAATACCGGTCAGCGCGATGATCATCGTCGCGTAGATGACCGAGGGCAGCTGGATCCAGTTCCAGCGCTTGATGATCGAGATGATCAGCAGCACGTAGAAGATCACGTACACGAACGCCGAGGTGCCGCTGATGAAGCGCAGCCACAGCGGGTGCGACTGGTACAGCGGGTCGAAGTTCGAGGCGTACCAGTAGTTCCATTGCACGAGCACGTTCGGGGAGTCCGCCACCTGGTCGAGGCCGAGGCCCTCGACCGAGTCGCTGATGATGCAGGTGACGATGAACGCGCTGAAGATGACCAGGAAGACGATGTCGATCGGTCGCTTGCGCAGCGGGAGGTTGTCCACCCTCGCACGTTAGCGGAGCGACCGCTCCGTGTCGGACAGCCGAGAGGCTAGTCGTCCTCGCCGATGTCGGCGGCGCCGACCTCGCCCAGATCCTCGATCCACAGGTCGTCGTCGGCACGGAGCGTCTGCCACGCGGCGTACAGGACCCCGGCGACGGCGATCGCGCCGATCCCGATCGCGATGTACCGGCCGACGGGGGCGCTCTTCTTCTTCACGGGCAGCGGGGCCACCTTTCCGAGCTTGGCCGGAATGCGCTCGGCCGTCGAGGTGGCGCGGCGCACGACGTCGCGCACGCGCGGGTCGCGGGTCGCCTCGAGCACGGCGAGCGCGGAGCCGACGGCACCCGACACGGCCGGCAGGACCTCGTGGGCGAGCCCGTGCCGCGCCGACGTCACGACGGGGCGCACGCGCGTGGCATACGCGGACTGCACGCGCGGTCCGACCTCCTCGCGGGCGTAGTTGCCGGCCTGGCGGCGGGCCTCGCGCAGCACCGAGCTCGCGTGGTCGATCGCCTCGCGCTGCTCCTGCCAGAGGTCCTCGGCCGAGCGCCGTAGGCGCTTCAGCTCCTTCTGGCGCTTGCGGGAGAGAGCCATGATGTCCTCCGTCCGAGGGGATGCCGCCAAGGCGGCCGTCGCGACCATCCTTGCATGAGGGCCCGTCACGACGCCTCCGGGCCTCCTGGACGTCCGCTCCGAGCATCGTCGGAGACGGGCATGACAGAATCGGGCCCATGCCAGCTCCCACCGCGGTCGCGACCCTTCACACCAACCACGGCGACATCAAGCTGAACCTGTTCGGCAACCACGCTCCGGTCACCGTCGACAACTTCGTCGGCCTCGCGACCGGTGCGAAGGAGTGGACCGACCCGACGACGGGCCAGGCGACCACGAAGCCCCTCTACGACGGCGTCGTCTTCCACCGGATCATCAAGCAGTTCATGCTCCAGGGCGGCGACCCGCTCGGCAAGGGCATCGGCGGCCCCGGCTACCAGTTCGACGACGAGATCCACCCGGAGCTGAACTTCAATGAGCCGTATGTGCTCGCGATGGCGAATGCCGGCATCCAGGGCGGCCGCGGCACCAATGGCTCGCAGTTCTTCATCACGACCGTTCCCACCCAGTGGCTGCAGGGCAAGCACACCATCTTCGGCGAGGTCGCCGACGAGGAGTCGAAGCGCGTCGTCGACGCGATCGAGGGCGTGCAGACCGACGGGCGCGACAAGCCGCTGGAGGACGTCGTCATCCAGAGCGTCGACGTCCAGCAGCTCTAGCCGAGGGCGCCATGAGTGGGGCCGGAGCCGAGGCGGACGCCTCGGTCTGCTACCGCCATCCCGGTCGCACCAGCTGGACGCTGTGCGAGCGGTGCGGTCGCACGATCTGCCCCGAGTGCCAGATCCTCACGCCCCAGGGCGTGCGCTGCCCGACCTGCATCGAGGAGCTCGGCGGATCCGTGCAGTGGGCCCCCGCGGCGGGACCGCGCCCGCAGCCGAAGAAGCAGAAGCGGGCTCGCGCGCGGAGCACGACCACGCTCGACGACCGACCGGGCTGGCAGCGGGTCCTGATCGACATGCTGCGGCCGGGCGGCTCGACACCGGTGCTCAGCTGGGGAGCGGCGATCCTCGCGGTCCTGATCTGGGTCGTCGGTCTCTTCACGGATGCGCCGTACCTGCTGCTCGCCTCCGATCCGAGGGTCGCGCCGGTCTGGCAGATCTGGCGCTTCGTGACGACGGACTTCGTCTACACCGGGCTCGTCGCGCTCCTCAGCCTGATCTTCGGCATCGTGTTCCTGCTCCTCAACGGGCCGATGATCGAGCGTCAGCTCGGCCGGGCACGATTCGCGGCCCTGTTCCTGGTGTCCGGCGCGATCGGCGCGGCTTGGATGGCGATCGCCGGGCTGCCCGAGACGGGTCTCTTCACGCCGATCTTCGGACTGCTCGGCTGCTACCTCGTGCTCGCCTGGTCGGTGCCGCGGGCGCGGGCGCAGATGCTGATCATGCTGGGCATCCTGCTCGTGCTGAACCTGGTGCTCTCGCCCTTCGAGATCCTCGCGATCATCGGCGCCTTCGGCGCGGGCGTCGGGGCGATGCAGCTCTTCCGCCTCTTCGATGAGCGCCGCTCGCGCCCGTCGACGCCGTATCTGCTGATGATCGCGGGCGCCGCGTTCTTCGTCGTGATCGCGATCGTCCGACAGCTCGCAACCGGCGCATGAGCGAGGCCGACGCGGAGGTCGAGCAGCCGGAGACGTGTTACCGGCACCCGAACCGGCCGACGTGGATCCGTTGCCAGCGCTGCAACCGCCCGATCTGCCCGGACTGCCAGACGCCGGCGCCGGTCGGCGTGCTCTGCCCTGAGTGCATGCGCGACGGGCGTGCCGCCGTCGCGGGGATGCGGCCGGGCGGAGCCGCAGCTGCGGTCCGCCGGATGCTGCCGCAGGGCGTTCCGATCGTCACCTACGTGATCATGGGGATCTGCGTGCTCGTGTTCCTCGGGCAGTGGGTCGTCGCGGGCGTCACGGACGCCGGCGTGCTCAATCCGCAGCTCGTCGCGTCGCAGCCGTGGCGGATGCTGACCTCGGCGTTCCTGCACTCCCCCGGCAACATCCTCCACATCCTCTTCAACCTCTACGCCCTCTTCATCTTCGGGCCGCTGCTCGAGCAGTTCCTCGGCCGAGTCCGCTTCCTGGCGCTGTACCTGATCACGGCCTTCGGCGGCAGTCTCGGGGTCGTGCTGGTCTACCAGCTCGCGGTCGTGACCGACGGGGCGTCGACCGGATGGCTCGGGGGCCTGCTGCAGCCGTCCGCCGCGCTCGGCGCCTCGGGCGCGATCTTCGGCCTGCTCGGCGCGGTCCTCGCGATGCGGAGGGCGATGGGCGTGCAACCCGTGCAGCTGATCGTGGTCGTCGTCGCGAACCTCGCGTTCAGCTTCTTCGTGCCCGGGATCGCGTGGGAGGCGCACGTCGGCGGCCTCATCGCGGGGTTCGCGCTCGGGTTCGCGTTCCTGCGCACGCGCCGCAGCGATCAGCGGATCCCGCAGGTCCTCGCGGTCGCCGGCGTCGCCGTGATCCTCGTGCTCGTCACGATCGCCTGCGTCGCGTCGTCGCCGGCGGCGTACCACTGATCGCGGTTATCCCCAGCCCCATCCACAGTGTGGACGAATCACATCCGTGTAATTCGAGCGGTGGTCAGCGCCAACGGGTCGTCATCAGGAAGCCGATGAACATGATCCCGAAGCCGACCAGGATGTTCCAGTTCTGCAGCTGCGGGATCGGGAACTGCTGGGCGCTGAGGTAGAAGACGATGATCCAGGCGAGGCCGACGAGCATGAAGCCGAACATCACAGGACGGAACCACACCGGGTTCGGGGCGCTCTCGCCCTTCGTCGCCTCGTCGCCGGGCTCGCTCTTGCTGCGGGTCTTCGCTCGGGCCATGCCCGCAGTGTAGCCGACGGGCTCTCCCGGGCCCCTGGAGCGGCGGGAGCCGTAAGATGCTCGACATGACCGAGCCCGAGGGGGACGGCGCTCCGGCAACGCCGTCCGACGTGCGCCCCGGCGGGCGCGGCGTCGCGACCGCGCCGGCCGGCGCGCGTCGTCCGCGACGTCGCATCTCGGTGGTCGGCGTGCTCGGCGAGCTGCTCATCACCGCCGGCGTGCTCGTGCTCATGTTCCTGGGATGGCAGCTCTGGCTCCAGGACATCCTCGTCGGCGGGCAGCTCCATCAGGAGGCCGTGCAGCAGACGAAGGAGTGGAACAAGAAGGCGACCGCTCCCGTCGCGGGCTCGAACGCGATCCCGGTCTCGACCGCGCCCGGCAACGCGCAGGTGTTCGCCTACCTCCTCGTCCCGCGCTGGAACGAGCCGGGGCAGGCCGACTACTACCGGCCCATCGCCCAGGGGATCGGCGTGGCCGACGTCCTCAACAAGTACAACCTCGGGCACTATCCGACGACCCAGATGCCGGGCCAGGCCGGGAACTTCGCGATCGCGTCGCACCGGTCGGCGTACGGCGGCAACCTCCATCTTATCCACCAGCTCCACGTCGGCGACCACATCTTCGTCGAGACCCAGGACGGCTGGTACCAGTACTCGTTCCGCAATCTGGAGTACGTGCAGCCCACCGGCGTCGGCGTGCTCGACCCGGTGCCGCAGACTCCGGGAGTGCAGCCGACCGACCGGGTGATCACGCTCACGAGCTGCAACCCCTTCTATTCGACGGCGGAGCGCATCGTCGCGTACGGCATGTTCGACAAGTTCTATCCGCGCGATCCGTCGAAACCGGGGGGCGGGGCGCCGGCCGAGATCGTCAAGACCGTCGAAGGAGGGCACAGCTGATGTATGCGGCCTTGTGGCGGGTGCTGCCCGGTCCGTGGTGGGTGCGCACCCTCATCCTGCTCATCGCGCTCGCGCTCCTCCTCGCGGCGCTCGTGTTCTGGGTCTTCCCGTGGGTGCAGACCTTCGTCGCGCCGCAGGACGTCACGGTGCAGAAGGCATGACCGCGCTCCGCGTCCTCGTCGTGGACAACTACGACAGCTTCGTCTACACGCTCGACGGCTACCTGCAGCAGCTCGGCGCCGCGACCGAGGTCGTGCGCAACGACGCGTTCCCGGCGGCGTCCGCCGCCGAGAGGATCGCGCGGTACGACGCCGTTCTCCTCTCCCCCGGTCCCGGCACGCCCGCCGACGCGGGGGGTGCGTACCCC
>JAATGR010000034.1 GCA_015654575.1 Actinomycetales bacterium
AAGGCCCTCGAGGGCGACGAGAAGTGGACGCAGTCCATCGTCGAGCTCATGGAGGCCGTCGACGAGTCCATCCCCGACCCGGTGCGCGACAAGGACAAGCCGTTCCTGATGCCCATCGAGGACGTCTTCACGATCACGGGTCGTGGCACCGTCGTCACGGGCCGCGCCGAGCGCGGCACGCTGGCGATCAACTCCGAGGTCGAGATCGTCGGCATCCGCCCGACGCAGAAGACGATCGTCACCGGTATCGAGATGTTCCACAAGCAGCTCGACGAGGCGTGGGCCGGCGAGAACTGTGGTCTGTTGCTTCGCGGTACCAAGCGCGACGAGGTGGAGCGTGGCCAGGTCGTCGTGAAGCCGGGTTCGGTCACGCCGCACACGCAGTTCGAGGGCACCGCGTACATCCTGTCGAAGGACGAGGGTGGCCGCCACAACCCCTTCTACACGAACTACCGTCCGCAGTTCTACTTCCGCACCACCGACGTCACCGGTGTCATCACGCTGCCCGAGGGCACCGAGATGGTCATGCCCGGTGACACCACCGACATGACGGTCGAGCTGATCCAGCCCATCGCCATGGAGGACGGTCTCGGCTTCGCGATCCGTGAGGGTGGCCGCACCGTCGGCGCCGGCACGGTGACCAAGATCATCAAGTAACCCTTCGGGTTTCGCCGACAAGGGGTCGGGCCTTCGGGCCCGGCCCCTTGTGGCGTCCCCGAGCGGGGGGCGCGCGGAGCGGCGATGCGGCTCGCGTAGGCTGAGCGGGTGAGGATGCGAGGGTGAGCGGCCTCCTGGTGCACGAGTGGCTGTCGCCCACGGGCGGCTCGGAGAACGTGTTTGAGGAACTGTCGCGGATCTTCCCGGATTCCGACCGGTACTGCCTCTGGAACATGAGCGAGGGAAGGTTCTCCGATGTGGCGGAGACCTGGCTCGCCCGCACCCCGCTGCGCGGCCGCAAGGCGCTGGCGCTGCCGTTGATGCCGTTCGCCTGGCGGCGCTTGCCGGTCACAGATGCCGACTGGGTGCTGTGCAGCTCGCACCTGTTCGCGCACCACGCGCGGTTCCGCGGTCCGGCGGCCACGGCTCCGAAGCTCGTCTACGCGCATACGCCGGCGCGGTACCTCTGGACTCCGGAGCTGGACCGTCGCGGCGACAGCGCGATCGCACGCGCCGGGGCCGCGCTGCTCAAGCCGCTGGATCGGCGACGTGCGCAGGAGCCGGTCGCGATCGCGGCGAACAGTGCCTTCGTCGCGGCGCGGATCGCACGGACGTGGGAGCGCGAGGCGACCGTGATCCACCCGCCCGTGGACACGTCAGTGAGCGTGGACGGCGAGGAGCTGAACGCCTCGCAGCAGGAGCAGCTGGCCGTGTTGCCGCCGGACTACCTGCTGGTCGTGTCGCGCTGGGTGTCCTACAAGCGCGTCGACGTCGCGATCCGTGCCGGTCTCATGGTCGGAAGGCCCGTGGTCGTTGCCGGCCGAGGCCCGGACGCGGCGCGGCTGCAGGGGATCGCGGCTCAGCATCCGGGCCGGGTGTTCATCGTCGGATACCCGCCGCGGGAGATGCTCCGTGAGCTGTACCGCCGCGCGGCGGCCCTCGTGTTCCCTGCGGTCGAGGACTTCGGCATCGTCGCGGTCGAGGCCATGGCTGCGGGCACCCCAGTGCTGGTCAACGCCGTCGGCGGCGCGGGCGAGGCCGTGGTCGACGGCGTCACCGGGGCGCACGTGCACGAGTGGGAGTCGGAGGCGGAGGTGCGGTCGGCGCTGGATCTCGCGCTGGCCGCGACATCGGAGGCCTGCCGCGCGCGCGCGGCGACGTTCGATCCGGCCGTGTTCGAGGAGCGCATCCGGTCCTGGGTGCAAAAGGCGACCGCGTAAGCTCGTGCGCATGCGTGTCGGTGCCGTCATCCTCGCCCGCGGAGGTTCGAAGGGCGTCCCCGGGAAGAATGTTGCCCGGGTCGGGGGGATCCCGCTCATCGCTCGCGCGGTACGAGCGGCCCGCGCGGCCCGGAGCGTGGACGCGGTGCTGGTGTCCACCGATGGTGCGGAGATCGCCGAGGCGGCGCGCGCGGCGGGGGCTGAGGTCATCGACCGCCCAGCCGAGCTCGCGGTGGACACCGCATCGTCGGAAGCAGCGCTGCTGCACGCGCTCGGCGTGCTGCGGGCCGAGGGGCGTCCGCTCGACGTGGTCGTGTTCATCCAGCCGACCTCGCCATTTATCCTCGCAGCCGACATCGACGCCGCGGTGGGCCGGGTCGTCGCCGGAGAGGCCGATGTGGCGTTCGCGGCGTTCGAGACCTACGCCTTCCTCTGGGAGACGACAGC
Organism: Actinomycetales bacterium; assembly: GCA_015654575.1. GTDB lineage: Bacteria > Actinomycetota > Actinomycetes > Actinomycetales > Microbacteriaceae > Microbacterium. Next base: position 2,325 of record JAATGR010000034.1, read on the forward strand.
CGGCGGCGCGACGGGCGTGAATCATGACCACTCGTTCCGTCCCCGGCGGCAGGACCGCCGTCCGCATTATCAGGAGACCGGGGCGTTCTACGTGATGCGGACGGACGGATTCGAAGAGGCAGGATTCCGATTCTTCGGCCGGGTCGTCGTGCAGGAGGTGAGCGAGGACTGGGCGATCGAGATCGACACTGTCGCGGAGCTCGAGCGCTCGCGGGTGCTCGCTCCAGGTTTCGTCGATCCCGCTCAGTGCGAACGACCCACGGGGATCGCGGCGGTCGTGACCGATTTCGACGGCGTGCACACCGATGACACCGCGGTCACACTGCAGGACGGCACCGAGGCCGTCACGGTCAGCCGCAGTGACGGGATGGGCGTGGAGTCGCTGCGACGCGCGGGCATCCCCGTCCTCATCCTGTCCAAGGAGCGGAACCCGGTCGTGGCCGCGCGCGCCGCGAAGCTCGGCGTGGATGTGTTGCAGGCGGTCGATGACAAGCGGACGGCGATCGTGTCCTGGGCCGCGGGCAGGGGTATCGACCTCGCGGACGTGGTGTACGTCGGCAACGATGTGAACGACCTGCCCGCCCTGGCCGCGGTGGGCTGGCCGACGGCGGTCGCCGATTCGCGACCCGAGGTGATCGCCGCCGCCCGAATTGTGCTGAGCCGGCGCGGCGGGCGGGGCGCGATCCGTGAGCTCGCCGACACGCTGCTGGCGGCCGCCGTGTAATTCGAGGGGGCACGGGTGGGCTAGTCTTGCTGATTGGACTTCCACAGGCTGGGACACCCACCCGGCCTCCGCGGAAGAGATGTAGGGGTTTTTAGTGAGTACTGAGTGTGTCGTCATAGGTGAGCACACGGTTGGAACCGGTCAGCCCGTTTACGTGATCGGCGAGATCGGACTGAACCACAACGGTTCGGTGGAGATCGCGAAGCAACTCATCGACGTGGCCGCTGATGCCGGAGCGCAGGCCGTCAAGTTCCAGAAGCGCACGCCGGACATCGCAACGCCCGAGCACATGAAGCAGACGCCGCGCGAGACGCCGTGGGGCACGATGACCTACCTGGAGTACCGCTACCGGGTCGAGTTCGAGAAGCCCGAGTACACCGAGATCGGTGCCTACGCGAAGGCGAAGGGGCTCGATTGGTTCGCCTCTCCGTGGGACGAGCCCTCCGTCGACTTCCTGGAGGAGATGGGGGTGACCACACACAAGGTCGCGTCGGCCTCCGTCACCGACCTGGGGATGCTGCGCCGCCTGGCCGCGACGGGCAAGCCGATCATCCTGTCCACCGGTATGTCGACGATCGAGCAGATCGACACCGCCGTCGAGACGCTCGGCACCGCCAGGCTCGTGCTCATGCATGCCACGAGCACCTACCCGCTGCCCGCGGAGGAGGCGAATCTGCGCACGATCCAGACCCTCAAGGACCGCTACCAGGTGCCAGTCGGCTATTCCGGGCACGAGCCCGGTCTGCAGATCTCCATCGCCGCGGTCGCCCTCGGCGCCGTCGCCGTCGAGCGTCACATCACGCTGGACCGGACGATGTGGGGCAGCGACCATGCCGCCAGCCTTGAGCCGGGCGGGTTCGAGCGGTTGATCCGCGACATCCGTGTGATCGAAGAGGCGCTCGGTGACGGCGTGAAGCGAGTGTTCCCAGGCGAGCTCGCGCCCCTGAGCAAGCTGCGCCGCGTCGACGGCTGAGCGACGCGTGGTGGATGCCGACGTCGAGCGGCTGTTGTGGTGCCTGCTGCCCGACTTTGATATCCAGTTCGCCCGC
>JAATGR010000237.1 GCA_015654575.1 Actinomycetales bacterium
ACCGTGCTCGCCGTGTTCCTGTTCCCGATCTGGGCCAGCGTGCTCGGCTGGGGCTCAGCCCGTCCGGTGACCGGTGCCGGGTACGCCGCGGCCGGCGCGTACGCGGCTGCCGCGGCTCCCGCACCGACACCCGCGGGGCCGTTCTCGCTCGCGGGCGCGCCGGCCGCGGCCGCGCCGGCGGCACGCCCCGTGCTGCCCCCGCCCGCACCGACGCCCGCCCCCGCGGCGGCAGAACCCGCGTTCGGAACGGTCCCGCCGCCCACGTCCGCGTTCGGAGCGGTCCCGCCCCCGCCCGCACCGGCACCCGCGTTCGGAGCGGCCCCGCCCCCGCCCGCACCCGCGTTCGGCTCCGTCCCCCCGCCGCCCGCACCCGCACCCGCGTTCGGAGCGGCCCCCCCGCCGCCTGCGCCCCCGGCACCGGCTTTCACCCCGCCCCCCGCGCCGACGCCGGAGCCCGTGGCCGCCGCGGATCACTGGGCTCCCCCGGTCGCGCCGACACCGGCCACGCCGGCACCGGCCACGCCCGCGCCGGTGACAGCCGTGCCCGTTGCGGCCGGCCTCGACGAGGAAGACGAGCACACCGTCATCACGCCGCGCCGGCAGCGGTGGACGCTGCGCCTTCCGGGCGGCGACCAGGTGACGCTGACCTCGGGCATCGTCTACCTCGGACGCAACCCCGCCTCGACCGATCGGTCCGCTGATGCCCAGCTGGTCACCGTCGCCGATGGCACCAAGACGGTCTCCAAGACCCACGCCGTGCTGCGGCAAGGCGACGAGGGCTGGACCATCGAGGACCTCGGCTCCACCAATGGCGTCGTGCTGCTGACGACCGACGGCGCCGAGATCGACCTGGTCGGCATCCAGCCGGTCACCGAACGGTTCCTGCTCGGCGACGCCGAGCTGCGCATCAGCATCCAGGCGTGAGAACGGACGGCGCGATGTCCACGACGGGTCCGCTCTCGCTGAGCGTGGGAGCGCAGACCGACACCGGTCGACGCCGGGCGGTCAACGAGGATTCCCTCCTCGCTGACTATCCGGTGTTCGTGGTCGCCGACGGCATGGGCGGCCACGAGGCCGGCGACCGCGCGAGCGCCGCCGTGATCGACGCGTTCCGGCCGCTCGTCGGCCGCGAGGACCTTGCCCCGGAGGATGTCACCGCGGCTGTGAACCGCGCCCATGCCGCAGTGGCGCACATCGCGGACGGGACGAGCCGCGGCGCGGGATCCACCCTCACCGGTGTCGTGGCGGTGCGGCAGGAGCAGGATCGCTGGTGGCTCATCGTCAACGTCGGCGACTCCCGCGTGTACCGGCTGCTGGGGAACACCCTGCAGCAGGTGACCGTGGACCACTCGGTCGCCCAGGAGCTCGTCGACGCCGGCAGGCTCCGCCGCGAGGACGTGGCGACCTACAAGGGCCGTAATGTGATCACCCGCGCCATGGGCGATCCCGAGAGCGACGCCGACTACTGGCTGCTGCCGGTGATCACCGGCGAGCGCCTGCTGGTGTGCTCTGACGGGCTGACCGGGGAGCTCGCCGACGAGTCGCTGCGGGCGGGGCTGGCTCTCGGCGGCGGCACCGCCCAGACCGCTCAGGTGCTCGTCGCCCAGGCGCTCGAACGCGGCGGCCGGGACAACATCACGGCGATCGTCGTCGATGTGGTCTCGGGGGGCGCGAGTCCCGACTCCGACGAGGTGACCGGCGGCGTCTGGTACACCGGCGCGGCCGCCACCTCGTCGGCCGTCCTCGAGGAGGACACCCTGCCCTCGGCACGACGGCGGGGCCTCGGCGGATGAGCGGCTGGTCCTATGTGCGCGGCCCGCACCCGGCGATCCTGCACGGACGAACGATGGTCGCCCTCGCCGGGGACGGCGCCACCGAGCGCGCACGCGCGCTGCTCACCTCGATCGGCGACGAGACGACACTCGAGACCGTGCTGGAGGTCCTCATCGCGGACGGGATCGGCCACGCACCGGATTTCTTCGTCGGCCAGGTCGACGGCGGGTCGCTGTCGGCGTTCCTGCGCGGCTCGGCGACCGTCACGATCGAGGATGAACGGTGGCATCGGTCCACTCTGGATGCACGCCAGACCCGCACCTGGCACGATATCGCCCTCGATGGCGTGGCCCGGTTCGTCGTCGGCTTCGACGAACAGGAGGAACGACCGGACCTGCGCGCGGCGAGCGACGGCGAGCTCGATGCGCGCCCGGGACCGCTGGGGATCGCTGCGGTCTTCTACCGCGCGGCCGAGCCGACCGCGCGGCTGATGACGCTCACCGGCGCGCCCGTTCCCGAGCAGACCCTGGACTTCACCGACGGCTTCCCCGACGACCTGTTCGCGCCGGTCACCGACGATGCCGCACCGCAGGCACCCGCGCCACAGGCCGCGGCACCGGTAGTGGCCCCGGTCGCGGCCGATGCCCGTTTCGACGACCTGTTCGGCGCGACGGGGCTGCTCGGCGTCGAGGCGGCGGCCGTGCGGGCAGAGCCCGAGGAGCAAGCCGCGCCCGCGCAGCACGGCACCGCCGGGGAGGCATCGGCGGAGCTGTCGGGGCTCCTCTGCCCGCAGGGCCACCCGAACCCGCCGACGCGGGAGACCTGCGCGGTCTGCGGTGCGCGGATCGGCTCCGCGCAGGTGGCGACCGTGGGTCGGCCTCAGCTGGGTGCGATCGTCCTTCCCGATGGCCGCCGGATCGCCATCTCGGAGACGATGATCATCGGCCGCAGTCCCCGTTCGGAGCGCACCGGCGGATCCGCTCTGCCCACGCTGGTCAAACTGGACGGCGCTCCCGGAGACGTCTCCCGCAACCACGCCCGCGTGTTCGTCGAGGGCTGGAACGTGCTGGTGGAAGACCTCGGTTCGGCGAACGGGACCGTGGTGCTCAGCCCGGACGGTTCGTCGCGACGGCTGCGATCCGGCGAGAGCGCGCTGCTGACCCGGGGAGCGGCGCTCGACCTCGGCGGCGTCCGGCTGAGCGTGGAGGACGTCCCGTGAGCGGCCGGCTCGGCCCGGTGGAGATCCCGGGTCTGACCGTCGAACGGCTGCTGGGGTCCGGGGCGTCCGCAGAGGTGTATCTGTACCGTCAGGAGCTGCCGCGGCGACAGGTCGCGGTCAAGGTCATGCGGGAGCCGGTGAACGACGACCAGACCCGGATGATCTTCGAGACCGAGGCCAACCTGATGGCCGCGGTGTCGACGCATCCTTCGATCGTGACGATCCATCACGCCGCGATCGCCGGCAGCGGCCGCCCGTACCTGGTGATGGAGTACTGCTCGCAGCCGAGCCTGGCCGAGCAGGTCCGCGCCCGACAGCTGACGGTGCCGGAGGTGCTGCAGACGATGATCCGGCTCGCCGGCGCGGTCGAGACCGCGCACCGGGCCGGCATCCTGCACCGGGATCTGAAGCCCGCGAACGTGCTGACCACCGACTACGGCTGGCCGGCCCTGGCGGATTTCGGCATCTCCGCGATCGCCGGCCACCCCACCGGCACCGGCGGCTCGATGTCGCTGCCCTGGGCGGCTCCCGAGGTGATCGCGGGGCACCCCTACCAGCCCACCGCGGATGTGTACGCGCTGGCGGCCACCGCGTACACCCTGCTGGCGGGAGCCTCCCCGTTCGTGCGGGACGGCGCGAACGACGTCCCCGCGCTGATGGCACGGATCCTCTCCGCGCCGCCGCCGCGGATCGACCGGGCGGATGTGCCGGAGCCCCTGCAGCGCCTGTTGCAGGTGACGCTCGCCAAGGACCCCGCCCAGCGTCCGCAGTCGGCCTCCGAGCTGGCGCGCGGCCTGCAGCGCATCGAGCAGGACATGCACCTGCCCGCAACGCACCTCGACGTACCGGCGGGTGACCGGGCGGATGCCGACGCCGACGCCGAACCGACGCAGGTGGCCAGCATCTGCACCGGCTCGCCGTCGGCGATCCCGGATGCGGTGGCCCAGCCGGACGACCGGACGGCGATCGTGCGGCCGGGCACGGAGTTCGACGACCGCACCGCGCTGTCCTCCCGCGGATCCGACCTCGACGACCGCACCGCCCTCGCCTCCCGCGGACCCGACCTCGACGACCGCACCGCCCTCGCCTCCCGCGGAACCAACCTCGACGACCGCACGGCCCTCGCCTCCCGCGGGTCCGACCTCGACGACCGGACGCGGCTCGCCGACCGGCACGCGCCCGACCTCGACGACCGCACCGCCCTCGCCGGCGGCCGCGGCGCTCCCCCGGAGGATCGCACCGTGCTCCGCGGCCGGGCGACCACCCCGCGCGATGCCACGACCGACGCCGCGATCCCGACATCGCCGCAGGGGCGGGTCGCCTACGATCCGGGCGCGACCGGCACCCCTCGGCTGGCGTACGGCGTGCGGGCGCAGACACCGGCGCCGGCGCCCCACCGGCTGCCGCCGCAGGCGCCGACGCCTCCGTTGCCGAGCGCTCCCCCGCGCAGTGCCGCGTCGTCGCGCCGGCGTGCCCGCACGCGCCTGATCCTCATCGCAGCGGGGCTCGTCGTCGTGCTCGCGGCGGCGGCGGCCACGGTGGTCGTGCTGCTGGTCACCTGATGGGCCGGATCGTCGTCGCAGCCGGAATCAGAACAGGAGGACAGACCATGGGAGATGCCGCAGGCGGGCCGGGTTCGTTGACCGTGGAGTTCTGCGGCGAGCTGTACGTCTCCGCTCCGGGAGAGCGGTTCACCGTCGGTCGCGACGCGGATCTCAGCGTCGACGACAACCCCTTCCTGCATCGACGTCTGCTCGAGTTCGTCGAGGACGGCGGCCTGTGGTGGATGGTCAACACCGGGCAGAGCATGTCGGTGAGCCTGTCGACCGGCGACGGCAGCTATCAGGCCCTCATCGGGCCGGCCGGCCGGGTGCCGCTGGTGTTCCCGGCCATGCTCGTGATGTTCTCGGCCGGCCCGTTCACCTATGAGCTCGCGGTCTCGGTCGCCGATTCGGCCTTCACGCAGGCGATGGCGGCCGACGCGGAGGAGCAGGGCGGCGCCGAGACCATCGGCGGAGCGCAGCTGACCCCGAGCCAGCGCCTGCTCGTGCTCGCCCTGGCCGAGCCGGTGTTGCGCGCCGGCGGCGTCGGCGTCGGCGAGCTCCCCTCCTCGACGGCCGCCGCCGCCCGGCTCGGGTGGCCGCTGACGACCTTCAACCGCAAATTGGATGCCGTGTGCGACAAGCTCGCCCGTGCCGGCATCCCCGGGCTGCGAGGCGAGGCGGGTCGGCTCGCCCGCAACCGTCGCAGCCGACTGGTCGAGTACTCCGTGCTCTCGCGGCTGGTCGCCGTCGAGGATCTCATCGCGCTCGATTCGCTGCCGGCGGGAGGCGACCGATGAAGCTGCATCTCACCCTGCGCCACAACGCCGACAACTACGCGGAGACGTTAGAGAACCACGCAGACGAACTCGAAGAGTTCAGCAGCGAGCTCGACGAGTTCTTCGCTGGCAGTGGTGATGCCTACGGCACGAAGACCGAGTATTACCGGTAGAGCGAATGAGCGCGAGACGACGTCGCGTTCTTCTCCCGCTGTGCGTGACCGCGGCGATGCTGCTCCCACCCACGCTCACCGGATGCAGCGTCGTCTCCGACCTGTCCTTGACAATCGACGACCTCGACACAACAGAACCCTTCAACGAAGACGAGACCACCGCCGCCATCCTCGCCGCAGACGGTCTCCGGTTCGCCGTCTGGGTGCAAGGATGCAGCATCCGCTGCCCGGGTTGCTTCAACCCTCAACTGTGGGGCACACGCGGCGGGACGGCATGGGATCCGGCTGCCCTGCTGGAGCGCGTGCCGGACGACGTGGAGGGCGTGACCCTGCTCGGCGGCGAGCCGTTCGAGCAGGCGGCGAGGCTCGCGGCCTTCGCTCGGGCGGTCCGCGCCCGGGGGCAGAGCGTCATGACCATCACCGGCTACACCCACGCCGAGCTCCGCGAACGTACCGCCGCGGTGCCCGGCACCCGGGAACTGCTCGCGGAGACCGATCTGCTCGTCGACGGCCCGTTCCTGATCGACCGCCTCGACCGCGACCGGGCCTGGGTCAGATCGACCAGCCAGGGCTTCCATGCGCTGACGCCCCGCTACGCGAATCTGGCCGACGGCTGGTCGGCCTTCGCCGACCGCGTGGAGGTCCGCGTCCTGCCGGATGCCACGGTCGAGGTGAACGGCTGGGCCGATGTGGACGCCCTCGACCAGCTGCTACAGGGCCTGTCGAGAACCAGGACGCCGTTCGCACGTGTGCATGCCGGGCGCTGAGAGCACGGACGACGCCAATGCGTCCGCCGAGCTGAGAACGGACGTCTCGACCACCTGAGCGCGCCGATTGGGGAGTTCTCCCCCTTGCGCAGACCGCGCCCGGTCCTCGACGATGACACGATACCCGGGGGAAGCGGGGGCACCGGTCCGGACGTCCCGCAGGCGTCGGCCGTGCACGCGGCCGATGCCCGGCCAGGC
>JAATGR010000102.1 GCA_015654575.1 Actinomycetales bacterium
AACCGGCGGATTCAGACCCCACCTACACCCTCATTTACGATGAGCCGAGAAAGCTGAAAAATCCCATGAGAACGTTCCTTCCGAAGAGATGGGGCGGGCGCGTGCGCCCGCCCCATGGTCGTGGTTACTTCTTAAAGACGTCTTTCACGTCTTCGACCTTTTCCTCGACGTGGCCCTTCGTCTGATCAGCCTTTCCTTCGGCGACGAGGTCGTCTTTATCAGTCACTTTCCCGATGGTCTCCTTGACGTGACCTGCGACCTTGTCGGCTCCAGCCTTAATTTTGTCTCCCGCACTCATCGTGTGGTTTCCCTTCTTGTCGACCGATCTCACGGCTGAGGTCGGTGGTCTATCGGCAGATGTCATGCTTTTGCACCGTGTTCGTTGCGCTTAGCTGCCGCGAGCGCTCTTCCTGGCCTTTTCGATCGTCTTCCGCGCATTTTTCGCGATTTTCCGACGTGACTTCCGCGCGCCGGGACTCATCCAGAGCCGTTCGATCTGGTGCCGCAGATCCTCGTAATCCTTGCCCCGCGATTTCGCCGACTCCACGCCGACGAGATATGCCGCGATGACAACCACCGCAAGGATGAGCATGTTCTTTCGCATCACGTCTTTCCTTCCATCGCCCTCGAGGCTCGAGGGGGTCAGTTCACCCGCGACCGATCTGCAGACGCCCTGGCCCGGATCCCGGAGTGGATAGACACATACGTCGGCGTGTGCTGCCCGGTCAGAGCCGAGAGGTTATCCAGCAGGCCATTCACCGTCGCGGCGATCTCCACGGGCGACGTGTTCTGGCGGGGTGTGATCCTCACATGGAGCACATCCGTTCCCCGCACTCGACACGCGGCGACACGGGAGGACAGGATGTCCTCGTGCGCGGCGAGCGAATGCACGATCGCGTCGGAGGCGAACCCGCGGCCGATCGTCACCGGGCCTTGCGCGCCGTCGCCCTTCCCGGCACGCATCAGGATGCTGCTTCGCCCCCCACCGAGACGACCGATCACCAGGCCCGCGATCAGCACGACCAGGAGAAGCGTGACGAGCACAGCGAACGTGAACCAGCTGACCGTCGTCGCGTCGGAGACACGCGAAACATCGTCAGCGTTCACCATCCACGCCACCCCGGTGTCCACACTCATCTGCCACGCCGTCGCGGCGCTCGACCACAACGACGCGAGAACCGTCGCCCCGCCGGCGGTGAGAAGAAGCACCCCGACGATCAACAGGATGAGGCGATTCACGCCTCGGTTGGTTGCGTTCATGACGCGTCTTCCGAATCGTGACGATGTTCGATTCGTGCCCGCACCCTCAACGCGGGAGAGATCTCATAGGAAGCCAGCACTGTCTGAGTGATCGAGCGCACCTCGGCTTCTCCCATATCCTGACCTGGCTCCGGGCGGACGATCACATCCGCGACCCGATGGCTGACCCCGACAGCGACCCGGCCCCGAGGAAGATCCAGTTCACGTCGCACGCTCTCCGCGACCGCGGAGGCGATCACCCCGTTGTCGACGACGACCGCCCGCGTGGACATGTGCAGCACTCGATGCTTCGGACGTCGCCCGGGACTCAGCGCGAACCACAACAGCGCTCCCCCGAGAACGGCTACCACTGCGCCGCCGATGAGGAGCGCAGTATGCGGCACGGTCTCCGGTAATGAGACCAGCTGGGCAAGGAGCACACCCGGTGCCGCCAACACGGGCGAAGCCCCCAGCAGATACCGCACGATCTCGACCCCCGTGTAGACCGCAGCAATCACAACGAGCACGAGCACGACCACGACCGTTCGCGGCGAATGTGTCTCCCGACGCACCACCCTCTGTAACACCTCGATCGTCACTTACTTCACGCTCTTTCGAGCAGGAATGATCGCCCCCGTGACGGTGAACGACACCCGACGAATCTCTCGCCCGGTCAGCCAGGAGAACTCCTCCGCGAGAGCGGATTGCATGCGCCTGATCCGCTCCAGAATGCTCTCGCCGTCCCGGATCGCGTCGGTGTCCGCCAGGTCGGGGATCGGCATCTTCGCCATGATCCTCACGGCGAGACCGCCCGCCCACTCAGCCACATCGACAGCGACGTCTTCCCTCCGGACGCCGATCGTCGCTGCGGACGCTTCCCGAACGACTTTGTCGATGACTTCCTCCCGGACGCGCACCCCTCCCCTCACCGGCGAAAGCGCTGCGGATGACACACCGGAAGGACCGTCGGCTGTCATCGTGCTCATCATGAGGTCCGTCTGCCCGTGAACGCACCCACCAGTGCGTGCAGATCCAGCCGGCCTGACACCACACGTCCCGCGAGCGCACCGATTCCCATCAGCAACCCCACAAGGACGAAGCCCCAGAACCCGAAGATCAATGCCGCGAAGGCGAGCACGGCACCGGCGAGCGCGCCGGAGAACGTGGCGGTCATGACACGCGAGACTGCGCGTCGTCGTCGGCCTCGTCGCTGGGCAGATGCACATCGTTCACGTCGATGTTCACCTCGACGACCTGCAGACCGACCATGTGGGTGATCGCATCCGTGACAGCGCTCCGGACGTTCTCGGCGACGTCCTGGATGGCGGCCGGGTAGTCCACGACGATGGTGATATCCGCGGCGACCTGGGTCTCACCCACTTCGACTTTCACGCCCTGAGTGAGATCCGTCGCGTTCACCGCGTCACGGATAGCCCCCAGAGCCCGGGCGCCACTGCCGCCGAGCGCGTGGACACCCGACACCTCGCGGGCAGCAAGACCGGTGATCTTCGCGACGACCGAATCGGCGATCGTGGTGCGGCCGGCAGAAAAACCGTCTCCGTCGGCAGCAACAGACGCCGACGAGGGTCGATCCACCCGCGATGCGGTCAGCGGAGTCCTCGCAGGTCCCGTCACTGTCTCGCCGCCCTCGACGGCGACCGTTGTGTTCGTCTTCTCTACAGCCATCAGTGTTACCTCCACGATCATCAGCACCGCGTGCCGCGGCACCGCCCAAGGGGCGAAGCACATGCTCTACGAGTAAGACGGAGCTCGATCTTCGAACGTCACAAACTCGTCGAAACAACCACGCCTCGTCAGGGACACCCTGGAGGGGAGAGACGGGGCGCGCGAGAAGATCCGGCGCGGGCGTCCCCGCTGGACTCTGTCCGCAGCGTCACGGCGGTCAGTTCGATGATCAGGGGGTCGTGTGGGCGATGGCGGCCAGTTCAGCGCGGGTGTTAGCGCCGTATTTCCGCAACAAGTTGCCAACGTGGTATTTGACGGTGTTCGGCGTGATGCCGAGGCCGACGGCGATCTGTCGGTTGGTCACTCCGGTGGCGAGCAGACGCAGAACCTCGGCTTCGCGGGGAGTGAGATCCGTCGGGCCGTCCGCGTTCAAGGCGAGGTTCGGCGGGTCGAGGGGAAGCGTAACCGTGACAAGCGACCCCCAGCCTGACGTCGAGTCGACCTGTATGCGACCGGCGAGCGAGACCACGCGCTCCGCGATCGGACGCAGTACATCATCGTGCAGCTTCAGCTCTCCGAGCCCGTTGTCCCGGATCTCGATGAGGAGGTTGCGCCCGTCGCAATCCCACTGAACACGCGCGCGGGACGCAGCACCGGCGTCGAGCAATCCGAGCACCGCCGTCCGTACGATCGCGCGCGCATCGTGCGCGACGTCGCCCGGCAGGGCGCGCCCTGTTGCGGGGGGCTCGACAAACTGGACATCGAGCTCGCCGAACCGCACAAGTGGCCGCAATTCGGCTCGCAAGCGCGAGAATGCGCTGCTGACCGGCTCGAGCAGCAGATCATGCTGGCGCTGCGCGGTCGAGCGGGAGCGGACCAGCGCCGACGTCGCGACCTCGATCGATTCCGCTCGAGCGGCAGAATCGGAGAGGCGGGGTGAGCGCAGGATGGCGAGAATCGATTCCAGCGTGGTCGCATGCTGGTCGGACTGCTCGGCGATGGCGCGGGATTGCTTCACCACAAGTGCCCGCGCAGCCGGCGTCGGAATCTCATCGAGGTCCGTCACGTCTAGATACTATTCCTCTGGGTGAGCCCGTCCGATCGGGTGGGGTTCTCGTCAACTCGGGTAGCTGCGCGACCGGGCCCATGACCGCACGATCGATCTATGGCCTCAGCATCACCTCTCGCTTCGCTGTCCCGGATCGTGGCCGAGATCGATGACCTGGCGCGGAGGATGGCCGGTGGCGATGAAGCGACGCTCGACGAGGCCGTCGCCGTCGTCGAGCACGCAAAGCACGTGTTCGTCCACGGAGCGGGCCGGTCCGGTCTCGCCTTGCGAATGACGGCAATGAGGTTGATGCATCTCGGCGTCGAGACGCACGTGGTCGGCGAGACGACGACCCCCGCGATCCATGCCGGGGACGTCTTGATCGCCGCAAGCGGATCGGGCACGACCGCCGGTGTCGTCCGCGTGGCGCAGACCGCCGTTGACACAGGTGCGACGCTGCTCGCGTTCACGACAGCAGCGGAGTCTCCGCTTGCGCACCTGGCTTCGGTGACGGTGCTGATTCCCGCCACGACTAAAACGGATCGCTCGGAAAGCCGCTCCACGCAGTATGCCGGGAGCCTCTTCGAGCAGGGGGTCGCGCTGATCGGGGATGCTCTGTTCGACGCGCTCTGGCAACGCAGCGGTCTCGACGCGAACGAGTTGTGGCCGCGCCACGCCAACCTCGAATGATCTTCGCTCGCACATCGCGAGCGCACGAGAAGAAGAAAGAAGCAGAAAAGATGCAGCTTCAGTTCGCAATGGACACCCTCAGCACCGCTTCCGCACTTGAGCTGGCCGCGGCCGCGGCTCCCTACGTGGACATCCTCGAGCTCGGCACACCGCTGATCAAGAGTGAAGGCCTCGCCGCGATCACCGCCATCAAACAGGCCCACCCAGACAAGACCGTGTTCGCCGACCTGAAGACGATGGACGCCGGTGAGCTCGAGGCGGACATTGCGTTCCGCGCGGGCGCCGACCTGGTCACCGTCCTCGGCGTCGCCGGAGACAGCACGATCGCCGGTGCGGTGAAAGCCGCGCGCGCGCATGGCAAAGGCGTGGTCGTCGACCTGATCGGCGTTAGCGACAAGGCTGCACGGGCACGACAGGTCGTCGCGCTCGGCGCGGCGTTCGTCGAGATGCATGCCGGACTGGATGAGCAGGCTGAGGACGGATACAGCCTGGAGGCGCTCCTGCATGCCGGATCCGAGTCCGAGGTGCCTTTTTCGGTGGCAGGCGGCGTCAACGCCGAGTCTGTCTCGGCGGTTGAAGCCTCCGGCGCGCGCGTGGCCGTCGCCGGAAGCGCGATCTACAGTGCGCCCGACGTGGCTGCGGCGGCAGCAGGCATCCGCGCGCGTATTCAGTAGCGTTCGGATCCACCGCCGCGCGGCTCTCCTCCGCAGAGGGTGCCCGCGCGGCGGACGAGCCTATGAGCAAGCTGCCGCCCGCTTCTCGTGTCGCCCGGAGTCAGCTTCGACCGGGTCGGCCGCCGTTCTCCGATACGCCGACTGCCGGCAGCTCCATCGCTACCTGTCCGATTCGGCGATCCTTTTCGTTCAGGTGAGACCGTTCGTCGTCGGCGCGAGGCGATTTTCCGCTCACGCCGCGGACCGGTTCGCACGTCGTCGAAAAGAGGCCACCCTCCGCAAAGACCTGGACCTGATCCACTCGATGGGCGCGACCGCCTTCGCCGGCGCTCTCGCATCGTCCGTCGCGCTGGTAACGTGAGTTTCTGCCCGCTGATCAGAGGACGCCCTTCCGGACCGCCCCACGATCCACTGGCCCCGAGGTTCTCACGCTCTCGCGCTCTGGTTCGCAGGCCCCCGATCTCCTCACGTCTGAGAGCACCGACATGGCAAGAAAATCGGCGACGCACGCACCACGCATCGAGTCGATCAGGGCGCTTGAGCTCCAAGACGCGAACGCGGATGCCCTCGTAGCCGGCAGTCATCATGACCTTCTCCGATTCGCTGAGATCGATATCAGCGGAAGAGATCTCCGCGGGCTGAGCTTCGCGGAGTGCGCCCTCTCCGTTATCTCAGCCCACGGAGCGGATCTGCGCGCCTCGAGCTTCGCCGACACCACCATCGAGCGTCTGGATGCTCCGATCCTCAGCGCTGCCCGATCCCAGTGGCGGGACGTGAAAGTCAGCTCGTCACGAGTCGGGTCCGCAGAACTGTACGAGGCAAGCGGCCACTCGGTACACATCAGCAACTGCAAACTCGGCTACATCAACGTCCACGGCGCCCAACTCACCGACATCCTTTTTAGTAATTGCACCATCGACGAGCTCGATCTGGGAGGAGCGCAGGTCACACGACTCGCGTTCGAAGCCAGCAGCGTCGACATTCTCGACACCACCCACGCGACCCTCACACACGTAGACCTGCGTGGGGTCGAACTCCGCACTGTCACCGGGCTCGATCATCTTCGCGGAACGACGATGGACACAGCCCAAATCACCGCGCTGAGCAACCTTTTCGCAGATCGATTCGGCATTACCGTGCAGGATTGACCTTGTCGCACGAGCGATAGATCGCGGGCCCGTCCTCCGCTTTCCTCGCACCGGGCCCGCGATCTATGGGTAGGCCATCACGGCAGTAGCGAATGAGCGGCGCGCATCTGCAGGCGAATGCTCGACAGAAACCGCGGACCGGCATCCGGCTGACGTGTATGGAGTCTCGTTTTGTGGGGCGAGGAGGGAGGCCTTGACATCCGCAGGAACGACATCTCCTCTACCCGCGCCGGTCACGGGCCGGCTTCCGGGACAGCGAAACAGCACAGGCAGGGCGCCGTCCGAGGCGCCGAGAGCACGACGATCGTGACCGCGAGTCAATCGGCTAGACCAGGTGCAGGCGGCCCCGACGGCACCCCGGATGTGATTCAACCGTTGCGCACGACACCGGCGTCCACATGGATGACTTGAGAGGTGATCATGTCGGCCTCCTCGGATGCGAGGAAGGCGACGGCACCGGCGACATCGCGAGGTTCGAGGAGGCGTTGGATGGACTGCGCAGCGACCACGACCTTCTCGTGTTCCTCACTCCCCGGCAGGGCACGCATTCCTGGAGAGAGCACTCCGTGTGGCGCGACGGCGTTGACGGTGATGCCGTACTCGCCGACCTCGCTGGCGAGCGCACGGGTGAAGCCGACGACCCCGCCTTTCGACGCGACGTAGTGCGCCATCCCGCCGGGGATCGGGGCGTTCAGTGAGGACGAGGAGATATTGATGATGCGTCCCCACCGACGTGCGATCATTGCCGGGAGCAGCGCCCGCGAGACGAGGAACGCGGAGTCGAGGTTCACTGTGAGCATCCGCTTCCATGCGTCGTAGCTCAGGTCGACGACGTTGGTAAACGGGTTCGCGTGGATCGCCGCATTGTTCACGACGATATCGATGGAGTTCCCACTGCCGGTGATTTCCGACATGGTCTCCGCAACGGCGTCTTCGTTGGTGAGATCCAGCGTCACCGCTTCGGCGACGCCGCCCGATTCCCTGATAGCGGCGACGGTGTCGCTGCTTTCCTGGATGTCGACGGCGTAGATCTTGTGCCCTTTCGCCGCGAGGCGCTCAGCGAACGCCCGGCCCATTCCTTGAGCGGCTCCGGTCACGAGAGCAGTTCGTGTCGTCAATGGATTGTCCTTTCTAGGTGCTGCTGTCCAGGTCGCGGATCAGCAGACGCGGTGGATGTGCGGAGAAAGCAGGCCGCCACGGTCGCGATCGCCGCGACGATTGCGCCAACGAGGAACGCCTGCTGGATGCCGGAGGCCTGCGCGCTTGCATCGGGCAGGTCACTGTGCGCGGCAGTCGCCACGGTCATGAGGGTGACGAAGAGGGCGGTGCCGGCGGCGCCGGCGAGTTGCTGCAGCGTGTTGGTGATCGCACTGCCGTGCGAATACAGGCGCTGCGGCAGAGACCCGAGCGCAGAGGTCATCACCGGGGTCATCAGGAAGCCCAACCCCAGAGTCATGAGCAGGTGGAGCAACGTCACCGTGAGCGGCGAGGCATCTTCGGTGAACAAGATCGACATGAGGAAGAGCGCCGTTGCGAGGAGGATCGCCCCGGGAACAGCGAGAGGTCTCGGCCCGACTCGATCGCAAAGTCGACCCACGAACGGCGCGATGAGTCCCATGAGGAGGCCCCCCGGGAGCACGACGAGCCCGGTCTCGAGCGCGGTGAGGCCGAGGACGTTCTGCAGGTAGAGGGGCAACAAAATCAGGACGCCGAACAGCGATGACATCGCAATGAGGAGCACGACGACGCCGATCCAGAACGACCGCTCAGAAAACGGCCGCAAATCCAGGAGCGCGGCATCGTCTCGTTGCAACCGCACTTGCCGCCACGCGAACAGCGCGAGCGCGGCAGCTCCGATCAGGATCGGCACAAGCGGCGGCACGACCGCGTGCCCCTCGGTCGACTCCCCGATGCTGGAGAGACCGAAGATCAGCAGGCCGAAGGCGAGCGCCGAGAGCAGAACCGAGAGGACATCGAGGCGCAGTGCGCGCGGTGTGCCGATGTTCCCGATCAGCACGAGACCCAGTACCAGCGCGACGGCGCCGATCGGGAGCACGGTGAAGAAGACGGACCGCCATCCGAAAGCCGACAAGAGCAGCCCGGAAAGAGTGGGGCCGAGGGCAGGTGCGACGGAGATCACCACGGAGACAAGCCCGAACACCGTCCCCCGACGGTGCGCCGGCACGAAGGTGAGAATTGTCGTGGTCATGAGCGGCAGGACGACGGCGGTGCCTGCGGCTTGCAGCACCCGTGCGGCGACGAGCACCCAAAAGACAGGGGCGAGCGCCGCGAGTAGCGTTCCGAGGGTGAACAGTGTCAAGGCGCTTGCGTAGACCACCCGTGTGGGGAAGCGCTCCAAGAGGTACCCCGTCAGCGGGATCACAACGGCCATCGTCAGCATGAATACGGTGGTCAACCATTGCGCTGTAGAGGTCGTGACCTCGAACTCCGCCATCACCTGCGGCAAGGCGATGCTCATCACCGTCTCGTTGAGAACCATCACGAACGCCGCAGCAAGCAGCACGCCGATCATCACCCGAACCCGACGCCTCTGCCGCGCCACCGTCGGGGTGTTTTCCGCTGCCGAATCGTCGACCGCTGTCATCAGACCTCTTTCACTCATCGCGCATCGCCGCGCCAAAGACATACGGCAGCTTACGGCATATCTGACAGTCACTGACAGCGCGACTAGAATGACGTCATGAGGGCCCCTTCCCCGCTTCGCCAAGTCTCTCGAGACGCAGTCCGTGAACAGATTGCTCAGGTCGCGATAGGACTGTTCGTCGACGCGGGCTTCGATGAGACCACGGTGGACGACATCGCGAACGCGGTAGGGATGTCGCAACGCACCTTCTTTCGGTACTTCGCTTCGAAGGATGACGTCATACTCATGCCCTACGAGCGCGCCCATCAGGAGATGCTCACCCTCGTGGCCGAAGCGCCGCACGAAGCGACCGTCTGGGAGATCCTCACTCTCGTCTGCGAGCACTCCTTACGGACGCTGCTGACCGACACGCGAGATCCAGAAAGAATGCGTCAACTGCAGCGAATCGTAGGAGGCAGCCCCCTCCTCTTCGCGTCCTATCTACGACACTTCGACCACTTACAAGAGAAGCTCACCGACACGGTCCTGGCCCACGAGACCCAAAAACCCGAGGCGGAACTGCACGATCGGGTGTCCGCCCGCGCCGTCGTCGGCGCATCGTTCGCTAATCTCCATGCAATCGTGTCCGCACTCCGCTCACCACACGACGAGGCAGATGCGAACACGCGCCTGGCGACGCTCATGAACGATACTCGTCCACGGATGCTCCGTCCGCCCCAGGAGAGCTAGGCCGTGAGACAGTCCCGGTGCGGCCGCTTGCGCGACGGTCACCGAAGGCTTCGTCGGTGATTGATGGTCTCTTCGGAATCATCCGTGACATCCGTATCCGGTCGCGCATATAGGTTCCCTGGTTTCGGTGTCGCGTAGGCTCGGAGGTGTGCGCGCGATGCATGCGGCGGTCGTTTACAACCCGGTCAAGGTGCCGCTTGACCGGCTTCGCCGCGCTGTTCACGAACAAGAGCGTGCACCCGGCTGGGGCGAGTCGCGCTGGTACGAGACCAGCGGCGCCGACTCCGGGTCGCATGCAGCCCAGGAGGCCCTTACACACGACCCGGCAGTCGTGATCGTCGCCGGCGGGGATGGCACCGTACGCACCGTCGCCGAGACCATCTACGAGAGCGGGACACCACTGGCATTGGTGCCCGCCGGCACCGGAAACCTCCTCGCCCGTAACCTCAACCTGCCATTGAACGACCTCGAGGGTGCTGTCGCCGCGGCGTTCACCGGCGAAACACGGGCCGTCGATATCGCCATCGCCGAGCTCGAGAACGAGACCGAAAGACAACGCACGCGGGCATTCCTGGTGATGGCCGGCATCGGGCTGGACGCGGAGATGGCGGAGAACACGAGCGCGCTGGCGAAAAGGCGCCTGTGGTGGATGGCATACGTGCCCCCCATCGCACGATCGATCATCGCAAACCGGCTGTTCCACCTGGACTACCGCGTCGACCACAACCACGTCCGGTCGGCTCGCGCGCACACGGTGATCATCGGCAACTGCGGCACCCTCACCGGCAACATGCTGCTGATCCCGGCCGCGAAAGTCGACGACGGACTACTTGACGTGGTCATGCTGCGCCCCAAAGGCCGGTTCGGATGGGCACGAATCGGCACCCGTTTAACGCTTCAAGGAGTCGCGCATCGCTCACGCTTCGGCCGAAGCATGCTCCGCCTCGCCCCCGACTTAAAAGCACTCGCCTACACGCAAGGGCACACCTTCGAGGCTCGCTTCGAGACCCCGCACGGAGTCGAACTCGACGGCGACAGCTTCGGCCTAGTCACCCGGGCACGGATCACACTTCGTCCCGGCGCGCTGCACGTGTGCATCCGCGGCAACGGGGCCTGAGGGTTCCGTCGCCGCGGATCCGGGGCTACTTCTTCTCGTCCCCGTCGTGGCCGACGGCCCCGTGGATCTTCTCACTCGCACCGTGCAGAGCGTCCTCGACGGTGTCCGTGACATCGCTGACCTTCGTCTCCACGGCGTCCACCACCTTCTCCGTCACATTCTTGGTGCCTTCCGCGGCGTGCTTGATGCTGTCTCCTACGGTCATGATGACCTTCTTCCCATGATCCCGCTCAGCAAGAGCGGGAGATCTTTCGTCAGCTCGGAGTCAGGCTTTCGCCCGTTTGGCGCGCTGTCGGAGGATTCCGACGGCAACCGTGCCGACGAACAGCACGATCCCGATGATCGCCAGCCACAGCAGACCCTCGAATACAAATCCGACGACCGACATCACCACCCACAGCACGAGCAAGATCACGACGACTGTCCACATAGTCCTCACCGTACGCGCTCCTTCAACCGAACGGTGAGAACCAGCCACATCCACAGAGAGAGGCCTCTGATCGGGTGCCCCGCACACGTCCGGGACACCCGACGCTCCTTCATCGATCGGGCACGATGCGCCCTCAGATCTACGAAGCCCATTCCGGGTCGGAACTCCACCGCTGCAACGAGTCGCGCACCTCGTCTGGAGTATCGACGCCCTCCGCCAAAGCCCGGGTGATTGCGTCTTCCGTCGATACCGTCTCGTCCCCCTCGGCGAGCAGTGCACCACGCCAGCGCGTATCGGCAGCGACCATGTCGTGTTGCAGCGACTCCATGAGCGCCTTGACCGTCGGCGAAGGGATGTCTGCGATCCAGGATGCGATCTGTGCGACCAGCTTTTCGGGCAGCAGGCCCAGAGTCAGCTGCAGGCGCCGCGTATCAGCCAGTTCCGTGTACCGCTCGATGAGATCCGGATACAGAATCGGCTCTCCCCCGCCCACGTCGAAGTGCCCCGTCTGCGCATCCACGGACAGCGCACCGACGATCGCTCGGGCAAGATCGACGACGGCGATCGGCTCCACCTGGTGCTGCATCCAGTCGGGGACAACGGTGACGGGAAGGCGATCGGCGAGTTGCCGCATGAGTTCGAAGCTGGTCGATCCGCCTCCGAACACCATTGCCGCGCGGAGCGTGATCACCACCGCGGGAGACGCGGAGAGGACCTTTTCGACATCGAGTCGGGAACGCAGATGCTCGGAAAGCTCTTCTTCCGGAACGTCTGGGATGATCCCGGAAACGTACACCACACGCGCGACCTGCGCGGCCCTTACAGCTCGCGCAACGTTCTCAGCGGCGGCATGGTCGACGTCGGAGAAGTTTTCCCCTGCCATGCCGTGCACGAGGTAGACGATCGCATCCGTGTCCTCACCTATCGCAGCTCGTGTCGACTCCGCATCCACGACGTCGATCTCGACCGCTGCGACACGATCGCCCCACCAGAAGTCCGCCAACTTCGCGATGTCACGGGCGCCTGCGTGAACCTCGTGCCCCGCACTCAACAGCTCTGGTATGAGACGACTGCCCACATACCCGGTAGCTCCGATCACCAGTACTCGCATGAACACTCCTCTACCCTGGAACGGTGCCCATCGAACCGGCGCAGCACCGCGTCGCCTACGTCGCCAGCGTAAGCGCACTTGCCACGATGGTGGTAGGCGGTTTCGTGCTGCATCGAACTCTGCGGGGCACCTCGGACGGGTCGGGATTGTCGCTGTGGTCGATCGTCCTCGCCGTCATCTGGACAGCCGGCTGGCTCGCCCTGGCCCGGGTCGCGCCGCGACCGCCTCACGAGGAACCTCCCCACGTCCTCACCGGTCCGAGAACGCATCCTCTGCTTCTCACCCTCACCGTTGGGTCCGTATTTGCCGTCACGAGCCTGATCGGGGCACTCATCCTGCGGGAGATACCCGGTGTGGGGAGCGATGTGGCCGTGACGGCGTCCCGTGTCACCGACAACCCGATGTTGGTCTTTGTCATTGCCCTCGGCACAGGAGCGACCGAGGAGTCGTTCTTCCGGCTCGGATTGTCCCGTCTCCTGTCGCGCCGCTGGTTCCCGCTCGTCTCCACGATCGCTTACGGGATCGTGACCCTTGCGACCGGGAGTCTCGCGCTCACAATGGCAGCGCTGCTGCTCGGCGCGACCAGCAGTGTCACCTTCACCGCGACCGGACGCTGGTACACGCCTATCCTCATCCATGCTTTGTGGACGGTTGCGCTCGTCGGAGTCTTTCCTCTCCTCTGAGACGACGTTGCGACACGAGCCGGGCTCGGGCACAGCATTCTGCACGGGCCCCAGAGCCGTGGGCGGCGACGCTCGACGACCAGGAGAAAGCCAAAAGGATCGCATGCGAGACAGGGCGCGAGGGACGAATACGTGACGACCTGTCCGTCGACAGCCGGGATGACCGTATCGACCGCCGGCGGAGGTGCCGAGCGGCTGGACTTCCTCAACATTGGGGCGGTCGGGGATTCACCGAGCACGGAGAAACTGCGGCGCTGATCCCGCAGAACTGTCACGGCACTCTCGCCGGGTCTAGGCTTCCGAACCCTCCGCTGCTGCCGGGGGGCGTCGCGCGCCGCAGCAGGCCACCAAACTCGACGACGGCACGTGAGGCCGCCTCACCTCGCGGGAGCGCAAGCGGAAACTTACGCTCAACGGCGTGGTCGCGGACCGTACGGGCAGCGATCTTTCCTCGCGAGCTCGTACCGTCTCGGTGGCTGACGAACTCAACGCGTTCGACGAGTCCGGCGGGAGCGAAGCCGAGCCCGGCACCGGCTGCGACGAGTTGGAGCAATAGCTGCCAGCCGTTGCCAACGCATACACGATCGCCACGTCGTCGAGCGATCATTCGCGCGAAATACGCAGTGGTGAGCCGTCGCCACCCGCTACGACACACTCGCCATCACCTACCGCGCCGCCGCCGTCCTGGACGCCTGCCGCACCTGGATATAGGAGACACGCCCTAGCCAACGGGAGGTGTCCGTCCCGGCGGGGTCCGACGAGTGCCGGTGGATTCGAAGGCCGCCGCCAGGGCGAGCAGCGCCGTGTCGTCGTAAGCGCGACCGGCGAAGGTCAGGCCGACGGGCATCCCGATATCGGCCATCGTGCCCATCGGCACGGTGACCGTCGGCACCCCGAGATGGCGGATCGCGAGGTTCCCGTTAGCGACCCAGACGCCGTTGCGCCAGGCGAGGTCTGCAGAGGCAGGGTTGGTGTCGGCGTCGGCGGGTCCGACGTCGGCGACGGCGGGGAAGACCACCGCGTCGAGCTCCTGCGCGTCCATCCAGTGTTCGAGGTCGACCCGGCGCGTCCGTTCGAGACCGAACAGCCCGTCGGCGAGATGCGGGATCTGGCCGATGTGGTCGACTGGATGCAGCCACACGTGCAGGGGGTAGCTGGCGATGTCGTCGTCGAACCCGGTATAACGATCGGGCAGCGCGTCGTCGGGACGGGGGAAGATCAGTTCTCCGTCGATGTCGATGAGCGTGCGCAGCGCAGGGTCGCCGTTCGCATCGAGGAAGTCGTCCCACGACAACGCCGCCGGATCCAGGATTTCGCTGCGGAGGTACGCCGCCGGCACGAGGCCGCGGCTTCCGATGGTCGGCGCCCCCGGCCGGTCACCCTCGTAGCGTGAGACGAGCGGGAAGTCGACCTCCACCACGATCGCTCCGGCCTCCTCCAGGTCGGCGCGCGCGGCCCGCCACAGCTCGAGCACCGATTCCCTGGTCTCGATCCTCCGGCCGGTCGGCCCGCCGATGCCGGGCGACTCCCCCGTGCCGGCCTCGGGGTCGGCGTTGATGTACATGCGGGGGATGCCGAACCGTCGCCCGCGCAGACGCTCACGGGTCGCAGCGGAACCGGCGGACCCGAGCGCGAGGTACGACGGCGGTCGCACCTCGGACGCCGGCGGGATCGCCACCCACGGCTGCACCCGCCAGAAGTCGCCGCGATGCTGGGGGTCGTCGGCGACGATCACCTCGAGAACGGCGAGCAGATCGTCCATCGACCGGGTATGCGGGAGGACGACGTCCATCGTCGGCACGAGGGGCCAGTTCCCGCGCGTGGAGATCACGCCGCGCGAGGGGGTGTAGGCGCACAGCGCATTGCAGGATGCCGGCGCCCGACCGCTCGACCAGGTCTCCTCACCGAGACCGAAGGCGGCGAAGCTCGCCGCGGTGGCCGTGCCCGACCCGTTCGAGGAACCGGAGCCGAACGCCGACGTCAGATACTCCGCGTTGTACGGACTCTCGGCCCGGCCGTAGAGCCCGCGCTGCATCCCCCCGTTCGCCATGGGCGGCATGTTCGTCAGCCCGAGGCAGATCGCACCGCCCGCACGGAGGCGTTCGATCGTGAACGCGTCGCGCTGAGCGACCAGGTCGGCGAACGCCGGGCTCCCCGCCGCCGCAGTGAGCCCCCTCACGAGATAGGAGTCTTTCGCGGTGTACGGGATGCCGTCCAGCGGGCTGAGCATTCGGCCAGCGTCGCGGCGTGCGTCGGATGCGGCGGCCTCGGCGAGAGCGTCGGGGTTGCGTACAACGATGGCATTCAGGGACGTCGGGGTGCCGGGGGCATCGTAGGCGTCGATCCGGCGGAGGTAGGCGCGAACGATTTCCACGGCCGTAGCGGTGCCGCCGGCGAGTGCCCGCTGCAGGTCGGCGATGGATGCTTCGTGGACATCGATCATGTCGGGATCTCCGGCTGCTGCTGGGTGATGCAGTGGATGCCGCCGCCGCGAGCGAACAACTCGCGCGCGTCGACCGTCACCACCGTGCGGCCCGGATAGTGCTCGGCCAGGATCTCTCGCGGGCCCGGGCGTCGGCTTCCGCTTCGTCGAAGCCGCAGGCCACGACGCCGCCGTTGACGACAAGATGGTTGACGTAGCTCCAGTCGAGGAAGCCGTCGTCGTCGCGCAACCGGGCCGGAGCGGGCAGGTCGACGACGCCGAACGGCCGGCCCGCGGCGTCCGTCTGCGTCTGGAGGAAGGCGCGCAGCTCTCGCGAGACCGCGTGATCGGGATGCCGGGGGTCCTGCTGGTCGTGCAGCAGGACGGTGCCGGGTTCGGTCAGGGCGGCGACGATGTCGACGTGCCCGCTGGTGCCGAACTCGCCGTAGTCGCGGGTCAG
>JAATGR010000015.1 GCA_015654575.1 Actinomycetales bacterium
CCAGGTCTGCGACGACCGGATCGACCGGCCCGGTCTCACGGTACCGGGGGACCGGGCGGAGGCGCGCGCTCAGGGCACCTTCAGCGACGGCTCGCGGGCCGGCAGCACCTCGCCGCGCACGCGGGGGTCGGGGATCGCCTCGACGAGCGAGCGGGTGTAGGCATGCTGCGGGTCGCTCAGCACCTGGGTGGCGGTGCCCTGCTCGACGACCCGGCCGCGCTGCAGCACGGTCACGGTGTCGGCGACCTGGCGCACCAGCGCGAGGTCGTGCGAGACGAACAGGTAGGTGAGCCCGCGCTCGGCCTGCAGCCGGACGAGCACGTCGAGGATCTCCGCCTGCACGCTGACGTCCAGCGCGCTCGTCGGCTCGTCGAGCACCACCACGTCCGGGCGCAGGACGAGCGCACGGGCGATCGCAACACGCTGACGCTGGCCGCCGGAGAGGGCGGCGGGATGACGGCGCCACAGCGCGTCCTTGAGGCCCACCGCCGCGAGCGTCTCGCGCACGGTCTGCTGCCGGCTCCGGCGGTCGCCCACCCGGTAGCGGTCCAGGGGCTCCCGCACGAGCGCCTCGACCCGCCAGGTCGGATCCAGCGAGGTGAAGGGGTTCTGGTAGACGAGCTGCAGGTGGCGCCGTGCCGTACGCAGCTCGCTCCGGCTGCGCCCGTGGGTGCGCTCGCCCGCGACCGTGATCTCCCCGGCGTCGGGGCGCTCGAGCCCGAGCAGCAGCCGCACGGTGGTCGTCTTGCCCGACCCCGACTCCCCCACCAGCGCGTGCGTGCTGCCGGACGGCACCTGGAACGACACGTCGTCGACGGCGCGCAGCACCGAACGATCCACCGTGAAGTCCTTCACCGCGCCCGTGACGGAGATCTGCACCCGCTGCGGATCGATCTGACGCGTGCGCAGCGCCTCGCGATACCGGTCGGGGTTCAGCGCCGGCACGTCCGACCGCAGCCCCGCCGAGTACTCCGACCGGGGGGCGCCGAACACCTCGGCGGTGGGCCCCGCCTCCTGCAGTACCCCGTCGCGCAGGACGAGCAGCGCGTCCGCGCGCTCCGCCGCCAGCGCCAGGTCGTGGGTGATGAGCAGCAGGCCGATGCCGAGCGAGGTGCGCAGCTCGGTGAGCAGGTCGAGGATGCGCTTCTGGATCGTCACGTCCAGCGCGCTCGTCGGCTCATCGGCCACCAACAGCGACGGCTCTGGCAGCACGGCCAGCCCGATCAGCACGCGCTGCAGCATCCCGCCCGACAGCTGGTGCGGATACGAGCGGTACACGCGCAG
This sequence comes from Actinomycetales bacterium, assembly GCA_015654575.1. Classification (GTDB taxonomy): domain Bacteria; phylum Actinomycetota; class Actinomycetes; order Actinomycetales; family Microbacteriaceae; genus Microbacterium. The sequence goes on from JAATGR010000015.1 coordinate 1,285, forward strand.
CGGGTCCGGCAGGCCGACCCGTTCGAAGGCGTCGAGGATGCTCGCGCGGCGGCGGGCGGCGTCCTTCTCGCCGGTGAGCGCCGCCGCCTCGTGGGCCTGCGACCCGATCGTGCGCACCGCGTTGAGCGATGACGCCGGGTCCTGCGGCACGAAGCCGAGCCGGCGTCCGCGCAGCGCACGGAACGCGCCGAGCGAGAGCGCCAGGGTGTCCTGGCCCTCGAACTCGACCGTGCCGGTGGCCTTGCCGGTATCGCGCGGCAGCAGGCGCAGCACGGCGCGGGCGATGGTCGACTTGCCCGATCCAGACTCGCCGATCAGCGCCAGGCTCTGGCCGCGGGCCAGCTCGAACCCGACGTTCGAGACGACCTGCGTGCCGCCGTAGGAGACGGACAGGTCGCGCACCCGAAGCAGCGGCGCGCTCGTGGTGGTTGTCATGGGGGTCCTCCTGGATGGGATCTGGGATCAGCCGGTCTTGCGCACCCAGCGGCCGATGCGGTTCACGCTCAGCACGACGGCGACGATGACGAGGGCCGGCGCGTAGACGAGCCACGGACTCGACACCAGGTAGTCCTTGCCCGCCGCCACGAGCAGTCCCCAGTCGGATGCCGGCGGCGGGTCCCCGTAGCCGAGGAACGCCAGCCCCGCGATGACCAGGACCGACACGCCGAACTGCAGCACGGCGAGCGACGCGACCGATCGCGAAGCGTTCGGGAGCACATGGGTCAGCAGCACGTGCCAGCGGGATCCGCCCTGGAGCGCCGAGGACTCGACGAACACGGCCTGACGCACCTTGAGCGCCTCGGCCCGCATCACGCGGGCGAACACCGCGACGGCCGAGATCCCGGTCGCGATGGCGGCGTTGATGGTGTCGAAGCCGAGGGAGCTGACCACCACGACGGCGAGCAGGAAGCTGGGGATCGCCAGCAGCACGTCGACGATGCGCGCCAGGGTCACGTCGAGCCAGCCGCCGAAGAACCCGGCGATCAGGCCGATGAGGCCGCCGACCACCACCGCGATCGCCACGGCGACCAGGGCGCTGGCGACCGACGAGGCGGTGCCGTGGATGATGCGGGCCAGCAGGTCGCGGCCGAGGTTGTCCGTGCCGAACCAGTGGGCGGCGCTGGGCGCCTGGAGCTTCTCGGAGGTGTCACCGCTGACGGGGTCGTACGAGGTGAACAGATCGGGGAACAGCGCCCAGCCGAGCACGATCAGCAGCACGACGAAGGATACGATCACGGTAGGGGGGACCGCGGCCAGCCGTGCCGCGCCGGAGCGCAGCGAGCGCCTGCGGGTGACCGGGTCGGGATCGGGGACGAGTGCGGACGAGACCACGGCGGTCATGAGACACCCACCTTCTCCCCGGGCGCGGGGACGAACGGATGCTCCTCACGGGTGACGGGGACGCGCCGTGCCGCGGGAGCGAGCAGCTTCACCCGGGGGTCGAGGAGCGGATACACGAGATCGGCGATGAGGTTGACGACGACGAACACCACAGCGGCCAACGCCACGACCGCTTGGATCACCGGCAGATCCTGTGTGGAGACCGCGCTCTGGACGACGCTGCCGACGCCGACCCGGCCGAACACGGACTCGGTGATCAGCGCGCCGCCGAGCAGCTCGCCGACGGTCAGCGCGATGACGGTCACGACCGGCAGCGACGACGGCTTGACCAGGTGCGCGAAGAACAGGCGGGTGCGTCCGAGGCCGCGCGCGTAGGCGACCGTGGCGTACTCCTGACGGAACTCGTGGTCGAGGCCGGTGATCAGCACCTCGGCGATCTGGGCGGAGACCGGGACGGCCAGCGCCAGGGCAGCGAAGAAGGTCGCCGTCGGGCTGTTGGGGTCGATGACCGAGAACAGGCCGAGCTGGAAGGCGAACACGTTGAGCAGGAGCAGGCCGATGACGAAGTTCGGCACCGACAGCGACAGGGCCGGAAGCGACCGCACGAGACCCTGACCGTAGCGCCGGGGCAGCAGTTGCACGGCGTAGGCGGTCGCGAAGGCGAGCAGCAGCGCAAGGACAAGTGCGGTGAGCGCGAGGGCGACGGTGGAGGGCAGGGCGTCGCCGATCATCCGCGACACGGGGAGGCTCGAACGCAGCGAGATGCCGAGGTCGCCGACGACGAACGAGCTCAGCGACTTCCACAGCTGCACGAGCACCGGCTGGTCCAGCCCGTAGTGGGCGACCATCTCCTGGATCTGGTCCTCGGTGAAGCCGTTCTCCGGGTTGCGCAGCGTGCTCGTCAGCGGGTCTCCCGGCAGCACGCTGATCACCACGAACGTGAGCACGTAAGCCAGGAGTACGACGAGGACGGCCTGTCCGAGCCGCTTCGCGGCGTAGATCAGATAGGCGGGGTTCATGATCTTGTCCCTCCGGGTCGGTCGGCGGCAAGGCGCACCCTGCCGCCGACCGACCACCGGTCAGTTCGCCAGGTAGGCGCTGTAGTAGTTCGGGATCGCCACGCCGTTGTAGGTGACGCCCTGCAGATCCGAGTCCTGCACGTAGATGCGCTGCACGATCTGCGTGAGCGGGATGAACAGGCCCTGCGTGAGGATGTACGTCTGCAGTTCGTCCACCGCCGCCGCGCGGGTGTCGGTGTCGGTGGCCGTGGCGATGCGGTCGCGCAGGTCGTTAAGCGTCTCGTCGGTCTCCCCCAGCCCGAACCAGTCCTCGCCCTTGTTCGCGCTGGTGAGGATGCTCGCGACCGTACCGACGTCGATGAACGAGCGGGTCGTCTCGTACAGCGGCGTCGCCGCCGTGTTGGCCACCTTCTCGCCGAAGGTGGCGACGTCGTAGGTCTCCACGTTCACGGTCCAGCCCAGCGCGGTCAGCTGCTGCGACACCAGCTCGTCGATGGAGGCCGAGGTCGTCAGGTAGGGGTTGGCGTACAGCGTGACCGACAGGGTCTCGCCGTCCTTGGTGCGCTTTCCGTCGGAGCCGAGCACCCAGCCGGCCTGATCGAGCAAGTCGGCGGCCTCGTCGGCGTCGTAGGCGAACTCCGCCGAGTGGTCCGTGGCCTCGGGCACGTTGCTCTGGATGAAGCCGGTCGCCGCCAGCCAGCCGTCGGTGTAGACCGTGTCGAGGATATCCTGCCGATCGATGGAGTGCTGCAGCGACTGCCGCACCAGCACGTCGTCGAACGGTGCGGCGTTCACATTGACCCGGTATCCGCTGGTGAAGCCCAGGTAGCGCGGCAGCCCGACGGTGTACCCCTGGTCCTCGAGGCTGGACAGCTCGCTCGGCTGGATGTTGTAGACGACGTTCGCCTGCCCGGAGGTCAGGGCACCGATCCGGGTGCTCGCCTCGGCGACCTGCTTGAAGGTGATGGAATCGAGGTAGGCGGCGTCCGTGTGGCCGAGGGCCTCCGGGCCCCAGTCGTAGTCGTCGCGCTTGACGAGCTTGACGTTGTCTCCGTCAGCCCACGACTCGACGGTGAACGGACCGGAGCCGACGAAGTTGGACAGGTCGCCCTGCTCCTCCTTCGACAGCGCGAGGGTGGTCGGCGCGACCAGGATCGATCCGTGGTATCCGAGCGTGGGGATGAAGCCGAGGGTCGACGCACTGAAGTTCACCTGGACGGTCAGGTCGTCCACGGCCTCCGCGCTCACGTACGTCTTCGGGAACAGGCCGACCGCGGCGATGCCCTTGTCGGCGTCGCCGAACGCCCAGTAGTCGAGGTTCTCGACGACGGCGGCCGCGTCGAGCGGCGTCCCGTCGGAGAAGGTCACTCCGTCCTTGAGGTGGAGTGTGAACTCGGTGGCGTCGTCGTTCTGCTCCCAGCTCTCCGCGATCCAGGGACTGACGTTGCCCTCGTCGTCGACATAGACCAACTTGTCGGTGACCTGACCCCAGACGTTGCCCTGGTAGCTGGAGATCGAGCTCTCGTTGGGCACCCAGGTGGTGCCGAGGGAGTTGATGAGGAAGACGATGTCGCCGCCCTCGGTCGGTTCGCCGCTGGAGCTGGTGGCGGAGGCACCGCCGGAGCAGCCCGTCAGCAGGGCGACGGAGACCGCGACGGCGGCGGCGAGCGCCCCTCGCCAGCGGCCGCGCGTGGTGATGTTCATGCTGTGTGTTCCTTCGATCGTGTCGAGACGGACGGAGTGACGACGCGGATGCGTCGGGTGCTTAAGGAAGTGTCGGCGGCGCCATCCGACGGCGTCCAACCACGACGCCGGATGAGTTTCCATCGGTGCCGGTGATGGATCCCGCCCGACAACGGAAGACCCCCGGCTCCGCGGAATATCGCGGTTTTCCGGGGGTCGTCCCGCTGCTTTCGGAGTGTGCGCCCCGGGCATCCGTCCGGGTCTGCGTGACGCCGTGTTTCAGCGGTCAGTCACCGACGCCGAGCGTGCGCCGGCCGGCGGCGACGAGCGCCTGGTCCTCCTGAGGCGGGTGCACCCGCGAGGACAGCACGTCCCGCAGGTGCCGCTGCAATGGATTGTGACGGGTCAGACCGGGGTTGCCGATGGCAGCGACGGCCGTCTCGACCGCGGCGATCGAGGCGCGGACGATCTGCACCTTCGCGATCGGCGTCTGCGCGATCGCACGCTCATCGCCGGCGACCGCCCGCTCGGTGACGCCGTAGAGCAGCGTCTCCGCCGTCAGCAGCTGCGCCTCGATCTCACCGGCGACGGCCTGGATGCGCTCGGTCGTCGCGATCGGGCGCCCGAGCGCCGCCGGCACGCGTTCGTTCGCGAACCGCAGGAAGAACTCCTGCGCCGCCCGGGCGACCCCGACATACAGGGCGGTGTGGCCGAGGGCCAGCGCCCCGCCCTGGCCGGCGGGATCGCGGTAGACGCCCCGGTAGGGGATCTCGAGGAAGCTCTCCGCCGACGCCTCGACGTCGTGGTAGATCACGTCGTGGGTGGAGCTGGCGCGCAGTCCGAGGTGGTCCCAGGTCTCCACGATCTCGACGCCCGGGCTGTCGCCGGGGACGATGACGTGCCCGACCCGCGGGGTGGTCTCGTCGGTCTTGACCCAGACCAGGTGGTAGTCCAGTCCGGTGCTCGCGGTGACGTAGGCCTTCCGGCCGGAGACGACCCAGCCGGATGCGGTGCGGCGGGCCGTCGTGGCCGGCAGCCCGCCGCGGGCGGGTGCCCCGAGTTCGGGCTCCGCACGTGCGGTGTTGATCGAGACCGGCCGCTCCGCCGTCTCGGCCAGCACCCGTTCGTACAGCTCGGCCGGCCACACGTCGTGGTGTGCCTGGGCGACATGCGTGCCGAGCGTGTTCGCGAAGATCAGGGCGACGGAGGGGTCGCCCTGCCCGATCGCCTGCACGATGCGCAGCCGTTCGAGCGGGTCCAGGCCGCCGCCGCCGAAGCGCTCCCCGATGACGGCGGCGAACACGCCCGCGCGGTGCACGGCGTCCAAGCCCTGCAGCGGGAACTCGGCGGTGAGGTCGTAGTGCTCGGCGGTCTGCGCGACGGCAGCGGTCAGCTCCGCGAGCTGCTCCGCCGTGGCGGTGAAGCCGGCGGTAGCGGTCGCGCTCATCGGCCCGCTCCCGCCAGCTCGGGCTCCGCGAATCCGCCCGGGTGGTCGGCCTGCAGCGTGCCGCGCCGGCCGGTCGCCGCGCGGTGCGCGAGTTCCTGACGCACCAACGGGAGGACGTAGCGCCCGTAGTCGACCAGGTCGTTGAGGGTGTCGTAGCCGCGGATCGAGACCAGCGAGGCGCCGAGGTCGATGTAGTCGAGGATGGCCGCGGCCACCGTCTCGTAGCTGCCCACCAGTGCGGTCGAGGCGCCGGTGCCGCCGGTCGAGGCGGCGGTCGGGGTCCACAGGGCCCGGTCGTACCGCTCCGACCGTTCCGCGAAGGCGAGGGCGCGCTGCGATCCGACGTTCTGCGGTGCGTCGGGGGTCGCGAGGCCCTTCGCGAAGAACGCGCCGGAGCGGTAGGTCTGACCGATCCGCTCGATGTAGCCGTGGGCCTTCTCCCAGGCCAGGGCATCGGTCGGCGCGACGATGGGCCGGAACGTGACCCAGAAGCGGGGACGGTCGGCGCGCCCCGCAGCCTGCGCGATCCCGTCGATGCGGTCGATCTGCTGCCGGATCTCGCTCAGCGGCTCGCCCCAGAAACTGAACACGTCGGCCAGTTCACCGCCGACCTGGAACGCTTCGTCGGACTGCCCGCCGATCGAGATCGGGAGCGCGCCGCCGCCGAAGGTCGGGAAGCCCGGCCCGAAGCCGTCGAACCGGAAGAACTCGCCGGCGACGTCGAACGGCGCCGTCTCGGTCCACGCGCGTCGCAGCAGCTGCAGGAACTCCCGCGTGCGGGCGTAGCGCTGGGCCTTCGGCAGATAGTCGCCCTGGCGGGCCTGTTCCGCATCGTTGCCGCCGGAGATCAGATGCACGACGGTGCGCCCGCGGTTGAGCTGATCGATCGTGGCGAGCTGCTGGGCCACCACGAGCGGGAAGGCGACGTTGGGTCGCACCGCGACCACGACCTTCAACCGCTCGGTGAGCTGGCCCACCGCACCGGCCAGGGTCAGCGAGTCGGCGCTGGCGGATCCGTAGGGCAGCAGCGTGTAGTCGAAGCCGCCGTCCTCCAGGGCCCGCGCGTACCGGCGGAGGTAATCGACGTCGATGCCGCGCTGCCCGGTCGGGGCGAGTTCGGTGGCCGTGTTCACGTGGATCTGGCTGATGAACTCGACGTCATCCGCCGCTGCCGCGGGGACGCTCTCGTCGGGGGGATACACGGAGGAGGTCATGCTCTCATGCTCCGCGTGGGGGGACGGCGACGTCCAACAGGGATGCGTGAAGCGTAACGATCGGATCTCCCTATGGGCTCCGGTTGCGAAGTGAGACGCCGGCCACCGGCCTCCCGCGAGGCCCGGCGCATAATACGCAGGTGCCGCCCACCGGTCAGTCCAGCGCCCACTGGGGCACGTTCCGCGTCGAACTCTCCCCCGACGGCGAGCGGGTGGTCGCGGCGCGGCCGTTCCCGAACGACCCGGATGCCGCGCCCGCGATCGGCAACGTCGCAAGCGGCCAGCACCACCGTTCCCGTATCGCCCGCCCCGCGGTGCGACGCCGCTGGCTCCGGAACGGCCCCGGGCCCGATGCCCGGCGCGGCGCCCCCGACGATGAATACGTCGAGCTCGACTGGGACGACGCCCTCGATCTCGTCGCCGGCGAGCTGGCGCGCGTGCGCGACACGCACGGCAACAGCGCGATCTACGGCGGCTCCTACGGCTGGGGCAGCGCCGGCCGGTTCCACCACGCGCAGAGCCAGCTGCATCGGTTCTTGAACGCGATCGGCGGCTACACCTCCTCCGTCAACGACTACAGCCGAGGCGCGAGCCTCGTGCTCCTGCCCCACCTGATCGGGCGCGACGGTATGGCGGAGCTCCGCTCCCGGCCCCCGTCGTGGGCGCAGCTGGCCGAGCACACCGACCTCTTCCTCTCGTTCGGCGGGCTGCGCCGCTCCAACAGCTGGGTCGTTCCCGGGGGCGCCGACCGTCACACCGGGTCGGAGCGGGCACGGCTGGCCGCCGCATCCACACACCTTGTGTCGCTGTCCGCACAGCGCGACGACGTGTTGGACGAACTGGGCGCGCAGTGGATCGGCGTCCGCCCCGGAACCGACGCCGCCCTCATCTTCGCGCTGATCCACACCCTCGTCGTCGAGGGCCTCGCCGACGACGACTTCCTGCGCACGCACACCGCCGGCGCCGAGCGGGTGCGCGCCTACGTGCGGGGCGAGAGCGACGGCACGCCGAAGACGCCCGAATGGGCGGCGCCCCTCACCGGCGTGACCGCGAGCACCATCCGCGCCCTCGCCCGGCGAGCGGCGGCCGGGCGCACCCTCATCAACGTCACCTACTCGCTGCAGCGGCACCGCGGCGGCGAGCAGGCCGTGTTCGCCGCGCTCACCCTGGCCGCCTTCCTCGGCCAGATCGGGCTGCCCGGCGGCGGCTTCAGCCACGGCTACGGCTCGATGGGCGACTACGGGAACGGCTTCGAGCAGGTTCCGCTGCCGACGTTCCCGCAGGGACGCAACCCAGTCGCGGAGTTCATCCCCTGCGCGCGGATCAGCGACCTGCTGCTGCATCCGGGGGCGCGGATCCCCTACGACGGCGGGACGCTGACCCTCCCGGACATCCGCCTCGCCTACTGGGCCGGCGGCAACCCGTTCCACCACCATCAGGATCTGCGGCGGCTGGAGCGGGCGTTCGCCCGGTTGGACACGCTGATCGTGCACGAGTTCCACTGGACGCCGACGGCCCGCCACGCAGACATCGTGCTGCCGGCGGCGAACCCGCTCGAACGGGAGGACATCGCGGCGGGGCCAGGCGATGCGCGCCTGCGCGCTATGCCGCGGGTGGTCGCGCCGCGCGGGCAGGCACGCGAGGAGTTCTGGATCTACGACCGGCTCGCCCGACGACTGGGCACCGACGTCGCCGAGGGCCTCGACTCCCGGCAATGGCTCGAGCGCATCTACGAGCAGTGGCGGGAGAGCCCCGGATCGCCGCAGGTCCCGCCGTTCGCCGACTTCTGGGAGGCTCAGGGCACACCGCTCCCGCAGGTGCCCTACGCCGACGGCGCGTTCGCCCGCTTCCGCGCCGACCCGCTCGCGCATCCGCTCGCCACCCCGACCGGGCGGATCGAGCTGTTCAGCGAGATCCTGCACCGCTTCGGCCTGCCCGATGTGGCCGGGCACGCGGTGTGGCGCCCGGCATCCGATGCAGACCCCGCCTTCGATCTCGAGCTGCTGTGCACGCAACCCTCGCACCGACTGCACTCGCAGCTCGACATGGGCGCGGCGAGCCAGTCGACGAAGGTCGCGGGGCGCGAGCCGATCCGGCTGCACCCGGCGGATGCCGCCGCACGCGGCCTCCTCGCCGGCGACGTCGCCCGGGTGCGCAGTGCGCAGGGCACCCTCCTGGCGGGTGTCGTGGTCACCGACGCGCTGCTGCCCGGTGTCGTGCAGATGCACACCGGCGCGTGGTTCGATCCCAGCGCGCCGGAGATCGCGGACTGCGTGAACGGCAACGTGAACGTGCTCACCCGGGACGTCGGCACCTCGACCCTGACGCAGGCCTCCAACGGTGCCCGGGTGCGGGTACGGGTGGAGCGCTACGACGGCCCGGTGCCGCCGGTGCGCGCCTACGAGCCGCCGGTGTTCGCGGCGACCTGAGGCCAGTTTCGCCGCGGATCGATGGCGCAGATGGTCGGTATCCCGCTCGGATGCGACCATCTGCGCCACTGATTCCTGCGATGACCACCGGCGCTCAGGAACTCGATCCACACCGAGGTGTCCACGACCACGGATGACAGCCGTGCCGGGCACGATCCGGTCGGTATGCTGCGCGACCGGCGTGGAAGACGAGCGCGACGCGGCCGTCCGCGCCGGTCATGCCGGTACTGCCGCCGCCAAGCCGTCGAGGATATCGCGCGCGCGGCGCACCCCGGGCCCCTCCCCCGCAGCCGCCGCCTCCGCGAGCGCCCGACGAACGGCCGTGCTAGCCGGCGCGGGGATGCCGAGCAGCCGCGCCTGAAGCACGATCTCCCCGGTCAGGTAGTCCGTCTCACTGCCGGAGCCGCGGGCGAAGCTCTGCCAGGTCGACAGGCCCACGGGCGCAGCCGGGCTCTGCGACGGCCGGGCCTGTGCAACGTCGTAGCTCAACTCGGCGGGGTCGGCGAAGTCGTATCCGGCGGCGGCGAGCACCTCGCGGGCCTCGTCGCGCACCCGTTCGCGCACACGGTCGAGCTCTTCCGGCGTGCCGGCGAGCACCTCTACGGGGAACGTCGAGGCCGCGAGCGTCTTCCACGCCTTCCAGCGTCTGGGGTCATCCGCCTCGTGGATCAGCCACTGCGCCCGGCGCAGGTCGGCGGCGACCTCCGGGACGAGCCGCGCCGCGCCGACAGCGAGTTCTGCCGACGGGAACGCGCCGAGGATGATCTGTCCCAGCTTTGGGCCGTTGCGCACGGTCACCTCGCCCGGCTCCAGGTGCTGCGCGGCGATGAGCGTCGTCCCCGAGACCACCGTGTCGAAGTGCCGCAGCGCGACACGCTCGGCGTCCAGCCCGTTCTGCAGCGTCACGATCGGTAACACGGCGCCCGCGATACCCCCGCCGTCAACCGGATGCCGCGCCCACTGGGCGAGGGCGGCCGGGGCGTCCTGGCTCTTCACCGCCAGCAGCAGCACGTCGTCGGGGCGCAGCGTCAGCTCGTCCGGGGAGCCCACCACGGCGACGTCGAGCACGCGCGTCATCCCCTCGTGGGTGAAGTGCAACCCGTGCGCTGCGATCGCGTCGTAGGTGCGACCTCGCGAGACGAGGACGACGGGGAGCCCGGCGCCGACGAGCCCGGCGGCGAGCGCTGCTCCGACGCCGCCGGCGCCGATGACGAGGTAGCGGCGGGTCATACCGACCTCAGGCCGACACCGCGTGCACGTACGCCGGCGCCGTGAAGAAGCCGTCGAGCGCGTCCAGCGCCGCCTCCTCCACGTCGGCGTCCAGTCCACGGCGGGTGATCAGGCGAACGAGGATCTTCCCCAGGTCGGGGAAGTCGTGACGGGCGACCAGGCCCGCGGGCGCCTTGCCGGCACTGGGGAGCACGGCGATCCCGAGCCCCGCGCGGGCCGCGGCGATCACGCCCTCCAACGACCCCGACTCCGCGGCGATCTCGACGCGGCGCCCCCGCGCGTTCAGCTCACCGAGCGCCCGCTGACGCATCCCGCACGGCTCGACGTAGGCGACCAGGGGGATCGCCTCATCGTCGGACGGCGGAACCCAGCCCGGCGCGGCGTACCAGTTCAGCGGCAGACTGCCGACCTCGGGCCCGGAAATGCTCTGGCCGGTGTCCAGCACGATGGCCAGGTCGATCGTGCCCTTGCCGACCGCCTCGGTCATCTGCGTGGAGCGGTCGATGTGGAACTGCACCTGACGGTGCGGGTAGGCGGAGCGGAGGCGACCGAGCAGCTCCGGGAGGACCTGCTCGGCGGCCGTCTCGGTCGACCCGACGACGATCGCGCTGGTGCGCGTGGCATCCAGCCGGGCCAGCGCCTCGTCGTGCACGGTGAGGATGCGGCGGGCCTCGGCCAGCAGGCGGGAACCGGCGGCCGTGAACCGGGCCTTGCGGCCGTCGCGCTGCACGAGCTGCTGCGACAGCCGGCGTTCGAGGGACCGCACGTGCTGGCTGACGGTGGGCTGGCTCATGTGCAGTGCGGATGCCGCTCGCCCGAACCCCCCGCACTCGTCGATCGCGACGAAGGTGCGGAGCTGGATGATGTCGAGCGTCTCGGCCATGTCGCGACCCTATGAGCATCGGGTCGCTCCGGCATCCGGAGCGGTCATATGCCGTCATGTACCGGCTCTCCGGCAGCGACCCATCGACGCCGCCGATGAATAATCATGACGAGCCCGTCGTTGTCCGGGGAGCGAGCCGTTCCTAGGCTCGGGTGGGTGTCCGGGCGTCGGAACCTGCGAGAACCAGAGCGCCGGATGCGGTGCCGCAGCGAACAGAGAGAGACATGACCGACTTCTTCGACCGTGAGGGCGACCGCGCCTACACCCGCGACTACAAGGCGAGCACGCCCGACATCCTCGCCTCCTTCAACGACTTTAACAACGCGGTCTTCCAGACGGAGGGACGCGAGATCCCGTTGAAGTACCGGGAGCTGATCGCGCTCGCCGTGGGCATCACGACGCAGTGCACGTACTGCATCGACTCGCACTCGCAGGCGGCGGTGCGGGCGGGCGCGAGCCAGGGCGAGCTCGCCGAGGCCGCATGGGTCGCCACCGCGATCCGGGCCGGCGGCGGCTTCGCGCACGGGCGGCTGGCGTTCAAGCTCTCCGGCATCCACGACACGGACGGAACCCACACCCATGGCTGAGCTGCTCGCCAGCACCCACAACACCGACAGAACCCCCACCCACGGCTGAACCACCCACCCGCACCCACGACACGGACGGAACCCCCACCCATGGCTGACCTGCTCACCACCGCTGACCGGTTGCGCGCGGCGCTCGAGACCGGCGGCTACCCCGACGGCGGGCCGGTGCGGCTGCTGGATGTGCGGTGGCGGCTGGACCGCCCGGACGGACGCCCGGAGTACGAGGCGGGACACATCCCCGGCGCGGTCTACGTCGACCTCGACCACGAGCTCGCCGCGCACGGCGACCCCGCCGACGGCCGGCATCCGCTTCCGCCGGTGGGTGAGCTGCAGGCCGCCGCGCGACGCTGGGGCATCGACCCCGGCGACACGGTCGTCGTCTACGACGATCTGAAGAACCTCTCCAGCGCCCGCGCCTGGTGGCTGCTGCGCTATGCGGGCGTCGCCGACGTGCGCATCATCGATGGCTCGTACCGCGCCTGGACCGGCGCGGGACTGCCGGTCGAGACGGGCGCCGGCGCCTCCCCCGCCCCGGGGCACGTCGAGCTCTCCTACGGTGCACTGCCGGTGATCCCGCTGGCGGAGGTCGCCGGGTTCGCCGACGCCGATCTGCTGCTGGACGCGCGGGCCGCCGAGAGGTACCGCGGCGACGTGGAGCCGATCGACCCGCGGGCCGGGCACGTGCCGGGCGCGGTCAGCGCGCCCACGACCGAGAACGTGGACGCCTCCGGACGCTTCCTCCCGCCCGAGGAGCTGCGGGCCCGCTTCGCGGCGCTCGGCGCACAAGACGGCGCGCCCGTCGGTGTCTACTGCGGGTCGGGCGTCACGGCGTCGCATCAGGCGGTCGCGCTCACCCTCGCGGGCTTCGAGGCGCGGGTGTTCCCCGGCTCCTGGAGCCAGTGGTCGAACCATCCGGAGCTTCCCGTCACCACCGGCGACGCCCCGCGCTGACCCACCGCGCGTCAGCGCGCGTACACCGGTTCGCCGTCGACCAACACGAGCCGGATGTCGTCGGCGCGAGCCTGGAACACGAGGGCGGTGACCTCGTCGCCGCGGGGCTCGAACTGCGAACCCCTCATGTCCACCAGGACGAGGTCGGCGCGTTTGCCGGGCTCGAGGGATCCGAGGCGGTCGGCCATCCCCAGCGCCCGAGCGCCGTCGATCGTGGCGTGCGCGAGCACCTCAGCCGGGGTCGGTCGCGACTGGCCGGTTCCGCACGCACGGTCGAACATGAGCGCGTGCCGCATCTCCGCCGCCATGTCGGCGGTCGCGTTCAGGGTGGCGTTGTCGAGGCCCAGGCCGACCGGCATCCCGGACTCCCGCAGTTCGCCGAGCGCGCTGCGGGAGCCGCCGCCGAGCATCGTCGAGGTCGCGCAGTGCGCGGCGCCGACCTTCGCGGCGGCAAGCAACTCGCGGTCGCCGGCATCGGTGTGGGTCAGGTGGGCGGCCACGACGCCGGCGCGGAGCAGCCCCAGCCGGTCGAGACGGCGCACCGCCCGCTCGCCGGTCGCATCCACCGCGCCCGCCTCGGACGCGCACAGGTGGGTGGTGAACCCCCGACCTGCGGATGCCGAGAGCACCGCCATCCCGGCCAGCAGTTCGTCGCTCGCCATCTCCGGCAGCTCCACGCTGGTCCACACCTCGACCCGGTCGCGGGCAAGGTCGAGGGCGTCGGCGGCGAACCGCAGCGCGACCTCGGTGGGGGCGATCAGCGCATCGGGTCGGAACGGATCGCCCGACGGTCCCGGGGGCGCGGCGGCCAGGAACGGCTCCCACGACGCGGGGAACCGGTCGGAAACCATCGGCGCGATGATCCAGCGCAGCCCGCTGGCGGCGGCGACCTCAGCGGTCGCCCTCAGGCAGCCGTGGGCACGGCCGGAGCCCGCGTCCCCCACGCCCCAGCAGTCGACGACCGTCGTCACCACGGCGCGAGCGAGGTCGTGGGCGGCGAGTCCCGCCGCGCGCCGGGCATCGGTCGGACCGTAGCCCAACACCGTGCCGTAATAGGTGCCGAACAGCCAGTCGAAGAACTCCCGCGTCTCGCCGGCCGCGGCACGGCCGAGCGTGTCCATAGTGTGCTGGTGGGCGCTGACGAAGCCGGGATGCAGCAGGCCTCCGCCCGCATCGATGCGCTCGCGCGCGGCCGGCGCGGTCCGCTCGCCGAGTGCGCTGATCGCACCGTCGTCGATCGCGATCCACCCGTGTACGACGCGCCGGTCCTCGTCCATGGTGACAATGACCGCGTTATCGATGACGACGTCGTGCATCATGCTCAGGACCGGAACAGCGGGATGCGGCCCAGCGCGAAGAGCCGGTCCTGATAGCCCGCGAGCGCATCCGGCCAGCCGTCGCCCTCCGCGAGCAGCGCCCCGACCCCGACGATCTCGGCTCCGGCCTCCGCCAACAGGGAGAGGGCTGCGCCCGAGGACGATCCGGTCGAGATGACATCGTCCACGAACAGCACGCGGCGTCCGGCGATGTCGCCGAGCCTCGCCCGATCGAGCAGCAGCGCCTGACCGGCGGTGCTCGTGATCGCGTGCGCGCGCGCTTCCAGCGCATCCCCCAGGTGCACCTTGCGGGTCTTCTGCAGGATGACGTAGTCGTCGAGGCCGAGCGCACGGGTGACGGCGATCGCCACCGGGATGCCGAGGGTCGCCGGCGCCACGACGATGTCCGGGCGGGCGGCGGCGAAGTGGGCGGCCAGTTCCTCGCCGGCGCGCTCGACGAAGCGCACGCCGTGGTCGATGACCATCATCAGGGCGATCGACAGGTGGTCGGAGACCGGGATGACCGGCAGCACGATCCGCTGGCTGCCGACCTGCGCGGTGTAGGTCGCTGGTACGGCCGCGTCCGCCGCATCGAGAGAGCTCATGCCGGCGACGCTACGCCCGCCGGATGACGGCCGGGTTACCGGGGAACCCGCATCCCCGTCGCGACGCTCAGAGCGTCGCAGTGGCACTCAAGGCCCCGTCGTGAAGCGCTGACGCGGGTGCTCGCACGGCACCCGGTATTTCACACCCCGTCGCGACGCTCAGTGACCCGTGGTGAAGCGCTGACGCGGGTGGTTGCGCTGCTCGATCTCGTCCACGTAGGCCAGGGCGAAGTCGGTGCCGGAGATCTCCGAGCTGCCGTCCTCCTTCGTGACCAGCACGTCGCCACCGGTGCGGTAGGCGCCGGTGGTCTCGCCGGGTGCGTAGCGGCCGAACAGTGCCGCGGGCGACACGTAGAACCAGTCGAGCGCTTCCGGGGCCTGGCGCAGCGCATCCAGCACAGCCGCGTGCGAGAGCGCCTCCGGCTTCCACGCCTCCTGGAAGTCGGGGCCGTCGACCAGCCGCGGCCCGCCCTCGGCGACCAGCGCGCTGCCGGCACCGCCCACGAAGGAGAGCCGGGCACCGCCGGCGATAGCGGCATCGATGAGGGAGGGCAGGATGTCGATCAGGGGCTTCCCGTCAACGTCGGATCCGTGCACGGCGACCACCACGTCGTCGCTGTCGGCCGCGGCCGTGCGAACCAGGTCTGCGTCGGTCAGGCTGCCGGTCTCGTAGACGACCGCCGCGACCGGCTCGTCGGGCGCTCCGCCGCGACTGTAAGAGGTGACCGCGTGACCGCGCCCCGCCGCTTCCCGCGCGATGTTGCCACCCGCGTATCCGGTGCCGCCGAAGAGGGAGATTCGTCTGCTCATGCCGTCAGCAAACCAGGTCCGACGGTCACTCATTCCCCGTCGATGACACGCAGCGTCACAAGCCGGCTGACGGCACGGGCAGCCCCTCGCGGCTGCTCGACCGCGTCGAGCAGCCACTCCGGCCGGCCTGCTGCGACCACGTGCAGCTCGGTACCGCGATCGTGCAGCACGTCGACGAGGCTCACCAGCCGCGCGGCGGCGTCGCGGCCGAGGAGCGCAGGATCCGGCATCCGCGTGACCACGATCCGCGGGAAGGACGCCGCCAGCCACAGATACTGCCCCGCCGACACCGGCGTCTCACACAGGTCCTCGAAGGCGAGCACGGCCTCGTCGGAGGTCGCGGACACCGCCCGCAGCGGAAGTCCGTCCGCCTGAAGGAGCAGGGTCGTGCCGGCCGGCCGCTGCGTCGTCGACAGCGTCCAGCTGCCGCCGGAGAATCCCCTGGCTCCGGGCGCGAACAGCCGCGCCGGCACCGCGCGCGCCGGAGGGTCACGGCGGTAGTCGCGGCCCGATCCGAACCCGATCACCTCGAACTCGCTCCGGAGGAGCTCCATCACCGGACGCGACGCGTCATGCGCGGCGGAACCGGTAAGCAGATCTTCCGGCACGTCATTCGAGGTCGCGATCACGAGCACATTCCGCTCGCGCAGCCAGCGCAGCACGAGGGCGAGCGAGCGGGCGTCCGCGACGTCG
The DNA here is from genome assembly GCA_015654575.1 of Actinomycetales bacterium. Taxonomy (GTDB): domain Bacteria; phylum Actinomycetota; class Actinomycetes; order Actinomycetales; family Microbacteriaceae; genus Microbacterium. Next base: position 17,493 of record JAATGR010000015.1, read on the forward strand.
TGCACGTGGAACTAGTCGAACAGCACTGCGCGCGCGGTCCCGAAGATCCGCGTCAGCGCGCCGGGCGCACCGCCGCCGCCGAGGATCTCACCCTGCAGCGCACGGAAGAAGCCGTGGACGTGGAACCGGCGCTTTCTCCTCGTCGGCAGCGCCTGGTAGTAGCGCTCGGCCAGCAGCGTTTTGCCGCGGCCGACCGGTCCCCACAGATAGAAGCCGTGACGCACCGGCTGTGCGAGCGCGTCGGCCGCCGCCCGCTGATCCTCGTCGAGCACGAGCCGCGCCGTGCGCAACCCCTGCGCGAACCGCGGGCCGCCGACGATCGAGAGCGGATGGGGTGCTCCGGCGTCCTCGTCGGGCGGGGGCATCGGGTCCACCCCGTCACTCTACGAGTCACGTGAGCGCGGCGACGAGCGGTCGGTCAGGCCTCTGCCGCCACCTCGACCGCAACATCCGTCGTCGGCTCCTCGCGCGTCGGAACGCTTCCGGCACGCCGCGGCAACGCGAAGGTGAGAACCAGCGCGAGCGCGGTGAACCCGACCGTCCACCAGAACGCGGTGTCGAAGGCGGTGGTCATCGAACCGGTCGCCGTCGCCGTGGTGGCGAGGATGACGGCGAGCAGCGCCACACCGACCGAGCCGCCGATCTGCTGCGCGATGCGCACGATGATGCTGGCGTGCGGAACGTCCTGCGTGGGGAGCCCGACGAAGGCGACCATCATCAGCGGGATCATCACCATGCCGAGTCCGAGTCCCCGCACGAACAGAGCGATCATGAGCGGCCAGAACGCGGTGTCGGTACCGACGAAGGCAAACGGGACGGATCCGATCGCGACGAGCACGAAGCCGACCAGCGCGACGCCGCGGGCACCGATGCGCGACATGAGCCGGAGCGCTGCGGTACGGCTGAGAAGAGAGCCGATGCCCTGCGGGAGGAGCAGGAGCCCGGCGCCCAGCGCATCGGCGCCGCGCACCTCTTGCCAGTAGAGCGGCAGCAGCAGCATCGCCCCGTAGAGCGCCGCGCCCGACAGGAACATGAGCGCGGTGGCCGCCCACGTCGGTCGCGAGCGCAGCACAGCCAGGTCGACCAGCGCTTTCGGGCCGCGGCGCAGCGCCCACCACACGAACGCGATCAGGAGCACGGCGCCCCCGATCATCGGCACCAGCACGTCGGGGTGGCCGAAACCGCCGTCCGCGGAGACGTTCGACAATCCCCAGAGCAGGGCGACGAGGGCCGGCGAGAGCAGCACGAGACCGACGACATCGAGCCGGACGCGCCGGTCTCCCGCGTCGGACGGGATCAGCAGCCAGGCCAGGATGAGCCCCGCCACGCACAGCGGCACGTTCACCAGGAACAGCCAGCGCCAGTCCGCCGCGCTCAGGATCAGTCCGCCCACGACCGGGCCGACGATCGGACCGACGGCGGCGGGCAACGCGACCACCGACATGATGCGGGCCGCATCGCCCTCGCTGGTCGACTGCATCACCATCGTCATCATCAGCGGCAGCAGGGCACCGCCGCCGAGCCCCTGCAGGGCGCGGAAGGCGATGAGGCTGGAGGCATCCCACGCGCAGGCGCACAGGATCGAGCCGACCAGGAACAGCGTGAGCGCGATCATCCACAGCCGCTTCGCGCCGAGCCGGCTCTGCAACCAGCCGACGAGAGGGATCGCCACGCCCAGCGCCAGCAGGTAGGCGGTCGAGACCCACTGGATGACCTCGACGCCGACATTCAGGTCGGTCGCGAGCTGCCGCAGCGCGACGCTCACGATCGTCGAATCCAGGATGACGGCGACGCCTCCCACCAGCACCGCGATGGCGGTTCGCAGGGCGGTGCGGTCAAGCGGCTGCTTCGCCATTATTCCTCCTAAGGTACGGATCTGTATCTAATAAGCCTCACGGTACGCCGCCACGATAAGATACGCAAGTGGATCTCAAACCGGATGCGACACCCGTCACCCGCCGGCGCGGCACGGAGCTCGAGAACGCGATCCTCGCCGCCGCGTGGGACGTGCTCGCCGAGCACGGCTACCCCGGATTCACCTACGAGGCGGTCGCCGCCCGCGCCGGCACGAGTCGCCCGGTGCTCTACCGCCGATGGCGGCGCCGCGAAGACCTCCTGATCGCGGCGATCACCTGGGCCCGCGAGAGCTCACCGGTGGAGCTCCCCGATACCGGCGATCTCCGGGAGGATGCCATCCGGTACCTGCGCAGCGCCAACGGCGCGCGCGCGTGGATGATCGCGCTGGCGACGGTCAGCCTCGTGGACTACTTCCGGGAGACCGGCACGACCTTCGCCGACCTGCGCCGCAGCATCCTGCCCGCCGATATGCAGACCACGCTGGAGATCATCACGGCGCGCGCCGTCGCGCGCCGCGAGATCCCCGACCGAGAGCGGCCGGCGCGTGTGCTCAGCCTGCCGTTCGATCTGCTGCGCCACGAGATGCTCATGACGCAGCGCCCGGTAGCGGAGGACGTGATGATCCAGATCGTCGACGAGATCTGGCTCCCTCTGCTCCAGGCGCCAGCCTGAGTGCCCGCTATGCATCGCCAAGGAGTCACGAAAGCGTAACGAATCCCCCTTCCGCCCCGTTACCCCACCGTTATACAGTGATCGAACGGTGATCGTTTTGCTGTGGCGATCACCGGACATGTGATTGCAGGACACTCTTGGTGCAAAGGGACAAGGGCCGGTCGGATACCTCTCCGACCGGCCCTACTTTTTGCCCCCAGCGCCGTCACGTCCCCCACCCGCGCGCGTCGCAGAATTTGCCCGGCGTCACAGAATCTGGGCCGATTCCTGCGACATCCGCGCGATTCTGCGACCGCCACCCCGGGCAGCGCACGACCTGGCCGCACGGAGCGCAGCACAAAACGAAGCCAGCGGTGCCGGCTCAGTCACGCCGGGCGCGGAGCAGCCGCGACTCGATGCCGATGCCGGAGAGACCGATGAGCCACAGCACGAAGATCGTGGCGAACGCGACACGCATCTCGTCGATGCGGTACGCGGCCGGGTCGGCGTGCTCGAGGTCGAGCACCAGTCCGATCGCGTAGGTCGCGAGGAGCGCGGCGATGAAGCCGCCCATGTTGACGATCCCGGTCGCGGTGGAGAGCCGCCGCACCGGGTTGTGCCGCCGGGCGATGTCGAACGCGATCATGGATGCGGCGCCGCCGCTCGACATCGCCACCATCCAGAGGATCACCAGCCATATCGGCGCCGCCCCCGGCAGCAGCAGCACCGCGGCGAGCGCCACGGCCTGGATGAGCACCGACGCCACGGCGACGGTCGCGCGCCGCCGTGGGTACGACCCGGAAAGCATGCCCATCACCGGCGCGAACACGGCACCGCCGAGCACATAGACCGTGATCATCAGGCTCGCGTCCCCCGCGGACAGACCCTCTCCCGAAGTGAGAAAGGGAACGCCCCACAGCAGCGCGACAGTGGTGCCGGCGAAGGGCGTGACGAAGTGCACCCAGAACGCGAGCCGGGTGCCCGGTTCCCGCAAGGCCTGCAGCAGCAGGGCGCGTTGGCTCGGGCCGGGGGCGGCGCCGGCCGGACGCGGCGGCAGGCCCCGCTCGCGCACGGTGGCGGCATCCACGATCGCGAACACCACGAGCACCGCGGCAAGCGCGCAGAACGCGGCCTCCCAGGAGAACACGGCGACCCCGCCGGCGAGCACCATCACGCTGAGGATCTGACCGCCCTGGCCCACCTGCGCGGTGATCTGCTGCAACAGGGGCACGCGCCGCACCGGGAACCACAGCGTCAGCAGTCGAAGCACGCTCGGGAACACCATCGCGTCCCCGGCGCCGGTGAGCACGCGCGCCGCGATCGCGGATGCCGCATCCGGCGCGAAGGCCAACCACAGCGAACCTGCGGCCATGATGAGCATGCCGCCGGTGAGCACGATGCGAGCGCCGAAGCGGTCGAGGAGGAGCCCCGCGGGGATCTGCATGCCCCCGTAGACGGCGAGCTGCAGCGTGGCGAACAAGGCGAGCGTGGACGAGTCGGCGCCGAACCGGATCACCACATCGGACCCGACGCCCGCCAGCGAGCTGCGACCGATGATCGCGGCCAGATAGGTGAGGGTTCCGACCACCCAGATCACCCAAGGCATCGCGCCTCGAACCTGCACCGGAACGACCGGGAGAGCGCCGGTCGAGGCGGCATGATCGGTCACCGAAACGATTCTACCGGGCGAGACCACACGCGGGATGCCGCGTTCCGCGCGGACGCGTACGCTGGGCGCATGACCGATCGTCGCCTCGCCGTCGAGGCCTGGGAGAGCGTCTTCCGCGCGCAGCACGAGATCTTCGGCCAGATCAGCACGGATTTCGAGGGGACGGCACTCACGCAGGCCGAATACGACGTGCTCCTCACCGTCACCCGAATGCCGGACATGACGGCACGACTGCGCGACGTGACGGCGAACATGCTCATCAGCCAGCCGAGCGTCTCCCGCCTGGTGGACCGGATGGTCGCCCGGGGTCTCGTGACGAAGTGCCCCGACCCGGACGACGGCCGCGGCGCCCTGGTGGGTGCCACACCGCAGGGACTCCGAGCCTTCCGCACCGTGGGCGCATCGCACGCCCGATCGATCGCCGCGCACATGTCACGACTGACCGATGACGAGCTGCGCACCCTCCTGGAACTGACGGCCAAGCTCCGCCCGGAGCGCTGAGGGTCGCGCGCAGTCGATGTTCGGGAGACAGGCCGAGCGGGCGGAGATGCCGGGGGCGCAAAATCCGTCTTCCCGCGTGGCGGCGGCCCCGTGGTATGCTGACGAGTCCCCTCCGGAACTGCGGCCAATATTCTGCCTCATTGTCGAGAGCAGCAGTCGACGACCGATAACCTGGCCTCAGCCCCATCTGCTGTATCCGCGCGAGTTCGTCGCGCGAAGGTTGAAACTTATGATCATCCCCCCTCTGGGCGCGACTCTTATGTGGCGTCAGGCCGATGACGGCGTGCACGTGGCGACACTCGCCGACGAGTACGCGGGCTTCATCGACCAGACGCCTTCCGGGATCCGCGCCCACGGCTCTCGCGGCGAGGACCTCGGCACGCATGCCACGTCCGAGTCGGCCGAGGCCGCCGTCGCGGCATCCGTCGCATCATGCTCTCCCGTCGGGATCTCGACGGGTTCCCATCGTCCGCGCCGTATTCGACGACGCGGCGCTCCCGGTCGCTCCGGCGGCCCGAAAAACAGAAGGAAAGACACGATGGCCACTGGCACCGTGAAATGGTTCAACTCCGAGAAGGG
>JAATGR010000115.1 GCA_015654575.1 Actinomycetales bacterium
CACGTCGCCCCGCGAAAGGACACCGTGAGTATGAAGAGCACCATGCGCGCCAAACTCGGCGCGGTCGTAGCGAGCCTCGCGATCATCGTCGCTCTGTCGGGATGCAGCAACGACGGAAGCGACAACAACGGAACAGGCACCGACAGCAGCTCGCAGGATGGCGGTTCGGGTGAGGTGCTTGCAGGGAGTCTGACGGAGCTTTTCGAACAGTATCTGTCGAAGGAGAACCTGAGCGACTTTGAGCGCGAGGTCCTGGAACGAGCGGTGGAGACCGGGTCGATCTCGCAGGCCGACTACGACGAGGCGGTGAACCGCTACCTAAAGTGCACCTCCGATCTTGGGTATGACGAGACCGCGACCAAGTTGGCGTCGGGGCTCTACCAGATAACGCCGCCGATTTTCGACACCGATGCTGAGGCCGACAAGTACTCCGAGCAGTCTGCGGATTGCGCCGAGGGCACAACCATGGTCATCGAGAGCCTGTTCAACCAGCAGCAGAACAACCCGGACCTGCTCGCCGATCCGCGCCAGACGGCGGTGCAGTGCCTGCTCGAAGGCGGCTTCGTCGACGCTTCCTACACGGTCGACGACTTCGATGCAGACATGCAGGACCCCGGCAATGCGAGCTTCGACGTCTCCGACGAAACCGCGAACGCCTTTCTCGCGGCGGCAGGCTACTCCATAAGCATCGGGTGATCCGTCCATGCGTATACACCCAAGAACACACGCATCTCTCAGCGCATTCGCACTCCTCCTCGTCCTGTTGCCCGGATGCGGCGGAGCAGGAAGCGAGAGCGACAGCTTTCAAAGTTCGCCGAGCACAACCGATGAAGCGCAGGAGCAGACCTCCACGGACCCCGTGACTGAATATGTCGCTTGTCTCCACGATCACGGACTGGACAACGCCGCCGCAAACCCGGACGGCACGATCGGCTACGAGTTCGACGAGGACGACCTGGACGAGAACGGGGTCGCATCCGCTGCCTCCGACGATACGACCGCCATCGAAGCGGCATGTCGTGAAGAAGTGCCGGGATACACGCCCCCGGACATGAACGAACGGTAGGAAATGTTATGACACGACGCGCCCGGTTCTCCGGCACGATCTTCACTCTCGGCTTCGCCATCGCAGCGGCAGCAGGCGCAGGGGGTGCGGCAATCCTCATCCCGGATGATGCGCCCGCGTCCCTGCAAGCCGCCGCTGCGCTAACCGAGGTGGACTCTCAGCAGGAAGACTTCACCGATGCCCGCACCGTCGAGGTACAACTCGCGGTCACCGACCCGACACCGCTGACGTCGAACGCCTCGGGAGTCGTCAGCGCGCTCGGCACCGGAGCAGGACTCGAAGTGGCCTCGGGTACCTCACCACTCGCGGTGAGCGGTGTCCCGATCCTCGCGCTGCACACCAGTGTTCCGCTGTACCGCGACCTCGAATCCGGTGCCAAGGGCGACGATGTCCGCGCCCTCCAAGAAGAACTCGTGCGGCTCGGGTACGACGTCGCAGCAGATGGTTACTACGGGTGGGGCACCTCGGAGGCTGTCCGACTGTTGAAGAAAGCGATCGGGCAGACTGACCCGGACCGTTCTCTTGCCCTGACCGACCTCGTGTGGCTTCCTTCGACGACCTTGACCACCACCGACTGGAGCGCCACGCTCGGTTCGACTGTCACCGCCGGCGGTTCCTACGGGAACGTGCCCGGCCAGCTCACGGCCGTCAGCCTTGGCAGCACGCCGTCCGCACTCGCGCCCGGGGCACGCACCCTGACACTGTGGGGACAGTCCACCTCCCTGGACGAGCAGAACCGAGCGACCGACCCCGACTTCCTGAGCGCGGTGGCAGCGACCGACGACTACGCCGCCGTCATCGCAGCACCGGACGAGCAGAGTCCGACAGCCACGCTCGAACTGACCGACGCGCTCCCGACCATCAAACTGCCCCCGACCGCTCTGTTCGCCGTCGATGGTCAGGCCGCGTGTGTCCAGAGCGGTGAGACTGCGCTCCCGGTCACCGTCGTCGGCTCCGCGCTCGGTTCCAGCCTCGTCACGCTTGATGACGGCGGCGAGATCCCTGAGACGGTGCGCATCGGCACCGGAATCTCTGAGGAGTCGTGCCGATGAATACCCTGGAAGCGCTCACCGAGCCCGATCAGCCGACCAGCGGGACTGCCGGTATCCGTGCAGACGGGCTCGGACACCAGTTCCCGGGCACCTCGTTGTTGTTCCAAGGACTGTCGTTCGAACTACACCCGGGCGATGTGCTCGGTTTGTGCGGGCCATCCGGTTGCGGGAAATCCACCCTGCTGTCGATCCTCGCTGGGTGTGAGCGTCCCACCCAGGGCGAACTCACCATGACCGGCATCGATCGCACCGGCTGGGTCTTTCAGAACCCTTACGGGGTTCCCCGCAGGACTGCACTCGACCACGTCACCTTCCCGCTGCTGACGCGCGGGCTGGGACGACGCGAGGCCGAACGACAGGCCTGGGCGACGCTCGACCTGTTCGGCCTCCAAAACATCGCCGAACGGCCGTTCCGGGCGCTCTCCGGCGGTGAGGCTCAACGACTCATGCTCGCCCGCGCGGTCACCTCCGCGCCCAGCCTGCTCCTGGTCGACGAACCCACCGCGCAACTCGACACCCGAACCGCGCACACCGTCAACGCCACCCTCGGCAGCATCGCGGCCAG
>JAATGR010000138.1 GCA_015654575.1 Actinomycetales bacterium
CGAGTCCGCGGGAGACGTCGGCGATGACCGTCGGGTCGTCGAAGAAGGTCGTCGCCTTCACGATGGCCGCGGCACGCGCCGCAGGGTCGCCGCTCTTGAAAATTCCGGATCCGACGAACACGCCGTCCGCGCCGAGCTGCATCATCATCGCCGCGTCCGCCGGGGTCGCAATGCCGCCCGCGACGAACAGCACGACCGGCAACGTCCCCGTCCTCGCGATCTCGGCGACCAGCTCATACGGCGCCTGCAGGTCCTTAGCCGCGACATAGAGCTCATCCGCGGGCAGGGTGCCGAGGGCCGCGATCTCGCCGCGGATCTTGCGGATGTGCTTCATCGCCTCGGAGACATCTCCGGTGCCGGCCTCACCCTTGGAGCGGATCATCGCCGCGCCCTCGTTGATCCGGCGCAGCGCCTCACCGAGATTCGTCGCCCCGCAGACGAACGGCACCGTGAAGCCCCACTTGTCGATGTGATTGACGTAATCGGCGGGCGAGAGCACCTCGGACTCGTCGATGTAATCGACGCCCAGCTCCTGCAGCACCTGCGCTTCGACGAAGTGACCGATGCGGGCCTTGGCCATCACCGGGATCGAAACAGCCTCGATGATCCCATCGATCATGTCCGGGTCGCTCATCCGTGAGACCCCGCCCTGAGCACGGATGTCGGCCGGCACCCGCTCGAGCGCCATGACCGCGACGGCCCCCGCGTCCTCCGCGATCCTGGCCTGCTCCGGGGTGACGACGTCCATGATGACGCCGCCCTTGAGCATCTCCGCGAGTCCACGCTTCACACGCTCGGATCCGGTGGTGGGAACGGACACGACAGTCTCCTTAGAACAACGAAAATATTGACCTAGGCCAAAAGTTAGCATGTTCCGCACATATCCTTTTGCGATGAGCGGCGTCACCACGGCCACGGAGATCTCCGGCAGCACGGCCACCGAGATCGCGGACAGCGTCCGCACGCTGACCGAGCGCGGTCGGCTGCGCGCCGGCGAATCACTGCCCCCGGTACGGATGCTGGCAGAGCAGCTCGGCCTCAACCGGAACACCGTGGTCGCCGCCTATCGCCTCCTCGCCCAGGCCGGCGTCGTCGTCGCGCGCGGCCGCTCCGGCACCCGGATCGCGAGCCGTACGCCCTCCCCGCAGGAGGGCTTCGCGGCCGGCACTGTGCTGCACGACGTCGGCACCGGCAACCCCGACCCGGATCTCATCCCCGACCTCGCCGCCGCGCTCGGGCGGGTCGCCGCACGCCCGGTGCTGTACGGCGAACCGGTCATCGAGCCCGGGCTCGCGGAATGGGCCGACGCGTGGATGCGGGAGGCCGTGGACCCCGCACTGCCGCTTCGTCTGACGATCACGAGCGGCGCATCCGATGCGATCGAACGGCTGCTGGCCCAGACGCTGACCCGTGACGACCTGGTCGCCCTCGAGGATCCGTGCTTCCTCACCAGCATGAACACGGTCCGCCTCGGCGGCTACCGGCCGGTGCCGGTGCCGGTCGATGACGAGGGGATGACGGTCGACGGTCTGCGGGCGGCGCTGGATGCGGGGGTGCGCGCGGTGGTGTGCACGCCTCGCGCGCAGAATCCGACGGGGGCGAGCCTGAGCGCGGCACGAGCACGGGCGCTTCGCGCCGTCCTGGCGGATCACCCCTACGTGCTCGTGATCGAAGACGATCATTTCTCGATGCTGTCCGCGGTCCCCTACCGTTCGCTGATCGGCGCAGGGCATCGCCGATGGGCGCTCGTCCGCTCCGTGTCGAAGTTCCTCGGCCCGGACATGTGCCTGGCCGTGGTCGCATCGGATCCCGACACGGCGCAGACTCTCGCCCTCCGCCTCAGCCCCGGCACGACCTGGGTCAGCCACCTGCTCCAGCGCCTGGCCCATCTGCAGCTGACCGATCCCGCCGCGCTCCGGGATATCGCCGAGGCCCGAGCCCACTACGCGAGACGCAACGCCGCGTTCGCCGCGCTGCTCGACGCGCGCGGTCTGCCCGCCGAGGCGGTCGACGGGCTGAACGTCTGGGTGCGGCTGCCGGAGCCGGCGCGTCCGGTCTCCGAACGTCTCATGCGTCGTGGCTGGCTGGCGCGCACCGGTGACGAGTTCGTGCTCCTCGACCCGTCGGCATCCTTGTGTCTCCGGCTGACCGTGCACGCCCTCGATGACGCGGACCAGACGCGCCTGGCCGACGACCTCGCCACGGCCGTCGGCCAGGCGGTGGGATGATCGAGCGGTGAAGATCCTCTCCATCCAGTCCGCCGTCGCCTACGGTCACGTGGGGAACTCCGCCGCCGTCTTCCCGCTGCAGCGGATCGGCGTCGAGGTGCTGCCCGTCTACACCGTGAACTTCTCCAACCACACCGGTTACGGCTCCTGGCGGGGTCCGCTCATCTCGCCCGATGACGTGCGCGAGGTCATCACCGGCATCGAGGAGCGGGGGGTGCTCGGCGAGATCGACGTCGTGCTCAGCGGATATCAGGGCGGCGAAGGGATCGGCGACGTCATCCTCGATGCGGTCGCCCGTGTGAAGGCGGCGAACCCTACGGCCGTCTACTCCTGCGACCCGGTGATGGGGAATGCGAAGAGCGGATGCTTCGTCGCTCCGGCGATCCCGGTGCTGCTGCGCGAACGCGTGGTGCCGCAGGCCGACATCATCACTCCGAACCAGTTCGAGCTGGGCTTTCTCGCCGAGACCGAGCCGGACGACCTCGCCTCCACGCTTGCAGCCGTCGACCGGGTCCGCGACCTCGGGCCGCGGACGGTGCTGGTCACGAGCGTCGAGCGCCCCGACCGGCCGGAGGGCACGATCGAGATGCTCGCGGTCACCGACGACGAAGCGTGGATCGTTCAGACCCCGCGTATCCCGATGAAGGCGAACGGTTCGGGTGACGTCACCGCCGCGCTGTTCACGGCGCACTACCGGGCCGGCGGCGACGTGGCCGACGCCCTCGCCAAGACCACGTCGAGCGTGTTCGACCTGCTGCAGAGGACCCATGAGTCCGGCCAGCCCGAGCTCGCGCTGGTGGAATCGCAGGAGTCGTACGCCCACCCCCGGATGCAGTTCACCCCCACGCGCGTGCGCTGACCGCCGCATCCGCGCGGATCCCAGAGGCGTCGCGGTGCCGGCCGGTCACACCGGCCAGGCGTCCGCGACGGCCTGCCGCACCTCGCCGAGCAACTGGGGCAGCGCTTTCGTCTTCGCGATGATCGGGAAGAAGTTCGCGTCGGATGCCCAGCGCGGCACGATGTGCTGGTGTAAATGCTCGTCGACGCCGGCGCCCGCCACAGCACCCTGGTTCATGCCGATGTTGAAGCCGTCGCAGCGCGACACCCTACGCAGCACCCGCATGCCAATCTGTGTCAACGCGCCGATCTCGGCGACCTCCTCTGCCGTCGCCTGGTCGTAGGTCGCTACATGCCGGTAGGGGCATATGAGGAGGTGCCCCGAGTTGTAGGGGAACAGGTTGAGCAGCACGTACGCACTCGTCCCGCGGTGCACGATGAGCCCGTCCTCGTCGGACTTCCCGGGTGCGGCGCAGAACGGGCAGGCCGCGCGCATCGCCTCGGCCCCGACGTTGATGTACGCCATCCGATGCGGGGTCCACAGCCGCTGGAACTCGTCGGGCACGCCGGCGAAGTCCGACGCGGCGACCAGCTCCGCCTCGTCACCGCGGCCCGCGCCGGTCACGGCAGATCGTCCGCCGTGTCGATGAGCGACTTGTCGGTGATGGCGCTCAGGATGCGCGCGACCGCCTCGTCCGCCGGGATGCCGTTCGTCTGCGTGCCGTCGCGGAACCGGAACGACACGGTGCCCGCCGAGCGGTCCTGCTCCCCCGCGATCAGCTGAAGCGGCACCTTCTGTGTCGTGTGGGTGCGAATCTTCTTCTGCATCCGGTCAGAGGAGGCATCGACCTCGGCGCGGACGCCGTGCTCGCGCAGGCGATCCACGATTCCATCGAGGTAGGGAGCGAACTCCTCGGCGACCGGGATGCCGACGACCTGCACCGGCGACAGCCACACCGGGAACGCGCCCGCGTAGTGCTCGAGCAGGATCGCGAAGAACCGCTCGATCGAGCCTAACAGCGCACGGTGGATCATCACCGGACGATGCTTCTCCCCGTCGGATCCGGTAAACTC
>JAATGR010000056.1 GCA_015654575.1 Actinomycetales bacterium
CGTGCATGTCGACGACGTCGAGCTCGTCGTGCACGTCGACCCTCCCACCGAGCACAAGGCGTACCTGCACCGCTCGGGCCGCACCGCCCGCGCCGGCGCCGAGGGCACCGTCGTCACCGTCGTGCTCCCGTCGCAGAAGCGCGACGTCGCTGCGATGCTGCGTCTGGCCGCGATCCAGGCCGGCTTCGAGACGGTGAACGCCGCGCACCCCGATGTCGTCGCCCTCGTCGGCGAGATCGCCCCCCACGTGACACCGGCCCCGGTGACGGCCGCCCCGGCGCGCGCGCCGAAGGCCCGCTCGCAGGCCCAGTCCCCGCAGCGTCAGGGCGGCGGGCAGTCGCGTCAGCGCCGCGGCGGTCCGTCGCGCTCCGGCCAGGGTGCGCAGCGCTCGGGTGAGGGCCAGACCCGGTCGGCATCCGCAGGCCAGTCGCCGGCGTCCGCCGGGGGCAAGACCCACGGGTCCTCCGCGGGCCGTGCCGGTGCCTCGGCGCAGCAGCGTCCCGTCGGTGAGGGCGCGCGTCGTCGCAATCGCCGGGCCTCCTCGCGCGGCAGCGGCTCGACCACGGTGTGGTCCAGCTCCAGCAACGGCTGACCCGGATACTCCGCTGAAACGACCCTCCCCGCGTCGGTGCCTTCCGGCCCGACGCGGGGAGGGTCGTGTGTCAGGCGCGGGCGAGCGCGTCTTCGAGGGCGACCCAGGCGAGCATCGCGCACTTGACTCGCGCGGTGAACTTCGAGACGCCGTTCAAGGCGGCCGCATCCCCGAATTCGTCCTCGTCCAGCTCGATCGTGCCGCGCGAGCGCAACGCCTCACGGAAGCGGCCGATCACCGCGGTCGCGGTGGAGCGGTCGACGCCGTCGATGAGCCCGGTGAGCATCGACGCCGATGCCTGCGAGATCGAGCATCCCGCGCCCTCCCAGGTGACGTCACGGATCGTCTCGCCGTCGAGTCGCACGCGAAGGGTGATCTCGTCGCCGCAGATCGGGTTCCGCTGGTGCGACGTCGCGCACGCCCCCTCCTCGGCCGCGAGGCCGAAGCCGTCCCGTGCTTTCGAGTGATCGAGGATCAGCTCCTGGTAGAGACCGTCCAGCGAGCTCATGACCGCACCCCGAAGAACGCGCGCACACCGGCGACGGCCTCGACGAACACATCGACGTCGTCAGGAGTGGTGAACACGGATGCCGAAGCCCGCACACTCGCCGTCAGTCCGAACCGGCGGTGCAGAGGCTGCGCGCAGTGGTGGCCGACCCGCACCGCGATGCCCTGGGCGTCGAGCACCTGCCCGACGTCGTGCGCGTGCACGCCATCGACGTCGAACGCGACGAGGGCGACGCGGTCGGCATCCGCGTCGCCGAGGAGCCGGACGCCCTCAATGGCCCGGAGGCCCTCCCGCATCCGCCGTTCGAGTTCCCGCTCGTGCGCGTGCACGGCCGGCATCCCCAGTGCCTCGAGATAGCGGACGGCGGCCGCCAGCCCCACCGCCTGCGACACCGGCTGGGTGCCGGCCTCGAACCGCATCGGCGGCGGCAGGTACTCCGCCCGATCCAGCTCCACGGTGGTGATCATCGACCCGCCGGTGAGGAACGGCGGCATCGCCTCCAGCACCTCCCGCCGTCCGTACAAGCCGCCGATGCCGTAGGGGCCGAGCATCTTGTGCCCGCTGAACACGGCGAGGTCGACGCCGAGCGCGGGCAGATCGAGCGGCACATGCGGCGCAGATTGGCAGGCGTCCAGGACGGCAAGCGCGCCCACCGCGTGCGCGAGGGCGACGAGCTCCGATACCGGGTTGACGATTCCGAGCACGTTCGACACGTGTGAGAAGGCGACGACCCGGGTGCGCTCGCCGATGAGCGTGGCGGCGGCGGGCAGGTCGAGCGTCCCGTCGTCGTGCACCGGCACGTGCCGCAGCACCGCGCCGGTGCGCGCGGCCAGCTCCTGCCAGGGGAGGAGGTTCGCGTGGTGCTCGGTCTCGGTCGTGACGATCTCGTCGCCGGAGCGCAGGGCGAGCGCGGCGGATGCGGGCGCGCCCCGCCCCGCGGTGGCGTTGCCGATCGCGTACGCCACGAGGTTCAGCCCCTCGGTCGCGCCGTGGGTCCACACGAGGGTCTCCTCGTCGGCGCCGACGAACGCGGCGACGGTGTGCCGCGCGTCCTCGAACAGCTCCGTCGCCTCGGCGGCCAGTGTGTGGGCGCCGCGGTGCACGGCCGCGTTCGTGCGGGTGAGGAAGTCGAGCTCGGCGTCGAGCACCTGTTGCGGTTTCTGGCTGGTCGCGCCGGAGTCGAGGTAGACGAGCGGATGCCCGTTCACCCGCTGGGACAGCAGCGGGAAGTCGGCGCGCGCACGCGCCGCGTCGAATCCGAGAGGGGACATCCTTCCAGGCTAGTTGCGTTCGGGGTGCGTGCGGCGGGGCCTCGACGGCCCGGCGTAACACGCGTGAAATGCCGCGGCGAGACAATGGGCGGGCAACGTAAGCCGTTGTGAGCTCACCAGGCCACAAGATCCTGGTGAGGCAGGAGGGGGAGCCAGCCTCCCGTCCATCGGCGCACGGTTCTCCCTTTCCCCTTTCACTAGAGCGGTATTCGAACGGGAGAGCGTATGTCCTTCACTGTTTCCATCGTTGTCGGCAACCCGAAACCTCACTCGCGCACGCGCAAGGTGGCGGAGTTGCTGGTGGCGAAGATCCTTCCTTCCGACGACGTCGATCTCCAGGTCATCGATCTCGCCGACTATGTCCAGGAGATCTTCGCCTGGCCGTCGGAGACGATGTCGACGCTCAACGATCGGGTCGCCGGCAGCGATCTCGTCGTCTTCGCCTCGCCCACCTACAAGGCCACTTACACCGGGCTGCTGAAGGCGTTCCTTGATCGCTACCCCGCGAACGGTCTCAGCGGAGTGGTGGCGATCCCGGTGCACACCGGTGCGGACTTCACGCATGCGATGGGCCCGACCTTCACCCTCTCGCCATTGCTGTCCGAGCTCGGCGCGATCGTGCCCGGACGCGGCTTCTACGTCGCGCTCAGCGAGCTCGACCATCTCGACGATGTGGTCGGTGCCGCCGCGGCGCAGTACGCGGAGAACTTCCGCCGGGTCGCCGCGTTGGCGTCGACGACGGTCGAGGCGTGAGGGGAACGGGAACATGACGAACAACGCACACGTCGGGATCGATCCGCGCCAGTTCCGCGACACGCTGGGGCACTACGCCTCCGGTGTCACGGTCGTGACGGGGATGGAAGACGATCAGCCGGTGGGCTTCACCTGCCAGTCCTTCTACAGTGTCTCGGTCGATCCGCCGTTGATCTCCTTCAGCGTGATGAAGAGTTCGACGACGTATCCGCGGATCGCGGCCTCGGGACGTTTCGCCGTCAACGTCCTCGCCCATGACCAGGACACGGTCTCCAGTCAGTTCGCCCGGAAGGGGACCGACAAGTGGGCCGGGATCTCGTGGACGCCCACGGCCGCGGGCAATCCCGTCATCGACGGGACCCTGATGTGGGTCGACTGTGACGCGTGGGCGGAGTACGACGCCGGTGACCACCTCATCATCGTCGGCCGGGTCGTCGAGCTGAGCCCGCCCGAGTGGCACACCCGCGAACCGCTGCTGTTCTTCAAGGGCGCCTATCGGCACCTGCGCGAGGTGGCGGAGCGCACGGACGGCTGAGGGTTCAGATCGCGCGGCGCCCCCGTGCCCCTCGCGTAGCTACGCGCCCTCTGTCGGGCCGGGGCCGGTCGCGGATCCGGAGAGGGTTGCGTCCACCGGAACGATCGGGATCCGGCCGGTTCCCGGGGAGTACGGCCTGCCGGCGCGCTCCTGACCGGGCATCGGCCGCGAGCGGCGGCCGTAGATGAGTCCGGACGAGTCGAGCAGCCACGGCACCAGTGTGATCGTGACCCCGTGCACGAGCATGAGCTGCTGCGCGACCCGACGCGCACGCCGGTTGTGCAGGAAGCTCTCCCACCAATGGCCGACGATGTACTGCGGCAGGTACACGGTCACCACGGCCGGACCGTGTTCCTGCCGGTACTTGTTGATGAACGCCGCGACCGGCCCGGCATAGGTGCGGTAGGGCGACTCGATGATCACCAGGGGCACCGGCATCCGATGCTCCTGCCATTCCTTCTGCACCGCGTCCGCGGATTCCTTCGTGACGGCCACGTGCACCGCGATCGTCTTGTCGTGCTTGGCCGCGAGCGCGTAGTCGACCGCCTTCGCGACAGGCTTCTGCAGCCGGCCGACCAGCACGATCGCGATGTCGCCGGCCGCGCCGAAGTGCGTCTGCTCGTCGAACGTGATCTCGTGCTCTACGTCGCGGTAGTAGCGGCTGACGCCGATCATCAGCAGCGACAGCACCGGGATCGCCAGGAACACGAGCCACGCGCCGTGGGTGAACTTCGTGATCGTGACGATGATGAACACCGCGGCGGTCAGCCCCGCGCCCATCGAGTTGATGATCAGGCCGTTGACGATCTCTCGATGCGTGAACTGCGTGGAGTGCTGATGCTTCGCCGTGTCCGGCAGTCCGCGCAACGCCCTCAGCTGCCTGCGCCAGTGTCTGACCATGCCGACCTGGCCGAGCGAGAACGAGACGAACACCCCGATGATGTAGAGCTGGATCAGCGTCGACAGGTTCGCTTGGGACACCAGGAGCACCAGGATCGCCGCAGCTCCCAGCACGATCATCCCGTTCGAGAACACCAGCCGGTCTCCACGGGTGTTCAGCCCCTTGGGCCCATAGCCGTCGCGGGCCAGCACCGCGCCGAGCAGCGGGAACCCGTTGAAGGCGGTGTTGGCGGCGAGGAGGAGCACGCACGCCGTCGCCGCCTGGATGATGAAGAACGGGATCGAGTTCATGCCGAATGTCGCCGCGGCGACCTGCGCCATGAGGCTCTGCTGCGGTGCCGCGGCGCAGTCGAAGCCGACGAGCGCGCAGGGATCCTCCGCGTAGTGGACGCCGGCGACCAGCGCGATCAGCGTCAGACCGGCGAAGAGGAGGGCGGCGACGGCGCCCATCGCGGTGAGGGTCTTCTGCGCGTTCTTGATCTTCGGGCGGCGGAACGCCGGCACGCCGTTCGACACCGCTTCGACGCCCGTCAGGGCGGAGCATCCGCTCGAGAACGCCCGCAGGATCAACAGGATGAAAGCCGCCTGTGAGAGATCCTCGGCACGGACCGAGAACTCGGCGCTCGCAGCGACCGGCGGATCGCCCAGCACCCACCGGACGATGCCGACGACGACCATGACCCCGACCGAACCGATGAACACGTACGTCGGCAGCGCGAATGCCCGCGACGCCTCCCGCACGCCGCGGAGGTTCACGACCACCAGCAGCGCCACGAACGCGATCGCCAGCTCGACGCGCCACTGGTTCAGCCCCGGGAGGGCGGAGATGATGTTGTCCACGCCGGATGCGACCGACACCGCGACCGTGAGGATGTAGTCGACCAGCAGTGCCGAGGCGACGATCACGGCGGGGATCTCGCCGAGGTTCGTCCGCGCCACCTCGTAGTCGCCGCCGCCGGACGGGTAGGCCTTGATGAGCTGCCGGTAGGAGAGCACGACCACGACCAGCAGCACCACGACCGCCAGCGCGATCCACGGACTGAACGCCAGGAAGGCCGTGCCGCCGATCAGCAGGATCATGAGCAGTTCCTGCGGCGCGTACGCCACGGAGGACAGCGCGTCGGACGCGAAGATCGGCAACGCCATGCGCTTGCGGAGCAGGTGCTCGTCGGCGTCGCCGGAGGCGAGGGGGTCGCCGAGGAGGATGCGCTTGGCCACCGGGATCTCGGTGGTCGGGTCCTCGGTGGGCTCCCGACTGTCAGATGTCACGGGCGGCGACACTACGCGCATCCCCTGCACCGCGCAATGTGGCGCGACGTGATGTCGACGATCGATCCGTGTTCATCGGGAGCCGCGCGGTCGCGTATGCCTTCCGGATCGTCGCATCGCTGGTGATCCTGCGGGTCGCCGGCGTGCTCGGCCGAGGGTGTTCACTGGGGCGAGCGGCGCTGACTCTGGTGCTGGGGGCGGTCACCTACCTGTGCGTGCCGGTCGACCGTTGGGCCGTCGCCGCCGATTCTGAGGAGAATCCGGATGCGGAGGGCGTGTCCTCCGGCATCCGCCTCAGATTCGAGGATCTCCTCAGAATCGTGATGCGCGAATCATGACGCGCGAGGATACGGCATCGGAACCCGCAGACTGCGGTCAGCCGGGGAACTTGCCCGCGGCGAGGCGCGGGAGAAAAGAGAGGCGGGGTCAGGAGGCGCGGAGCCAGGCGGCGGTGTCGGGAGGCAGGAGGCCGGCGGATGACGGTGCCTCTCCGGGAAGCAGGGCGCCCGGGCCGGCCGCGGCGGGGACCGGGCCGCTCGAGACGAGCACGGTACCTGCGGGAAGCGCGACCGGGGCATCACCGAGGTTCGCCACGACCGTCACCTGACCCACCCGGAAGGCCAGCACGTCGTCGCCGAAGCCCGGCAGCCAGGCGAGCGAGGCAGCGCCGAGCGCATGCTCGCGGCGCAGGCGCAGCAGCGTGCGGTAGAGGTTCAGCGTCGAATCCGGATCGGTCGCCTCCATATCGCGTGCCAGTCGCGCCCACTGCGCGGGCTGGGGCAGCCACGACCGCCCGGTTCCGTTGAAACCGTAGGCGGGGGCGTCCGCCTCCCACGGGATCGGCACCCGGCATCCGTCGCGCCCGTACTTCTCGTGGTTCGTGCGGAACCAGGTCGGATCCTGCCGGGCCTCGTCGGGCAGGTCGACGACCTCGGGCAGCCCCAACTCCTCGCCATGGTAGAGGTAGGCCGATCCGGGGAGCGCGAGCATCACGGTCGTCGCCGCGCGCGCCCGCCGCAGCCCCAGCTCCGGGATCGGCTGCACCGCGGAGGCCGCCCCGATGCCCTCGCCCTGCGGGCTGGGGCCCGTCAGTGCGAGGCGTGAGGCGTGGCGGATGACGTCGTGGTTGGAGAGCACCCAGGTCGCGGGCGCACCGACGGCGGGGAACGCGTGGAGCGATCCGTCGATGACCTCTCGCAGCTCAGACGCGTCCCACTCGGTCGTCAGGTAGGGGAAGTTGAAGGCCTGGTGCATCTCGTCCGGCCGTACCCACAGCGCCGTCCGCTCGAGCGTCGGCAGCCAGGCCTCCGCGCACAGGGCGCGCTCGCCGGGATACTCCGCCAGAAGTGCATGCCAGTCACGGTAGATGTCGTGGACGCCGGGCTGGCCCCAGTAGGGGACGTCCTCATCCCCGCCACCCATAGAGTCGGCGTCCGCCGCGGGGGTGTAGTCGGGCAGGCCGTCCTCCTTCACGAGACCGTGCGCGACGTCGACGCGGAAGCCGTCCACGCCGCGGTCCAGCCAGAAGCGCAGGACGTCGCGGAAGTATGCGCGCACGTCGGGATTGGTCCAGTCGAAGTCGGGCTGCGATCGGTCGAAGATGTGCAGGTACCACTGCCCGGCCGTGCCGTCCGCCTCGGTCACGCGCTCCCACATGCCGCCGCCGAACACCGACTCCCAGTTGTTCGGCGGCAGTGCGCCGTCCGGGCCTCGGCCGTCGCGGAAGATGTACCGCGCCCGTTCAGCGCTGCCGGGACGTGCGGCCAGCGCCTGCTGGAACCATTCGTGCTGGTCGGAGGAGTGGTTGGGGACCAGATCGACGATCACGCGGATGCCGCGGGCGTGCGCGGCCTCGAGGAGGGCGTCGAAGTCGGCCAGGGTGCCGAACAGCGGATCGACGTCGCAGTAGTCGGCCACGTCGTACCCGGCGTCGCGCTGCGGCGACACCATGAACGGGCTCAACCAGATCGCGTCGACGCCGAGGTCGGCGAGCGCGTCGAGCCGGCCCGTGATGCCGGGCAGGTCGCCGAAGCCGTCACCGTCGGAATCGGCGAAGGAGCGCGGGTAGATCTGATAGATCACGGCGGTGCGCCACCACGGGCCACGGGGGTCGGATGCCGCCTGCTCCTGGGTCATGGAAACAGGGTAGCGGCCCGGTCGTAACGATTCGGCGTCAGCGCTGCCGCACGCCTCCGGTGCCCGGGTTCGCCCCGGAGGCGTCATCCACGCGTCGTGTCGGGTTCACCTTCGATTCATCGTCGGGGTGTTCGTTGAAGGCGGGTCGTTCGACCCGTCACCGCCCGCTGTCGCGGGCGTCACCGCGTGCCCGCAACGCCGCGCCCCCGATCTCGTCGCGGGCGTCGCATCGTCGTGGGCCCGGGAGCCTGCCCCGACCCGAGTCTGGAGTCCCATGCGACCGTTCGGCCCCGTCCCCCGCCGCACCGGAGATCGACGCGCCGCGCGATCAGCGGGTCACCGTCGCGAGCTCGCCGCCATCGTCGCCGGCGCCGTGCTGATGACCACGGCCTTCGGCTCCGGCACCGTCGTCGCGCAGTCCGCCGCTGCCGTCGAGACGGTCGTCGCGGACGGCACCGATTACACGGCACTGGTCGATCCTTTCGTCTCCACTGCGGACGACGACGGCAACGATCTGCCGGGCGCGCAGGCGCCACACGGGCTCGCCAAGGTCAACCCGATGACCACGCCGGACCGCAACCACAGTGGCTACGACTACGAGGAGGACCACATCGCCGGGTTCACCTCCACGAACCTCGACGGCGTGGGTGGCTCCGGCGGCGGCGGCGACCTCCTCGTCGTGCCCACCTCGGTGGACTACACGTCGCGGCCGTCGACCTCGACCTATTCGCATTCCTACTCGCACGACGACGAGGAGGCCTCGCCGGGTTACTACAGCGTCGGTCTCGCAGACGTGGGCGGCACCGACGCCGCGGTCGCCGAGACCGGCGGCACGATCGACGCCGAGGTGACCGCGACGACGCGCACCTCGCTGCAGCGATACTCCTTCTCCGACGGAGAGTCGCCCTCGCTCGTCCTGGACTTGGCGAACAACTACACCAGCCGCACCGACGCGAGCGTGTCGGTCGTGACCCTGGCCGACGGCACGGTCGCCCTCTCCGGCATGATCGAGGGCAGCTTCAACGGCGCGACGTACAAGATGTACTACTACGCCACGACCGAGCAGGCCGCCACTGTGCAGACCTGGGGAACGGACGGCGCCCTCGGCGACGGCACCGCGCAGGAGGGCGCGGACATCGGCGCGATCCTGTCCTTCGCGGATGCCGACGCCTCCGGCGTCGAACTGCGCATCACGCTCTCCTCGATCAGCGCCGAGCAGGCCGCGATCGACCAGTCCAACGAAGTCGACGGCCTCACCTTCGACCAGGTGCGCGCTCAGACCAAGGCGACCTGGAACGACACCCTCGGCAAGGTCGACGTGACCTCGAGCATCACGAGCGACCCCGACGGCTCGCTGACCAAGCTCTTCTACACGCACCTGTACCGCATGTTTGCCCTGCCGGTGAACGCGACCAGCACCTCGGGCACCTACATGGGCGTCGATGGCGTGGTGCACGCAGCCGACGGTTACACCTACTACGACGGCTGGTCGTCCTGGGATGACTTCCGCAAGTACTCTGTGCTCGCCTACGTCGATCCGGATGCCTATCGGGACATCATCCAATCGCTGATCACGATCTTCGCCGACGCGAACTCGACGGGGGAGAGCATCGGATCCCTCACCCAGTCGGTACCGACGGTGCGCTGGGAGCTGTCGTCGGTGATCGTTGCCGACGCGCTCTCCAAGGGCTACACCGGATTCGAACGTCTCGACGAGGCGTTCCAGGGACTGAAGCAGTACATCGGCTACTACACCGGTGACGAGCTGCGCCAGGGCTACGTCTCCGACGATCCCGGGCAGTCGGTGCTCTGGGGCTACGAGCAGTGGGGGCTGGCGCAGATCGCGGACGAGCTGGGTTACGCGGACGAGGCCGACACGCTCTACGACTACTCCACGCTCGCAATCGAGAACCTCTACATGGACGGTGCCTGGACCTCGTCCGACGGTACCTCGGTGGCCCTGCTGACTCCCCGAGACGGTGACGGCGACTGGGCCAGCGTCGACTATGAGGAGTTCCAGGCCGCAAACCTCTACCAGGGCACGCTCTGGCAGTACAACTGGTACGACTCGTACGACATGGCCGGACTCATCGAGGCGATGGGCGGCACGGACGCGGCGACCGCGGCGATTGAGCACATGTTCGGCGAGGACTCCGATGCGGACGACGGCTCGACCATGCTGCACTCGAACGCCAACGAGATCGACCTGCAGGCTCCCTACCTGTTCAACTACGTCGGCGAGGCGAGTCTGACCCAGAAGTGGGTGCGGCAGATCTACACCGGTGAGACCTGGAACCGGTACATCGCCACGACCAGCACGGATGAGGCGTCGAGCTCGAACGGCGAGTTCACGCCGCCGATCTACACGAAGGTGTACGACCTCTCGCCGGAGGGACTCCTCCCGACGATGGACAACGATGCCGGCACGATGTCGACGATGTTCGTCGCCGCGGCGATCGGTCTGTTCCCGGTCACGTCCGGATCCTCCCAGTACCAGATCGGATCGCCGTTCTTCGAGTCGACCACGATCACCTACGACGACGGCACGCAGTTCACGGTGAAGGCCGACGACGTCTCCGCTGACAGCTACTACATCCAGTCCGCCACGCTGAACGGCGAGGACTTCGGCAACACCTGGGTCGACTACTCCGACGTCCTCTCCGGCGGCACGCTGGAGTTCCAGATGGGCTCTGAGGCATCCGACTGGGGCGATGACACCGAGGCGGCCTACTCGCTGAGCACCTCGGGCGACGACTCGTCCGAGGGAGCCACGGCGGTCGCCGTGGATGCCACGAGCGTCGCCGCCGCCGCGGACGGCACCGTCGATAGCGCGATCACGATGACCCTGCCTGCTGACACCTCCTTCACTGCGGCGACCGGCACGGAACTGGTCTCTGGCGGTGGCGCGACCGTGTCCGGATTGCCGGACGGCGTGACGGCCACGGTGACGGTGACCGGCACGGACACCGTGCGGATCGCGCTCTCCGGTTCCACGCTCACGACCTCTCGCTTCCACGTGACGTTTGCCGACTCCGCGATCACCGGAGCCGTCGCAGCGGCGACGCTCACCGGGACGGGCGTGTCCAATAAGGACGCGCTGACGATATCGGTCGCCGCAGGCGTGGGCGCCGACCTGCAGACACTCGTCGACGAGGCGGCGCTCGTCAGATCCGGCAACTACGACGACGACTCCTATACGGCGTTCCAGTCCGCGCTGCAGCGCGCGCAGACCGCGTTGACCGCCACGGCCGCGACGGACGCCACGCTCCGGGTGGCGAAGGAGAACCTGCAGGCGGCGATCGATGCGCTCACCCTCAGCGCCGGCGCCTACTCCCGGATCGAGGCCGAGGACTACACCGCCTGGTCGGGCGGTGACCTGAAGTCGGAGGCCTACTACTCCGACGGCGACATCGGCGGTATCGCCGAGGGCGCCTGGCTGGAGTACGACGGCCTCGACTTCGGCGGCCTCGCGCCGCAGAGCATCACGATCTCGTTCGCCAACTCGCAGGCAGCCACGGCCGAGGCCAGCAGCGTCGACGTCTACGCCGGCGGCACCGACGGGACGCTCGTCGCCACCGTGCAGCTGCCGGGAACCGGAAGCTGGTCGAGCTACACCACGGCGACCGCCGACGTCTCCGGCGGGCAGGCGCTGGTCGACGCCGGGAAGGTGACGCTCGTCTTCCACAAGCCCTCGGGGCAGTCCTGGGTCGCGAACGTCGACTGGCTCCAGTTCTCCGCGGATGCCGTCTCGGACGACGACTCGCCGACGGCTGTCGCGAGCCTGACCGGGGCGAACGCCACCACGACCGGAGGCGGCACGAAGACGCTGAGCCTCGGATCGGGCGTCTTCGAGAACGTCACGAACACCGCGTGGGCGCAGTGGTCGGGCGTCGACTTCGGAACCGGCGCCGACACCGTCACGATCAGCTACGACAAGCCCTCGGGGCGGGCCGCATCCGACTCGGCGATCGAGCTGCGCCTGGGCTCCGCCGACGGTGACGCGCTCGTGACCATCCCGCTGACCTACACCGGCTCCAGCTGGGGCATGGTCGGCACCGTGACGGCAGAGGTCGATCCGCTGGTGTTCAGCGGCGTGCAGGACGTGTACGTGGCCTTCACCTCCACGACGCAGAGCGACAGTCAGCCGTACGTTGCGAACGTCTACTCGATCGACTTCACCGCGACCGAGCCGACGACCGTGACGCTGGAGGCCGAGGACTTCGTCTCCAACAGCGGCAACGGCCTGAAGACCGAGACCTCGACGTGGAACGACGGCACGACGGTCGTGAACCTCGGCGGCACGAGCAACGGCTCGTGGCTGGACTACGGCGAGGTGGACTTCGGCGCAGCCGGCGTGAACACCGTGGCGGTGCACTACGTCAACAACTCCAGCCGCAGCGGCACCGGGGCGACGATCCAGGTCTACCTCGACGCATTCGACTCCTCGAACCCCGGTGCGCCGTACACGACGATCACCCTCCCGGTCACCGGCAGCAGCTGGAGCGCAGCGGGCACGATCAGCGCGACCCTGCCGCAGGAGATCACCGGCACCCACACGGTCTACCTGCGGCTGACCGCGAGCACCGACTCGGCGCATCCCTACGTGGTCAACCTCGACAACCTCGTGTTCAGCCACGTCGAGGCCGAGACCGGTGACGCCCAGGTCGACCTGAGCGCGCTGCAGACGGCGATCGACACCTACGCGGGCCTCGCCGAGGACGCCGACCGCTACGGGTCGATCGACTTCGGCGTGTTCACCAGACAGCTGGCGGCGGCTCGCACCCTGCTGACGGCCACGTCGGCGACGCAGGCCCAGGTCGTGGAGCAGATGCGGACGCTGACCCTCTCGGCGACCCAGCTGATCCCGAGGATCCGGGCGTTGCTGGAGAACCTGGTCGACGAGGTCGCGGCCCTCACTGATCAGCGCTACACCGACGACTCGTGGTCGACGCTGCAGAGCGCGCTGACGGCAGGGCAGGCGACCGTCGCGGATGCCGCAGCCACAGACGACGCATTGCGATCCGTATACGACGCGTTGACAGCGGCCGCGTCCGGACTCGTCACGAAGGACCTCACCGTCCCCTTGACGCCGGCGTACGTGTCGGCGACGGTGTCCGACTCGGCGATCGAGGTCGCGTGGTCGATCCCGGAGGACGACGGCGGATCTGCGGTCACCGGCTATCTGGTCGAGCTCGACGACGGACATAGCGTCCAGATCGACGACCCCACCCAGCAGCAGGCAACGTTCACCTGGCTGGATGCGGGAGCTGCCTACCGGGCCAGGGTGAGCGCTATCAACGCCGTGGGCACCTCGACGGCCAGCGCCTACACCGCATCGGTGACGGTCGGGTCGAGCGTGCCGTCCGCGCCCGTGGTCACCTCGGTGGCCACCACGGGAACCGAGACCA
The DNA here is from genome assembly GCA_015654575.1 of Actinomycetales bacterium. Lineage (GTDB taxonomy): Bacteria > Actinomycetota > Actinomycetes > Actinomycetales > Microbacteriaceae > Microbacterium. The sequence continues at coordinate 13,373 of JAATGR010000056.1, forward strand.
CGGTCACCTGGCTGCCATCCGAGGACGACGGCGGGTCGGCGATCATCGCCTACGTCGCGACGCTGTCAGACGGGTCCACCGCCACCGTCTCGGCGGATGCCGTCTCGGCGCTTTTGACCGGCACCGCCGGCGGCGACCTGACGGCGACCGTGGTCGCGGTCAACGCGGTCGGATCGTCGGACGACGTCGTGGTGTCGACCGACGCCGAGTCCGAGGACGGATCCGCGGATGCCTCGACGGACGATTCCACGGACGCCGACACCTCGGCGGCCATCACGGCGCAGACCGGTTTCAGCGTGGTGCGCGCCGCGTCGCTGGCGGACGTCATCGCATCGAGCGCGTTCTCCGACGCGCGACTGGATGCGGACTATGACTCCGACTCCTGGGACGAGAGCGACGGGCAGAGCTACTTCGTCAAGATGCTCAGCGGGTTCGACGAGCTCGGTGACGGCATCCTCGCGGCCAATGACGAACTCGTCTCCGGCGCCACCGTCACTGCGGAGAACGACGAGATCGCGGTCGGGATCAACAACTCGGCCTCGCAGGAGCAGGTCGACAGGGCCGAGGTGGACGCCGACGGCTCCCCGACCGAGACGCTCTCGGACGGCCTCGGCTCTCAGCTCGGCGAGCTGTACCTCGCCGCGCTCGAGGGCGGCGACCTGCCGAAGACGAGCGCGCTGTTCGACCGGGTGTCGGAGAACCTCAACGAGACCGAGACGGCCAAGAGCACGTTCGACTACCTGCGCCCCTACGTCCGCCTGAACTTCGTCGGCGACGGCGGGCTGATCTACGAGTCCGACAACGGCTCCTACGACAGCCTGACCACCAGCGGGTCGTTCCCGAGCGGTCACACCTATAGCGGGTACCAGGCGGGCACGATCCTGGCGACTCTGCTGCCGGAGCTGTCCTCGACGATCCTGGCGCGTGCCTCGGAGTACGGCGACAACCGCATCGTGCTCGGGTTCCACTATCCGCTCGACGTGATCGGCAGCCGGATGACCTCGCAGGCGACGGTGGCGCACCGCTGGGCAGACGACGACTTCGCGGTGCTGCTGGAAGAGGCGCACGAGGAGATCGAGAGCGTGCTGCTGGCCGCATGCGAGGACGCCGGCTACGGCGACACCCTCGCCGAATGCGCCGGCGACGCGTACGACGGGCTGAGCGAGGAGGAGGCCGTGCAGGTCTACACGGACCGGCTCAGCTACGGGTTCTCGCAGGTCGAGGACGCCGGCCAGCCGATCGAGGTCCCCGCGGAGGCGGCGGCGCTGCTGACCACGGCCTTCCCCGACCTGACCGACGACCAGCGGGTGCAGATCCTCGAGCAGACGGCGCTGGACTCGGGCTACCCGCTGGATCAGACCGCCGACGGCGAGGCCAGCTGGCAGCGCATCAACCTCGCCGCGGCGATGAGCGCGCAGATCGAGATCGCCGACGATGGCACGGTGACGGTCACCAATGTCGAGGACGCCACGGCACAGAGCGTCTCGACGGCCACCTCGATCACGGTCGACGGCACCGCGATCGACGGCTTCGACGAGGACACTCGCACCTACGTGGTCGACTGGCCCGCCTACCTCGATCTGCCGACGGTCACCGCTGCAGCGTCCGAGCCGGATGCCGCCGTCTCCGTCTCCGACGGCAGCTCCATCGTGAGCGCCGGCAGCCTGTCGCAGGTGGCTGACCTGTCGCGGTAGCTCGCCGAGGTCGATGGGAATCTGCTGCCGGCGGAGACCATCACGGTGACCTCCGGCAACGGCGCGCATACGAGCACGTACACGGTCGCCTTCGCGCGGACCGCCGACGACCATCGTCCCGGTGCCGAGGACGGATCTGGTGACGGCGATGGATCGGACGACGGTGACGGCTCCGGTGATGGCGTGGGTGACGGCTCCGGTGACGGCGCGAGCGGTGACGACGCGGGCGACGCAGCCACCCCAGAATCGCCCGCGGCGACCGGTCTGGCCGTGACGGGGGCCGCGATCCTCCCGCTGGCCGTGCTGGCGATGGGCCTGCTGCTCTCCGGTGCGGTCGCCGCGGTGATCGCCCGTCGCCGGGGCCGTCGCGTGGATCGCTGACGCCCGTGTCGGCCGGGGACGGTGCCGTCGCGGTGGCGGTCCCGTGCGTGGCGCCCGACTACAGTGGGCGGGTGCCGCATCCCGACCCCGCCGCGCTCGCTCACGCCGAGAGCCTCATCGCCGTCATCCCCGATTACCCGGAGTCGGGTGTCCTGTTCCGCGACATCGCGCCGCTGCTGGCGGATGCCGGTGCGCTCCGCACCTCGATCGACGCCCTGATCGCACCGTTCGAGGGCACCTTCGATGTCGTGGCCGGCATCGAGGCACGCGGCTTCCTCCTGGCCGGCGCGGCCGCGGTGGCCGCGGGCGTTGGACTCGTGCCGATCCGGAAGGCGGGCAAGCTCCCGCGGCCGGCGGCATCCGTCGACTACGCCCTCGAGTACGGCACCGCGACGATCGAGATGCATGACGACATCCCGCGCGGCACGCGGGTGCTGCTGATCGACGACGTGCTGGCCACCGGGGGCACGCTCGCCGCCGGACGGGAACTCGTCCAACGCATCGGCGGCGAGGTCGCGGGCATCACGGTGCTCATGGAGCTCGAGGCGCTCGGTGGTCGGGCGGCGCTCGCCGATCCGGCCGTGCACGCCGTCTTCCGTGTCTGAGTGCACAGCGGGCCGGATGTCGCACGACCGAAACCTTCCGGAGACCGCGGGCGTAACATCCGCTCAATAGCGTGCTACCCACGCGATGCACCGCGGAACCGATCCGCGGGAGCGGCTGGGAGGCGCGATGAGCAGCACGGAGAAGAACACCGCCGCACGTGAGGAACGACAGTCCCGACGCGGCGCGAACACCGTGGACGGGATCCCGCCGCTGGCGCGACTCTTCCCCCTCGGCATCCAGCATGTGCTGGCGATGTACGCCGGAGCCGTCGCGGTGCCGCTGATCGTCGGCGCCGCTCTCGGCTACTCCTCGACCGACCTGGCTTTCCTCATCAGCGCCGACCTGTTCGTCGCCGGCCTCGCCACGATCCTGCAGTCGGTCGGCTTCTGGCGGTTCGGGGTGCGGCTGCCGCTCATGCAGGGCGTCACCTTCGCCGCGGTCGGCCCGATGATCGCCATCGGCACGAGTGAGGGCATCACCGCGGTGTTCGGCGCGACGATCGCCTGCGGCGTGTTCATGATCGTCATCGCGCCGTTCTTCTCGCAGCTGCTGCGGTTCTTCCCGCCGATCGTGACCGGCACGGTGATCCTCATCATCGGACTGTCCCTGATGGATGTCGCCGCAGGCTGGATTGTGAACGGCTCCGAGGACGGCGCCCCGCCGGTCAACGTCGCTTTCGCCGCGGGAACACTGCTGCTGGTGGTGCTGATCGAACGCTTCGCGCCGCCCGCACTGCAGCGGGTCTCGGTGCTGCTCGGACTCGTGCTGGGGACCGTCGCCGCTCTGTTCGTGCCGGGCATGGTCGACTGGTCGAGCGTGCCCGACGCGGGGTGGTTCGCACTCGTGACGCCGTTCCACTTCGGCTGGCCGACCTTCCCGCCGGCCGCGGTGCTGTCGATGCTGGTGGTCGGCGTCGTGATCATGACAGAGACGACCGGCGACATGATCGCGGTCGGCGAAGTGGTCGAGAAGCCCGTCACTCGGCGCGGCCTCGCCGACGGGCTGCGTGCCGACGGCGTGGGAACCGTGCTCGGAGGCATCTTCAACACGTTCCCCTACACCGCGTTCGCGCAGAACGTGGGGCTGGTCTCGCTCACCGGCGTCCGCTCCCGGTACGTGGCGACCATGGCTGGCGGGATGCTGGTCGTCCTGGGGCTGATCCCGAAGGTGTCCGCGATCGTGGAGGGCGTGCCGCCGGCCGTGCTCGGCGGTGCCGGCATCGCGCTGTTCGGCATGGTCGCCGCGTCCGGCATCCGCACTCTCACGAAGGTGCGCTTCAACAACAAGAACGTGCTCGTGGTCGCCGTCTCGGTCGGGGTGGCCCTGCTGCCGACGGTCGCCCCCACCATCTACGACCAGTTCCCCGACTGGTTCACGTTGATCTTCGACTCCGGCATCTCCGCGGGAGCGATCACGGCGATCCTGCTGAACCTGCTGCTCAACTCCGACCAGATGCGGCAGGAGCACTCCTCCGACGCCGCGCTCGGTGCTTACGACGCGGTGCGCGGACCCTCCGCCGCCGCTCTCGTCCACCCGGAGGCGGAGGGCACCGGAGTGATCGACACCATCGCGTTCGGCGGTTCCGTCGCTCAGAAGACCGCGGCGGCCGAGGCGAAACCCGACGGCGACGGGTGATCGGGCGGAGCGGATCGTGCGCGCGGCGTCACACGGTTCGGATGCGGAGCGCCCCGTTGCTACAGTGAGGCCGTGGTCTCCGCCCCCGGCCCTTTCTCAGCGCCGGACCGGACCCGGCCGGCACACCGCGGCGCCAGCCCGGTGCTATCGACCGCCCGCGGCTGAGGGCGTCGCTGCGCTCCGCGGTCGAGCGCGAACGCGTGAGTGTGGTCGCCGCGCCCAGCGGGTTCGGGAAGACCACCGCCGTCGCCGACTGAGCGCACAGAACGGGCGATGTCGCCTGGCTGACCGTGACCGGACTGGATGCCGACGCCGCGCGGCTCGGCCGTGGGATCGTGCGCGCGCTGAGCGTCGTCCTGGGGGCGGAAGACCCCGCCTGGAACGCGAGCACGGTCGACCTCGCCGACGTGGCTCTGCTGGTGGATGAGATCGCGCGCCAGCTCGACCGACTCGGGGAGCCCCGCTACCTGGTCGTCGACGACGCGCACCGGCTCGCGGACACGCTCGGCGAAGGGCTGCTCGGGGCGCTGATCGACGCCGGTCCGCCGTCGCTGCGGATCGTCCTGGTCGGATCGGTCGCGCTGGAGCGCTCGCTCGCCCGCCGGATTCTCACCCACCCGGCCGGGCTCATCCGAGCGGATCAGCTGCGCTTCGATCTCGGTGAGGTGCGTGCCGTGGCCGACTCCGCACTGCGGCCGCTGGACGCCGAAGAGATCTGGCAGCAGACAGGCGGCTGGCCGATCGCCGTGCGGTTCGCGGCTTTCGCCGGCGGGGGGCTTCCGCGGAGAGGACCTCGATCTGATGGTCCACTACGTGCAGGACCAGCTGCTGTGCCTGCTGCCGTCCCACCTCGCCCGCTTCGTGCTCGACACCTCGGTCTGCGATGAGTTCGGCCCCGCACTCGCCGCGGCGGTCAGCGGCCGGCGGGACGCGGCGGCGCTCCTCGACGAGTGCGCCCACGCGGGCCTGTTCGTCGACCGCTACGACACCGACCAGGGGTCGCTCTACCGGTGGCATCCGTTCTTCGTCCGGTGCGCGCAGCGGATCCTCGAGCTCGAGGGGTCCGATCGCGTCGCCGACCTCCATCATCGGGCGGCGACGCACCTCGAGCAGACCGATCCGTTGTCCGCCGTCGCGCATTGGCGGCGGGCTGGCGCCGCGGATGCCGCTGCGCGCGTCATCCGGTCGAACTGGGTCAGCATCCTGGTCGGGTCCGGCGCTGCCGCGCTCGACGCTGCATGCGCGGCGCTGCCCGCGGCCTGGTCGGAGACCGCTGAGATCCTCGCGATCCACGCCTGTGCGAAGAACGTGATCGGCCACCCGGACCTGGCGAGGTCCCTCCTCGCGCAGGCGGCGGTCGCGGCCGACCCGGCCGATCCTGCGCTCGCGGTGCAACTGGCCATCGCGGGTCTCATCGTGGCCGACGACCGCGACGCGGTGGCCGTGGCGTGCGACGAGGTGTGGGCGGGCCTCGGCGGTCCCGACGCGCCGACCGGGCACGAACGGGCTGCCGTGCTCCATTTCCTTGGAGGGGCGGAGCTGCGTCGTCGGCACGACCCGTCGCGCGCGATCCAGGCGTTGGAGGCGGCGGTGCGGCTGGCGGACGTGCACGGCGACGCGGAGCTGTCCCGTCGCAGCTCGGCGCATCTGGCGTTCGCGCTGGCGTGGGCAGGACAGCCGCGCACGGCGCGCGAGATCCTGCGCGCCGCAGGCGGAGCGGCCGGCCAGGACAGCCCGTGGCGGCCGTTCGTCGGAAGCAGTGCCGCGGCGGCGGCGGGGTACGCGGCCTACTGGGTGAACGATCTGAAGACTGCGCAGCGGGAGTTCGCGCGGGCGCTGGAGGGCGGCGGCGCGCGGGTGTCGGCGGCCGGGGTCGCTCGGATGATGCTGGCGCTCACCGTGGCGGCACGGGGGGATCGGGCCGGCCTTCGCGCGGCCGAGCTGGAGCTGCACGCGATGCCCCGGTCGAGTGCGCGCGGGATCGCCTGGTCGGCCTTCCGGGACGTGGCCGCTGCGGCGGTCGCCGAGGCGAGGGGGGAGCGGGCGTCCGCCCTCGCCATCGCCGCCAGGTACGAAGAGGCCGATGACCTGCCCATGGTCACGGTCGTCCTCGCCGGCATCGTGCGGCGCGGCGGCGACCCGGCCCGGGCGCTCCGGATGCTGCGGCGGCTCGAGCGATACGGGCGGATCTCCTACGTCGGGATGTCGACCCTGCTGACCGCGGCGATCGTCGCCGACCTGGCCGGCCGACGGGGCGAAGCCGGCGATCTCTGCGAACGGGCGCTCGAGATCGCGGACCGGACCGGGGTGCGACGCCCGCTCTGCGAGGACGAGGTCCCGCTGAGGCGGCTGCTGACTCTGCAGCTCGCGCGCGGCACCGCCTTCGAGGGCATCGTCACGGGCGCCCTGGCGGAGCAGGCGCCCGTGGGCGCCGAGGCCCTGCTCTCGGCGCGGGAACGCCTCGTACTCGAGCAGTTGCGCACGGTGAGCACGGTGCCCGAGATCGCCCGCGGCCTCGGGGTGTCGGTCAACACGGTGAAGACGCAGCAGCGGTCGATCTACCGCAAGCTCGGCGTGCGTTCGCGCGGTGAGGCGGTGCGGATGCTCATCGCGCCCAGCGCCGTTCATCCGGAACGGGTGAACGGCGCTGGGCCCGCCGGTTCCGATCAGGTGTGATGGACGCACACGCCAGGTCGACAGGAAGGCGGGCGCTCATGGAGCCGCTGACACCCGGCGCCGCGGAGCTGGTCACCATCCTGCTGAGTCCGGGGCGCTCGGCGCAGGGAGCGCTGCGCGCGCTGACCGCGCGCGAGGGCGCGGGCGAGGTACGGGTGCTCGACCTGGTGCTGGTGCGTGCGGAAGAAGACGGCACCGTCTCCGGGGTCGAGCTGATGGAGGCCGCCGATCTCGATCCTGCCGGCGTGGAGCTGTCCCATCACGGGCTCATCGGCGACGAGGATATCGCCGAGTTGGCCGCGTCGCTGCCGCCCGGTTCCGCGGCGCTTGCGGCGGTCGTCGTCCCGCGCTGGCGGGAGCTGCTGCACGACGCCCTCGACGCGTACGGGGCACGGCTGGTCGGCTCCGTGCACGTGCCGCTGCACGTCGTGAACGAAACGATCGACATACTCGAACGGATGGAATGAGGACGACGATGATGGCACCTGTGGGACGACGATTCGGACGGCCCGGCCTGATCGGGCTCGCTGCCCGCACGGCGGTCGTGGCGGGCACGGCTACGGCGGTGCGGGGAGCGATGGTCTCGCACCAGGCTGGCGCGGCGGCACCGGCGCCCGCGGCGTCGGCCGCTCCGGTGGAGGCGCCGCCCGCCGCGGATGGCGGCACGGACGTGACCCTCGCGCTCGAACGGCTCGCCACGCTCCGCAGCAGCGGGGCGATCGACGACGCGGAGTTCGCCGCCGCGAAGGCGAAGATCCTCGGCTGAGCGGGGGGAGGATGTCCGACAAGAGCCCCGGCGCCGAGGCCGACGACGCCGTGCGCGTCACGGTCGACACGTTCATCCGCGCCGAGTCCGACACCATGTTCGCGCGGCTGGTGAACCGCAGCGGAGCGCTGGGGCGATGGATGCACTCCCGTCGGCCGACCCCGCTGGAGAACCAGCCGGTCATCCGCCAGAACCGCGACACCCTGTACAGCACGGCGGTGGTCGACGTCTCCGGCGGCGCCGAGCTGGTCCTGCCGGATGCCGGCGGCCGCTACCTCTCCGTCATGGTCGTCACCCAGGACCACCACGTGCCGTTCGTCCTCCACGAGCCGGGTCGGCACCGACTGGACGAACAGACCTGCGGGACGCCCTACGTGCTGCTGGCCGCGCGGGTGCTTGCCGACCCCCGCGACGAGGCGGATCTGGCGGCCGCCGCGGCGGTCCAGGACGGTCTCGGCATCCGGTCCGCCTCGTCGACGCCCTTCGCGCCCCCGCGGTACGACCCGGTCTCCCACGCGGCCACTCGCGAGCACCTGCTGGCGCTGGCCCGCGATGCGACCGGCTTCGACGACGCGTTCGGTGCGCGCGGCGAGGTCGGCCCGGTCCACCATCTGCTCGGGACGGCGGCCGGCTGGGGCGGACTCCCCCGCAGCGAGGCCGTGTACGTGTCGGGCCGGAACCCGGGGCCGGGCCGCTATCGGCTCACGCTCCGCGACGTGCCGGTCGACGCGTTCTGGTCGGTCACGGTGTACAACGGCGACGGCTACATGGAGCCGAATCCCTCCGGCACGGTGAGCGTCAACAGTGTGACCGCTGTGCCCGAAGACGACGGGGCGGTCGTCGTCCGTTTCGGGGACGGCGACGCCTCCAACACGATCCCCACCCCGCCGCATTGGAACTACACCGTCAGGCTGTACCGGCCCCGCGCCGAGATACTCCGCGGGGACTGGACGGTTCCCGCGCTGGTGCCGGTCGCCGACTGACCGGTCGCGGCCCTCAGCTGCCGCGGTAGGTGGAGTACGCGAACGGGCTCAGCAGCAACGGCACGTGATAGTGCGGTTCGCGGGCGAGGGCGAAGGTGAGGGTGACGAGCGGGAAGAAGCACTCGATCCCCTGCCGCTCGTAGAACGCGCCGGTCGCGAACCGCAGCGCATGACGGCCCGGATCCAGCTCGCGCGAACGGAAGTCGATCCGCCCGTCGGCGTCGGTCACCTCGTCGGCCAGCTGCAGGGTCGCGGACCCCTCGCGCAACCGGTGCAGGGTGACGACGACGCCCGCGGCGGGCTTCCCGGTCGCGGTCTCCAACACATGGGTGGTCAGATGGCTCACTCGGCATCCTCCGGGTCTTCGGTGTCCTGATCGATCGTGGTTCGAGCTCGCAGGAGGGCGATCTCCGCCAGCTGCGCGGTCGCCTCCCTGGCCTCGGTGTCGTCGTCGTTGCCCAGTCGGCGATGCAGCTGCGACAGCATCTCCTCGGGGCTCCGACCGGCCGCACGGATGAGGAACACCCGGCCGAAGCGCGCTTCGTAGGCGACGTTTCCGGCGGCGATCGCGGTCGTCACGTCATCGGCCGCGGTCGTCATCGACGCCTGCTCGGCGCGGGACGCAGCCGCCTCCGCGCCTGCGCCGCCCACGCGTGCTCCGATGCGCGGGTGGTGTGCGATCGCGGCGTCCAGGTCGGCCCGGGACCACACCTCGGCCAGTTCCCCCGCGTACGCGAGCAGCGCGTCGCGCGAGCCGTACGGCCGTCCGGCGACGACGGCATCCACCCATCCCGGCACCGCTGCCCACACCGCGACGACCTGCGCCGCCTCGGGCGCCGGCAGCGCATCGAATTCGTCCACTCGCATGGCCGCAACCCTAGCGGCCGAGGATGTCGCTCCCGTCACAGGGGATGTTGGTGCAGGTTACATTCATGAAACGCGAGCGACGTAGCGTGGTCCTCATGAGCACCACCTCGCGGATCGCCGCGCGTCGCGTCTTCACCGGAGAGTCCTTCGCACCAGCGACCGTGACGGTCGCCCAAGGGCGCATCACAGCCGTCGACGCCTTCGACGTCGAGGCCGGAACCGTGCTGCCCGACGACGCCGTCCTGCTGCCGGGCCTGGTCGACTCCCACGTGCATCTCGACGAACCGGGCCGCACCGAGTGGGAGGGCTTCGCGACCGGCACCGCCGCCGCGGCCGCCGGGGGCGTCACGACCATCGTCGACATGCCGCTCAACAGCGTCCCCGTCACGACGACGCCTGCCGCACTCGCCGCCAAGCGCGCCGCGGCCGTGGGCAAGCTGGCGGTGGACGTCGCGTACTGGGGCGGGGCGGTGCCGGAGAACCTCGGCCACCTGCGCGAGCTCGCCGACGCGGGCGTCGTCGGGTTCAAATGCTTCCTCCTGCCCAGCGGGATCGACGAGTTCGGACACCTGGATGCGGACCAGCTGGAGCAGGCCCTGGCGGAGATCGCGAGCTTCGACGGTCTGCTGATCGTGCACGCCGAGGACCCGGCCCACGTGCACGGCAGCGGGGCGCTCGGCGTGCACTATGCCGACTTTCTCGCCTCCCGCCCGCCGGTCAGCGAGCGCTCGGCGATCCAGCGGGTCATCGCCGCCGCCGCGCGCACCGGCGCCCGCGCCCACATCGTGCACATCTCCGACGGTGCCGCCCTGGACGATGTGCGCGCGGCGAAGGCCGCGGGCGTACGGCTGACCGTGGAGACCTGCCCGCACTACCTCACCCTGGACGCCGCCGACGTGCCCGACGGCGCCGCCGCGTTCAAGTGCTGCCCGCCGATCCGCGACGCCGCCAACCAGGATCTGCTGTGGGCCGGGGTCGTCGACGGCACGATCGACGCGATCGTGAGCGACCACTCGCCCTCCACCGCCGCGCTCAAAGACCGCGACTTCGGCCTCGCCTGGGGCGGCATCGCGGGCCTCCAGACCGGACTGGCAGCGGTGCACACGGCCGCCGCAGCCCGCGGCATCTCGTTC
>JAATGR010000216.1 GCA_015654575.1 Actinomycetales bacterium
GCCGAGGGTGATGAGCACATAGGAGGCGACCAGCAGGATCTCGAACCCGACGTAGAGGTTGAACAGGTCGCCGGCGATGAAGGCGTTGAAGATGCCGGCCGCGAGGATCAGGTAAGAGGGGTGGAAGATCGAGACCGGGGTGTCCTCGTCTCCGTCGGCGGCGCCCTGACCGACCGAGAACAGCAGCACGGCGAGCAGCACCACCGAGGAGACGACCACCAGCAGCGCCGCCAGCCGGTCGACGTAGAGCACGATCCCGAACGGGATCGGCCATCCGCCCACCGCGACCGCGATCGGCTGGCCGAGGTCGATGGCAACCAGCAGGACGGCGGCGATCACCAGCACCGCCGTGAGGGTCACGATGGACACGCCGACCTGGATACGGCGGCGATGCCCGAACACCAGCGCGATGCCCGCGCCGAGGAGCGGCAGCGTCACGAGCAGCGGAACGAGAACGCTCATCGGGGTCCCCGATCGGTCGGGGCGTCGTCGCGGATGCCCGGCAGGTCACGGCTGCCGAGCACGGTGAGCGGCGACGTGTCGACGTCCACGAAGTCGGTCGCGGTGTAGTCGCCCGCTTCCGCGATCTCGTCTTCCATCGACTCGTCGCTCTCGGCACCGCGCTCGCGGATCGCGATGTCCTCCTCATCGTCGGTCACGGTGTCGGCCTGACCCAGCTGCCAGGAACGGTAGATGAGCGCGAGCAGAAACGCGGACACCGCGAAGGTGATGACGATCGCGGTCAGCATGAGGGCCTGGGGCAGCGGATCGGAGAACGTGTCGGAGTCTCCCGATCCGAAGAACGGCGCGGTTCCGGGGAAGCCCATGATGACCAGCAGCAGCAGATTCGCGGCGTTGCCCAGCAGCAGGAAGCCGATGAGCACCCGGGTGAGGCTCCGCTCGAGCATCGCGTACACGCCGCAGGCGAAGAGCACGGCCATGACCGCGATGAGTACCGCCGACACCCTCATCCCACCACCGCCTCGTGCTCGCGGGACTCGGACAGCTGCCGGTCGACTTCGGCGCCGAGGCTGCGGAGAACGTCCAGCACCAGACCGATCACCACGAGGTAGACCCCGATGTCGAAGATCGTGGAGCTGACGACCTCGATGTGGCCGAGCACCGGCACCTCCGCCTCGAACACGGCGCTCGTCAGCGGTGCCTGACCGAACAGCAGCGGCACCACGGCGCACGCGATAGCGAGGCTCATCCCGACGCCCAGCAGTCGCCCGGGATCCGCCGGGGCGGCCGCGCCGAGCTCGTAGCGGCCACCCGCGACATAGCGCATCACCAGCGCCATGCCCGCGATCAGGCCGCCGGCGAAACCGCCGCCGGGCAGGTTGTGGCCGGCGAACAGCACGTACAGCGACACGATGATGATCGAGTGGAACAGCACCCGCACCACGATCTCGAGGAGGATCGACCGGTGCTCGGGTTTCACCCGGGCGCCGCCGACGAGCCACGCCCGACGCCCGGTGACCCCGGCGCCCTGCGGCCGGAGTCCCTCGTCGGTCTCCAGCAGCGGGCGGCGCGGCGGCATACGCTGCAACGGAGCGGTGAGATCCGACAGGGTGTCGGCACGGTGCGTGACGAACACCAGGGAGGCGACGCCGGTGGCCGCCAGAATCAGCACCGACAGCTCGCCCATGGTGTCCCAGCCGCGCAGGTCCACGAGGGCGACGTTGACGACGTTGCGCCCGTGGCCGAGCTCGTAGGCCAGGGCGGGGAACGCATCCGAGATGGGCTCCGCGATGCGGGCCCCGGTCGCCACGATCGCCACCAGGGCCATCGTCAGCCCGACCCCGGCGGCGAGGATCGCCCGCGCGATGGGGGCGACGGAGTCGTTGTGCTCGCCCAGCCGGGACGGGATCCGGCGCAGCACCAGCGCGAACGCGACGAGCGTGACGGTCTCGACCAGGATCTGCGTGAGCGCGAGGTCGGGAGCGCCGCTGGTGGCGAACAGGACGACCATGCCCAGCCCGGTGACGGAGACGAGCACCACGCCGGTGTAGCGCTTCCGCGCACGCACCGCGATGAGGGCGGCTATGACCATGACCGGCGCGACCGCGAGCTGGACCGGCGACTGCCAGGCGTCGAGCTGGGTCTGCCAGTCGGCGCCGAGGATCAACGCGGTGCCCTCGCCCGCGACGAACACCAGGAAGATCGTGCCGACGTAGAGCGGCAGC
>JAATGR010000218.1 GCA_015654575.1 Actinomycetales bacterium
GCTTGGACACGTGAGGGATCACCGGTCAGCCTGCGGGAAGGGCTTGCAGCACGGACGAGAGGACCGGCGCGGCATCTTGGGCCGTTCGATCACCGAATCGCGGGCGTAGCGGATCATCCCGTGGCCGAGGTCGTAGAACGTTGGCCCGATGTTGTCGGTCCTCCAGCGGCGAAGCTCGGAGAGGTCTCGACCGAGGATGGCTGCGGTCTCCTGTGGCGTCAGCAGAACAGGTTCTGGAGAGTGCTCGTTCGGTACCAGTGGTTCGCCCCTCGCCGCGGCGGGGCCGAATCCACTTGGCAGCTCAGGCGGCGGCGTGGTTTCCATAACGCAGGTGTCGCCGGGCGGTCAGTTCTTGATCGCTGACGTAGGTCAGCATCTCGTGTCCGTGCTGGCACATCATGACGGCGACGAATTTGGTGTAGCCGTCCGGCAGGTTGTTGGCCGCCTGGTAGTGAATGACGTCGCCGCCGGGCTCCCAGAAGGCTTCTCCTGCGGCGATGACACGGGCGGGTTCGCCTTCGAGCTCGAAGACGAGTTCTCCCTCGATCACGTATCCGAAGACGGCGCCCGAATGCCGATGTGGGGCGGCGCCGGCGGCGCCGGGCTGCAGCTCGATCGTGATCGTCATCACATCCGGCGCGCCGAGCGGCCTTTCTGGTGTGACGTGGTCGAGGACGGTGAAGGTGGAACTTGGGGCAAGGTCCATGCGGAGCTTCCTTTCGCGAGATGACGGAGAACGATGCACCGTCATCACATTGACGACGCAGCTGCCCGTGGTGTCAGCCGAGCGCAATTGAGAGCTCATGACGCGTGGCTGAGGAAAAAGAGCGCGAGAACGAAGCTGACAACCGGGATGGCCATGCAACAGCCCGCGACGAGCCAGCGGGCACGGCGGCCCGAGTGGGCGGCCCGGCGGGGGTCCAGGGTGGCGCTGTCGCTGCGGCGGCGCGCTTCGCTGACCAGCTCCATCGTGCCGGGAAGGCGCGGGTCGAGCGCGCCACGGTCGAAGTTGGCTCGGATGCGGTCGGCTTCTTCCAGACTCATGGGATCAGTGCGAAGCGTGTCCAGTCGCATCCTTGGATCTCCTCTCGTGTGGTCGCTCAGCGCGCGAAGTTGCCGCGGTAATATTCGTAAACCCAGCCGACGAGCGAGACGACGCCGATGGCGGCGCCGATGAACGAGAGCCAGATACCGACCGCGAGGCCGACGAAGACGATCCAGGCACTGCCGGCGAGCAGGATCGGCCACCAGCTCCACGGTGAGAAGTTCCCGATTTCGGGGTCGCCGTCATCGATTCCTGCGTCGAGGCGATCCTCGGGGAGCGGTCCGGCCTGTCGGCGGTGCTCGAGCGTGAGGTAGAACGCGACCAGGATGCAGAACACGGCGCAGAGTCCGATGCCGACGGTGCCGACGAGCTCCATCTCCCCTCGGGAGATGACATTCCAGACGGTGTAGACGCCAGCTTCGATGACGAAGAACGCGGCGAGGGCCCAAAAGACGACTGCGTTGACTTTCACGTCACTTCACCGTCCCGGTGCCGACGTCCAGTACCGGAGTGTCGGGGGCATCCTTCGCGGGGCCTATCCCGATCGGGACGCCCGCTTCGGGGTGGTTGATATCGAATGCGGGCGACTCGGAGCGGATGCGCGGGATGGAGGTGAAGTTGTGTCGCGGCGGCGGGCAGGAGGTCGCCCACTCGAGCGAGCGTGACGTGCCCCAGGGGTCATCCACGGTGACCTTGGGTGCCTTGCGAGCGGTGACCCACACGTTCCAGAAGAACGGCAGCATGGACAGACCCAGGATGACCGAGCCGATCGTCGAGATCTGGTTCATCCAGGTGAACCCGTCCTCCGGCGCGTAGTTGGCGTAGCGGCGGGGCATGCCGACCACGCCGAGCCAGTGCTGGATCAAGAACGTGGTGTGGAATCCGATGAACAGCAGCCAGAAGTGCCACTGTCCGAGCCTCTCGTTGAGCAACTTCCCGGTCCATTTGGGCCACCAGAAGTAGAAGCCGGAGAACATCGCGAACACCACCGTGCCGAACAGCACGTAGTGGAAGTGGGCGACGACGAAGTAACTGTCGGTGACGTGGAAATCCAGGGGCGGGGACGCGAGGATCACGCCGGTGAGGCCGCCGAAGGTGAAGGTGACCAGGAAGCCGATCGCCCAGATCATCGGGGTTTCGAAGGTGATAGAACCGCGCCACATGGTGCCGATCCAGTTGAAGATCTTCACCCCGGTGGGGACGGCGATCAGCATCGACATCAGCGAGAAGAAGGGCAGCAGAACGGCGCCGGTGACGTACATGTGGTGTGCCCAGACCGTCACGGAGAGGGCCGCGATCGCGATCGTGGCGTAGATCAGGGTCTTGTAGCCGAAGATCGGCTTGCGGCTGAACACGGGGACGACTTCGGAGATGATGCCGAAGAACGGGAGGGCCACGATATAGACCTCGGGGTGCCCGAAGAACCAGAACATGTGTTGCCACAGGATGGCGCCGCCGTTGGCGGCGTCGAAGATGTGGGCGCCGAAGATCCGGTCCGCGGCGAGGGCGAACAGGGCGGCGGCCAGCACGGTGAAGGCCATGAGCACGAGGATCGAGGTGACCAGGACGTTCCAGGTGAAGATCGGCATCCGAAACATGGTCATGCCCGGGGCGCGCAGCGTGATGATCGTGGTGATGAAGTTGACCGCGCCGAGGATCGTGCCGAATCCGGAAAGGGCCAGGCCGAGGACCCAGACGTCGCCGCCTAGGCCTGGGGAGAACGTGGCGCTGCTCAGGGGTGCGTAGGCGGTCCACCCGAACGACGCTGCGCCGCCCGGCATCAGCAGGCCGCCGAGCACGGTGAGCGCGCCGAAGAAGTACAGCCAGTAGGCGAACGCGTTCAACCGCGGGAACGCCACGTCGGGGGCGCCGATCTGTAGCGGCATGATCACGTTGGCGAAGCCGGCGAACAGCGGCGTCGCGTACAAGAGCAGCATGATCGTGCCGTGCATGGTGAACAGCTGGTTGTACTGCTCGTTCGTTTGCACGACCTGCAGCCCGGGCTCGAACAGCTCGGCCCGCATGAGCAGCGCCATCACGCCGCCGATCAGGAAGTAGATGACGGAGGTGATCAGGTAGAGGTAACCGATCACCTTGTGATCGGTGCTGGTGATCCACCGGACCAGGACGTTGCCCTTGCGTTCGATGTCGGTAGTGACAGCCCGCTCCACGGTGGTTTCTGTTGATACCAAATGCGCTGTCGTTGTCATCGCGCCTCCCGGGGACCTGTCGTTGAGTTGGACTCCCCTGCGTCAATGTCTCAGGCGCAGCGGTATGATTAGTACCCTAACTCAGAGTTCGTGCCCTAATCTACGTAGAGTTGTGAGTGGCCGCAAGGGTCCGGCGACGATCGGAGAAGAACAGGTGACCGAACTGGATCGATCCGAGGTGCTGCGCCTCGAGAATCAGGTGTGCTTCGCCCTGGTCTTGGCCACGCGCGGGATGATCGCGCTCTATGAGCCGCTGCTGGAGCCCTTGGGGCTGACGCATCCGCAGTACCTCGCGATGCTTGCACTCTGGGAGAAGAACCCTCGGACGATCAAAGATCTCGCCGAGGCTCTCCAACTCACCCCGGCGACCCTCTCGCCATTGGTCAAGCGGCTCGAAGCGCTGGGCGTCGTCGATCGCCGTCCCAGCGCGAGCGATCCTCGCCAGCTCGCGATCACCGTGACCGAGGCGGGGATGGAACTGCTCGATAAGGCTGCGACCATTCCGGGAGCGATCACGGAACGCCTGCAGATGGATAGCGGCCAGCTGTTGGATATGTACAACATCCTGCACACTGCGATCGATGCCGAGCGGCGCGCGCTCGACAAAGACACTCCCTGACCGCAGTGGTGACGTCGTCCCGCCGGCGCTGGACCGGTCAGCGCAAGCTCTGGGCCAGGTGGGGTCATCTCACCCTCGGCCCGGAACGCCCGGCGGGACGCTCGACAACGTTGCACGTCTACGCGCCGGGAACCTCGCAGCGTGAGAGGGACTTGCTGCGAGTTTCTTACGGCATCACGGAAGGCACCTACGCGTTCTGGGCGATTGGTGCGGCCGGCGTGGGCGGCGCCCTGTTCGGGCTTCGAGACAGCCTTCTCGCGATGGTGGCCGCCGCCGTCGTCTGCGTGCTGGTCTGTGCGGCCGCACGACATCTCGTGCTCCAGGTCCGGGAGCTCACCGTTCAAGTCGACGACGACGCGGCGCGCGGGGACGCGGTAGCCCTGGAAACGGGGGTGGCGGCGCTCCGTGCTCTGGATGAGGACCCGACATTGTCCGCGGTCGAATACGAGCGCCGCTGGGCGCGGGTTTACGACACGCTTCCTGCGCGCGCCAAGGCCTGGCCCGCAAGCGGCGACTGGTAGCCCGGCGCTCAGGCGGCAGCCGTGCCCATGGAGCCGGCGCGCGTTGCGGCCCTTAGTTCCCGTGGATCGTCGCGCGAAGCTCGTGCAATGTCTGACGGAGCGCTGCGAAGTCGGCATCGCTGAGCCCGGTGGAGGCTTCGACCTGTTCCCGGACCGGAGCCGCCCGCTCTTCGAGCTGGCGCCCGGCGTCGGTGACATGGACATGGACCATGCGCTCGTCGACGCCAGAGCGTTCTCGGCGCACCAGACCCAGGGTCTCGAGCCGGCGGATGATCGGTGAGAGAGTGCTGGATTCCAGGTCGAGGGCCGTGCCGAGTGCGGCAACGCTCTGACCGTCGTTCTCCCAGAGGGAGAGCATCGCGAGGTACTGCGGATAGGTCAGGCCGACCTCGGCCAGGAGCTGCCGGTACGCGCCGGAGACCGCACGGGATGCGGCGTAGAGCGCGAAGCAGAGCTGGTCGTCCAGCCGGGCATGGTTCGTAGTCGGTGCCATCGGTCCTCAATTCCTCCTGGGTGGAGTCTATCGGATTCAGGCGTGTACGATTCAGTCGTGCACGACTTACGTGTACGCGACTGAATGGAGTGGTGATGCCCGAACAGTGGTTGACGACGTTGGTGACGCCGACCCCGGAGGAGGGGTTCATGCTGGCGATGAAGCTGTCCCGGAAGGTGGTGGCCCTGACGCAGCCGGACGCGGAGGTCCGTACTCGGCTGCGGCCGGTGTATTCGGAAGACCCGGACGCGCTGATCGCAACCTCGCAGGTGGTGGCGACGAACTTTCAGACCATCGCAGCTGCAAACGGCTACTGGCGCGAGGCCGCCAGCTAGCGCGGGAGTGTGCGGGCCGCGAAGGCGATGATGCTGCGGCCCGCACTATTTAGGTCAGGGGGCCACGGGGTAGTGGCTGAAGACAGCGACGCGGTTCCAGGAATTGATCACGATCGTGATCCAAGTGACCGCCGCGATCTGCTTATCGGTGAGGACGCCTTCGATGACGGCTCCTCGCTCGGGGATCTTGCCGTGGTCGCTGAGCAGCGTCACCTGCTCCGCGAGCTGCAGAGCGGCTCGCTCCTGCTCGGTGAAGTATTGCGATTCCCACCAGGCCGGCACGACGGCGAGGCGGTCGGCGGTCTCGCCGTGCTTGATCGCGTCCTGGGTGTGGAGCTTGAGGCAGAACGCGCATCCGTTCAGCTGGGACGCGCGGATCTTCACCAGTTCGATCAGGCGCTCATCGAGGTCCGCGTCGGCGGCGCTGTCCATGATCGTGTTGTTCAGCTGCATCAGGGCCTGATAGGCGCCGGGGTACTGCTTGCCGATGTTCACGTGGCTCATCTGTGTTCGTTGTCCTTTCTCCGCACCGCGAGAGCGTGCGTTCATTGACAGGACGACACAGCACCGCGGAGTGTCAGGCCAGGTCGAGCGCTTATGCCTCCGGAGCCCACAGGGACAGCTTTTCGGGGTTGACGACCATCCGCACGTTCGTGACCAGCCCGCCGAGAACGTCGAGGGTGACGACGCCGGTGATGCGCCCTTCCCGCCAGATCGCGAAGCCGAGCCCGTCATGGGTGTCCTGCTCGAGCACTTCCGCGCCAGGCTTCTTCGTGAGCGCACCGAGGAGGAACCGGGCGACCTTGTCGGCGCCGTAGATCGGGTTGCGTGCGGCGGTGACGATCCCGCCGCCATCGGAGCGCAGCACGACCGCGGGGTCCAGGGCCGTGATGAGCGCGGCGAGGTCTCCGCTCTGCGTGGCGGCCGCGAACCGGCGGACGACTTCGTCGTGCTCGCTGCGCGGCACCCGCCGAGAGGGGACGGCCTGCACCCGGGCGCGAGCGGAGGTGGCCAGTTGCCGGCAGGCGCCGGCGGTTCGGCCGACGATGTCCGCAATCTCGGGGAACGGCATCCGGAACACGTCGTGCAGGACAAATACGACCCGCTCGGCTGGGGTCATCGCCTCCAACACCACCATGAGGGCCATGCTCACCGAGTCATCCAGCGTGACCCTGTCCAACGGGTCTTCGCCAGGTTCGGTGAACGCGGAAGTGGGGACCGGTTCGGGCAGCCACGGCCCGACGTAGCGTTCCCGGCGTGCCCGGGCGGAACCGAGCATGTCGAGGCAGATGCGGCTGGCGACTCGGGTCAGCCAGGCGCGCGGGATCTCGATGGCCTCCCGCTCGAGGTGGCTCATCCGGTACCAGCGGATGTAGGTCTCCTGCACGGCATCCTCGGCGTCGGAGATGGTGCCGAGCATCCGGAATGCCAGCGAGAGCAGGTGCCGACGCTCACCGATCAGCTCCGCATCGACTGCGGTCTCGTCGTTCGCGCTCATCCGGCACCTTCCCTTCTCCCACTATGACGACGCAGAGGCGTCGGGTGTGAGCCGCGGTCGCCTGACACTCCGGTGGGCTGTGTCGTCTTGAGGGCTATGAACACGATTTTCCGGCGAGTGATCCTCGCCCTGACTGCCGCCCAGGGGCTCTTCGTGGGGATCTGGGCCGAGTTCTTCCCGCGCTCGTTCTACGACTCGTTCCCCGGCTTCGGGCTGCACTGGGTAAGCATGATGGGCGATTGGGACGAGCACCTCGTCAGCGACGTCGGCAGCTTCTATCTCGGCCTGACCGCCATCACCATCATCGCGATCTTCGCCCGCGCCGCTGGCCCCGCCCGGCTCGCCGGTGTGGGCTGGACGGTGTTCGGGGTGCTGCATTTCATCTACCACGCCACCCACATGATGGGCTCCACCTTCGACCGGATCGGGAATCTCACGAGCCTCGGGATCGCCGCTCTGCTCGGCATCGTCCTGCTCATGCCGCCCCGAACCCCCGCATCCCGAAAGGAACAACACGCATGAGAATCGCGATCGCCGGCGGCACCGGCGCGGTCGGCCGCCACGTCGTCAACGCAGCGAAGACCGCCGGTCATGACACGGTCGTCCTCTCCCGCTCCGCCGGAGTCGACCTGATGAGTCCGGCCGGCCTGGCCGAGACTCTGGCCGGTGTGGAGACCGTGATCGACGTCTCCGCGCCCACGACCCTCTCAACGAAGAAGGCGATCGCGTTCTTCGGCACCGTCACCGACAACCTCCTGACCGCCGAACGGGCAGCCGGTGTCCCCCATCACGTACTGCTGTCGATCATCGGCGCTGCGGACGCGAACTCCGGCTACTACGCCGGGAAGGCGTTCCAAGAACGTCAGGTGACCGGCTCGGGCAGCAGATGGTCGATGCTGCGGACCACCCAGTTCCACGAATTCGCGCAGCAAACCGTGGACCGCGGCACGATCCTAGGGCTCTTCCCCGCGCCGAACATGCGCAGCCAGCCGATTGCGGCGTCCGAGGTCGCTGCCGAGCTCATCACCCTCGCGACCAGCGGCCCCCAGGGCCTCGTCGCCGCCCTCGCCGGGCCGCGTGAGGAGTTCATGCCCGACCTCGTGCGCCGCTACGCCCGCGCCACGGGAAGGAACAACCCCGTCCTCCGCGTGACCCTCCCCGGCTCGATCGGGAAGGCTATGCGCGACGGCGGGCTCCTCCCGGCACCTGGTACGCGGCTGGGCACCGAGACCTTCGACGAATGGCTCCACGCGCGCCAGCAGCGATGACGGCCGCGCTCAGCGCGGAGTCGGACTGGCGGGCGTCGTAGCCCGCGACCGGGTGCGGCGGCGCTGTTCTGAGCGCCCCGCTCCCCCACTCTCTCCCCCGGCTGTGCCCGCACCCGAACGTGCGCCAAGCCC
Organism: Actinomycetales bacterium; assembly: GCA_015654575.1. Taxonomy (GTDB): domain Bacteria; phylum Actinomycetota; class Actinomycetes; order Actinomycetales; family Microbacteriaceae; genus Microbacterium. The sequence continues at coordinate 8,122 of JAATGR010000218.1, forward strand.
CGTGGCGCGTCCTTGGCCCTGTCGGCGGGGAGCGGCCGGGGTGAGGCGTCCCTGGGAGCCGGCCGGGATGTCGAGGTCGATGTAGAGATGCGGAGACGACGAGTACGTCTCGACCGGCTCGGGCTGACCCATGTCCAGCGCCCGGTTGATCAACGCCCACTTGTGCAGGTCATCCCAGTCGACGAACGTGATCGCGATGCCGGTCTTCCCGGCCCGGCCGGTGCGTCCGACCCGGTGCACGTAGGTGTCGTGGTCGTCGGGCACCGTGTGGTTGATCACGTGGGTGACGTCGTTCACGTCGATGCCGCGGGCGGCGACGTCGGTGGCGATCAGGATGTCGATCCTGCCGGCCTTGAACGCGGCCATCGCCCGCTCCCTCTGCTCCTGGTTCAGGTCGCCGTGCACTGCGGCGGCGTTGAAGCCGCGATCAGTGAGCCCGTCGACGAGGCGGGCAGCGGCCCGCTTGGTTCGGGTGAAGATCACGGTCTTACCGCGCCCCTCGGCCTGCAGGATGCGCCCAATGACCTCATCCTTGTCAAGGGAGTGGGCACGGTAGACGAGGTGGTTGATGTTCGCCTGGGTCAGGCCCTCGTCCGGGTCCGTCGCCCGGATGTGGATGGGTCGGTTCATGAAGCGGCGGGCCAGGGCCACGATCGGGCCGGGCATCGTCGCGGCGAATAGCATCGTGTGCCGGGCTGCCGGGACCTCCTGGAAGATTCTCTCGATATCGCCGAGGAAGCCGAGATCGAGCATCTTGTCGGCCTCGTCGAGCACGATATCCTGCACCTGTCCGAGGTTAAGCAGGCGCTGCCCGGCGAGGTCGAGGAGACGGCCGGGAGTGCCGACCACGATCTGCGCGCCCGCTCTCAGCTGGTCGACCTGACCGTCGTAGGCCTTGCCGCCGTAGATGCTGACGACCGCGGTGGGACGGTTCGAGGTCGCGAGCTCGAGATCCTCCGCCACCTGCACGCACAGCTCGCGGGTGGGGACGACGACGAGCACCTTCACGCCCGGCGTCGGGTCGAGTCCGATGCGTTGGATGATCGGCAGTCCGAAGCCGAAGGTCTTGCCGGTTCCGGTCTGCGCCTGGCCGATGATGTCCTGGCCGGCGAGAGCGAGCGGGATGGTCTGGGTCTGGATGGGGAAGGGCTCGACGATGCCGGTGGCAGCGAGAGCGTCGACCATGTCGTGGTCGATGTTGAGTTCGGAGAAGGTCACAGCGAGACGCCTGTCGATCGAGTACGGATGGGGGCGCTGCCAACGGGCATGCTGCGCTGTCCGGCGCGGCGTGCGCCGCGCGGCGCGATCGCCGGCGTGGCCCCGCTGGTCGAGCCTGTGCTGGCTGCTGGTCGACGCGGGCGGTCTCGGCGCGGCCGACTCCCGGTACCGCCCTCGCGGCCGCGGTGTGCGGCTCGCTCGGTGTGATCCCGCGGGGCAGCCTGAACGTGCGCGGACGTCTCGCCCACGAGGCGGGTGACCGGCGCTGAGGTGGCGTCGACGATCTGCGGTTGCACGGTGATGGCGGCCTTGCGCAGAAGGGTTCTGACGTCGGTTCGCTGGGTGGGCAGTGTCACCGTGACGACGTCGCCGGCGTGGCCGGCGCGGGCGGTTCGGCCGGAGCGGTGCAGGTAGGCCTTGTGCTCCACGGGCGGGTCGACGTGCACGACCAGTTCCACGTTGTCGACGTGGACGCCGCGGGCGGCGACGTCGGTCGCGACGAGCACCCGCACCTCCCCCGCCCCGAAGGCGGCGAGGTTGCGGTCGCGGGCGGCCTGGGACAGGTTGCCGTGCAGATCGACGGCGGGGATGCCGGACTCTGTCAGCTGCTTGGCCAGTTTCCTCGCGTGATGCTTGGTGCGTGTGAAGAGGATGCGGCGGCCGAGACCAGAGGCGAGTTTCTCGATCAGTTCCTTCTTCGCTTCCAGCGTTGCGACCTCGAAGACGTGGTGGGTGAGCGCCTCGATGTGGTTGGTGGCGTCGTCGACGGAGTGCAGTACCTCGTTCTGGAGGAAGCGCTTGACGATCTTGTCCACGCCGTTGTCAAGCGTCGCCGAGAACAAGAGGCGTTGGCCGCCGATCGGAGTCTTATCGAGGATGCGGGTGACGACCGGGAGGAAGCCGAGGTCGGCCATGTGGTCGGCCTCGTCCAGGACCGTGATCTCGACGGCGTCGAGGTTCACGAAGCCCTGCTTCATCAGGTCTTCGAGCCGGCCCGGGCAGGCCACCACGATGTCGATGCCGGCCTTCAGCGCGGCGACTTGGCGGTTCTGGCTGACGCCGCCGAAGATCGTGGTGATCTTCAGCTCGTAGGCGGCGGCGAGGGGTGCGATGGTTGCCGTGATCTGAGTGGCGAGCTCCCGGGTGGGGGCGAGCACGAGGCCGAGTGGCCGGCCGGGGCGGCGTCTGCTGCCGGCGAGCTGCCCGCCGAGACGCGCGACCATCGGCAGCGCGAAGGCGATGGTCTTGCCGGAGCCGGTCTTGCCGCGACCGAGGACATCGCGTCCGGCGAGAGTGTCGGGCAGGGTATCGCTCTGGATGGGGAACGGCTCGGTTTTGCCGTCGGCGGCGAGCACCGCGACGAGAGGCGCGGGTACGCCGAGGGAGGAGAAAGTGGGTTCTGACAAGAGTGGGAGTGCCTTCCAGGCATCGTGACTCCGTGCATCCTCAGGCCGCGTTCTGGCGGGCTGTGCTAGGAGTGAAAAGGCGAAGGTGCCGACTGGCACGATCGTTCGCCGTAGAAAAAGTCGACACGCACGGGGCTGGTGCCCGGTGGTGCGAGCTGCGTTCTGCGACGCAGAGAGTTCCTGATGAACTCGCAAGTCCAAACCCTACCGGAAAAAGAGTTAGTGCACGAACCCTAGCGAGAAGGGGCGTTCTAGCGACTTTCAGAGCCGTAACATGCGCTCAGAGTTCGTGCACGAACGCTAGCGTGGAGGTATGACCTCCCGCCCTGATAAAGAGAACCCGTCGACCCTGGCTTTCCTCACCCAGGCCGTGCACGCCGGCAACCATGTCGATCACGGCTCC
>JAATGR010000064.1 GCA_015654575.1 Actinomycetales bacterium
CGAACGATCATGCATCTTGCTGCCCTCCTCAAGAACCCATTTCTGTGTCGAACGCGATCCGATCCAGCTTGCCAGCCCGGAGCTTCTGCAGTCGGTCTAGGGTGCTGGGCGTGTCGGGGAACAGGTATAGACCCGTGCGTTCGTCGCGGGTGATTGCGACGGTGCCGTTGTGGACCCGGTCGTAGATCCAGTGCGCACTGACCCCGAGCTGAGCCGCCAGCTGCGGGATGGTGAGGTGTCCAGGTAGCCGACGCGGATGCGACTGGCTCCGCTTCAGTAGGATGCCGTGCCGCAGGCGAATGATCCGCACCGTACTCAGCAGCACCCGGTCGCGCATCGGCGAGCGGTACCCGGCAGCGGTCAACTCGGCGGCGATGGCCTCGTCGCCGTGGCCGGCGCGCGCGAGTTCGAGGATGCGCGCCTCCATCTCCTCGTGCCGCGACAGCGCGGCGAGCGAGCCGACCGCCACGGGTATGTCGAGTGCGCTGACATCGCCGCCGCGCCAGACAAGGCGCATGTGGATGGTGTCCGGCGCGGTGCGATGGATCACGATCTTGTCGATCAGGCAGCGCAGCAGCGCCTTCTTGCGCGCCGTCGTCAGAACCGAGCTGTGCCATAGCTCAGGCAACCGACGGCCAGCGTCGGTGAACGCTGCCCGGAGCGCGTCATCAACCGTGACCGGAGCCTCGCCAACTTCCGCTCGCGCCTTGGCCAGAGCCGTTTCGGACTGCCGCAAATCGCGCAGCGTCTCTTCCCAGCGGCGCTCCAGCTCGGCCGCGACCAGACGGTTATCCGGGTCGATCTGGTCGTATTGGCGCTCGGCCAGTGCTGCCCGATAGCGCAACCGCTCCACCTGCTGCGCCTGGGCCCGCAACATCGCGTCATCCGCCTCGCGCCGGGTCGCCACGGCCCGCGCATAGGCGTCGAGCTCGGCCGGCGCGAGCGCCTGGAAGAACGCGGCGACCGCCTCCCTGTCGATCGGACCAGCCAAGATGTTCTGGCATACGGGCGTGCCGTGCTGCTGGCGCAGGTAGTTGCAGAGATAGCGCGTGCCGCCCCTGTATTGCACGACCATCTTGTGGCCGCACGCACCGCAGTAGACGATACCGTGCAGCAGCGCCTCGCCGTCGCGCGGTATGCCGCGCGTCTTGTTGCGGTCATACTCGGCGTAGTTGTCACCCAGCATGGCCTGGATCTTCTCGAACGTCTCCCAGCTGACGTAGGCGGGGTATTTGTCCCTCACGACGATCCTCCACTGCTCGCGGGGAAGCCTCATTGTCCTGGATGTCGCCGAGGCATCGCGGATCGACCGCGTGCGACCGTAGACGAAGCACCCGGCGTAGGCGGGGTTCTTGAGCACGCTCAGGACCGCTGCGATCGTCGGCGGGCGCCAGACCGTGTTGCCGAGGCGGCCGCGGCGCGGCAGCGTCAGGCCGCCCTCGTTGAGGCTGCGCAGCACCTGGGCTGCGGAACGGACCCGCAGGAAGGTCGCGAAGATCAGCTCGAGGCGGGCCTGCACCTCACGGTCGGGATCCTTGACCACCACGCCGCCCACCTCGCGGATCAAGCCCACCGGCAGCATGAGGCCGAGTTCGCCGCGCTCGGCCTTGTTCAGCAGGCCAGCGGTCAGGCGAGCACGGATGGTGTGCAGCTCCATCTCGGAGATCGTGCCCTTGAGGCCAAGAAGAAGCCGCCCGTTCGCGGAGCCCGGATCGTACACGCCGTCGCGGTCGCCGATGAGGCATTGCCGGTAGCCGCACAGGTCCAGCAGCGGATACCAGTCCGTGCAGTTCCGACTGAGGCGGGTCACCTCGGAGGAGAGCACGATGCCCACCTGACCCAGCGTGACGCGGGCGATCAGGTCCTTGAAGCCCTCCCGATGATGGGCGCCAGCCCCACTGAGGCCGAGGTCGACGTCGATCACCTCGACGTCCTCCTCGCGCCAGCCGAGGTCGAGCGCCCGCCGGCGCAGATCATACTGCAGGCGCAGGCTCTCCTGGTTGGTGAGCACCTGATGCGGGCTCGATTGGCGTATGTAGACGATCGCGCGCCGTGCGAGGTGGCGGTCGTTGCTC
>JAATGR010000156.1 GCA_015654575.1 Actinomycetales bacterium
AGGAGGCGCAGGAGGTCGAAGTCCCCGAGGGCGACATCCGCGTCGACGTGTTCCGCTCCTCCGGCCCCGGCGGGCAGTCGGTCAACACGACCGACTCTACGGTGCGCATCACGCACATCCCCACCGGCATCGTCGTCTCGATGCAGAACGAGAAGAGCCAGATCCAGAACCGCGCGGCGGCCATGCGCGTGCTCCAGACCCGGCTCATGCTGCTGCAGAAAGAGGAGGAGGCCGCGAAAAAGAAGGAACTCGCCGGCGTCATCACCGCGAGCTGGGGCGACCAGATGCGCTCCTACTTCCTCTACGGCCAGCAGCTCGTGAAAGACCTCCGCACCGGGTACGAGGTCGGCAACCCGGCATCCGTATTCGACGGCGACCTCGACGGTCTGATCGCCGCGGGAATCCGTTGGCGCAAGCGCAAGGACGACGACTGACGCGGACGCGGCGCGCCGAGGCCGATGCCGCGATGCCCGGCGATGCGCGCTTAGGCTGACCGAGCCATGATCCGGTTCGAGAACGTCACCAAGCGTTATCGCGGCACCTCCAGGCCCGCCCTTCACCAGGTGGACTTTGAGGTGGAACGCGGAGAGTTCGTCTTCCTCGTCGGCGCGTCGGGGTCGGGGAAGTCTTCCTGCCTGCGTCTGATCCTCCGCGAGGACGTCCCGAGCGAAGGTCGGGTGGTGGTCCTCGGCCATGACCTGCGGGCGCTGGCCAGTCGCAAAGTGCCCTACTTTCGCCGCAGCGTCGGCTCCGTCTTTCAGGACTTCCGTCTGCTCCCGACGAAGAACGTCTTCCAGAACGTGGCCTTCACCCTGCAGGTGATCGGCGCGTCGAAGGGGTTCATCCAGCAGGCCGTTCCGGAGGCGCTCGCCCTGGTCGGACTAGACGGCAAGGAGAAGCGGCTCCCGCACGAGCTTTCCGGCGGCGAGCAGCAGCGCGTCGCGATCGCGCGCGCGATCGTGAACCGTCCGCAGGTGCTGCTGGCCGATGAGCCGACCGGCAACCTGGACCCGGCGACCTCCGTCGGCATCATGCAGCTGCTGGCGCGCATCAACGCGTCGGGAACGACGGTGGTGATGGCCACCCACGAGGCAGGGTTCGTGGATCAGATGCGTCGTCGCGTCATCGAGCTGGTGGACGGCGAGATGGTGCGTGACGAGAGCCACGGCGGCTACGGCGACACGTCCGCCATTCCCCGGCTCGCCCCGCCGACCGAGAAGGGCGCCGAGGCTGCCGCCGCCCTCACCGCTGTGCAGGAGCTGCGTCGGGAGATCTCGGAGACCGGCCAGATCGACCCGGTGCGCCTGGATGATGAGCCGGCTGTGCAGACCGCCACCGGGAGCATCCCCGCGGTACGGATGGAGGAGCTCGGTCTCGCCGACCGGCTCGGCCTCGAACAGGACGATGACGAAGTGGGGCCCACGCGATGAGGGGCGGATTGATCCTCGGCGAGGCCTTCAGCGGCCTGCGCCGGAACGCGTCGATGGTCATCTCTGTGGTGCTGGTCACGTTCGTCTCGCTGACGTTCGTGGGCGCGGCCGTGCTGATGCAGATGGAAATCGGCAAGATGAAGGACTTCTGGGTCGACCGGGCCCAGGTCGCGGTGTACATGTGCACCAGCGTGTCGACGGCGTCCACCTGCACAGATGGCGAGGCGGCGACACAGGATCAGATCGACGCCGTGACGGCCGAACTCGACGGCCCGGCGCTGTCACCGCTGATCCGTGACTACACCTTCGAGACGAGCGACGAGGCATATCAGGACGCCCTCGCGCAGCTCGGCGACGAGTATGCGGGCATCATCACTGCCGATCAGATCAACGCGACCTTCTCCATCAACCTGGTCGACCAATCCCAGTCCGACGTCATCTCCGAGGCATTCGGTGGCATGGACGGGGTCGAAGAGGTCACCGATCAGATGCAGTACCTCGAGCCGCTCTTCTCCGCGCTGACGATCGCGACCTACATCGCGGTTGGGATCGCGGCGCTCATGCTGATCGCCGCCGTGCTGCTGATCGCGACGACGATCCGGCTCTCCGCATTCGCCCGACGCCGGGAGATCGGCATCATGCGCCTGGTCGGCGCGTCGAACCGCTTCATCCAGACCCCGTTCATCCTCGAGGGGGTGTTCGCGGCGCTGATCGGGTCGATCCTGGCCAGCGTGGCGGTGTGGGCGATCGTGCAGTTCGGGGTGAACGGCTACCTCAGCAGCAGGATCACGTTCGTGACGACCTGGGTCGGCGGTGCGGATCTGGCGCTGGTGATCCCCGTCGTCATCGTGATCGGCGTGGTGCTCGCGGCACTGTCGGCGGGCTTCGCGATTCGGCGCTGGTTGCGCGCGTAAACTAGGGCGTTATGCCCAAGGAACGCGGAGAGAAGGTCGTCGCGACCAATCGGCGCGCCCGTCACGAGTACACGATCGAGAAGACCTATGAGGCCGGATTGGTGCTCACCGGCACCGAGGTGAAGTCGCTCCGTGAGGGGCGGGCCAATCTCAGCGACGGCTACGCCTACATCGACGGCGGGCAGGCTTTCCTCGACGCGGTGCACATCCCCGAGTACTTGCAAGGGCATTGGACCAATCACGCCGCGAAGCGTACGCGCAAGCTGCTGCTGCACAAGGACGAGATCGTGAAGCTCTCGCACGCCGTGTCGGCGGGCGGGTACACGCTGGTGCCGTTGAAGCTCTACTTCTCCGACGGTCGCGCGAAGGTCGAGATCGCCGTTGCGAAGGGCAAGCGCGAGTACGACAAGCGGCAGACCCTGCGCGAACGACAGGACACGCGCGAGGCCGAACGCGCGATGCGCAGTAGGAATCGCCTCGGCGAATAGGTCACCGGCTGCCCTCGACCGCGGGGTCGGTGAAGGCCTGTCTCGGAACGAACAGCAGCAGCACCGCCGCGATGAGCGCGGTGATGCCGCACACCACCCAGACGGTGACGTAGCCCGAGAACGAGCCCGCGGTGCCGTCGGCGGCGACGCCCGTGCCGGTCGTCCCGCGGAACAGCGCGATGCCGAACACGCAGGAGGCGATCGCGCCTCCGACGGTCTTCACAGAGTTCGTCAGCCCCGTCGCCACACCGGTCTGGCTCGGTGGTGCAGCGGATGCGGCGGCGGCGGGCAGCGCGCCCACGAGCGCGCCCGAACCGAACCCGACCACCACCATGTTGACGATCACCTCACCATAGGCGGCGTGGAATGGCAGGAACAGGAGGAACCCGACGCCGACGAACAGGGCCGCGACCAGCAGCGTGAAGCGAGGGGTGAGCGCCCGTGAGACGACGGGGTAGAGCAGCGCGCCGACGATCATCGCGATGAGGTAGACGCCGATGATCAGCGACGTCTGGAAGCCCGTCGTCCCGAGGCCGTAGCCGTAGATCGTCGGATCGGTGCGGGCGAAGGTCGATAGCGGAGCCTGCGCGCCGAGCACGCTCACCCCGAACAGGCCCGCGGTGAGGAAGACCGGTCCGAGGGCGGGGGAGCGGAACATCCGCACATCGATGAGCGGGTTGGCGTGCCGCAGCTCCCACAGGACGAGCGGCACGATCAGCACGATGCCGAGCACCGTCACCGCCCACGCGGCCGGGTCTCCAGGACCGTTCAATCGCAGGAGGCTGAGCCCGCCGGTGAAGGCGAGGAGTGCGAGCGAGACGAGGCAGAGCCCGACCATGTCGAGGCGTCCGCCGGTGGCATCCGGCGACTCCCGCACGCCGAAGAACACGACGACGAAGCACACGACCACCAGGAGTGCCGGCACCAGCAGCACGATGGTCAGCGGCAGCGCATCGACGAGCGCGCCGCCCGCGAGGGCGCCGATGATAGCGCCGGACTCGAGCGCGGCGACGAGGATGCCGGCGGCACGCGCGGTCACCGTCGCGCGCCCTGTCATGCGGCGGGAGCGTGACCAGATCAGCGCGATCTCCAGCGGAAGCCAGACGATGTAGAAGCCCTGCAGCGCCCACGCGGCGAGGAAGAGCGGGAACGACGAGGTGAAGGGCAGGACGAGTGAGGCCGCTGCGGTGACGGCCGTCGACACGAGCAGCATCCGCTTGTGCCCGACCATGTCGCCGAGCTTCGCCATCGCAGGCACGACGAGGGCGGAAAGCATGAGCTGCGTTCCCTCGAGCCAGTTGACGTCTGCGTCGGGGATGCCGAGGTTTCGTGCGATGTCGGTGAGCATGGGCGTGTAGTAGCCCTGGATGACGCCGCTCGTAAACTCGACGAAGGCGAGGAAGCCGACGACGCCCGCCAGGGCGCCGAGCGTGGCCTTCTTCGCCCGTTGTGGATCGGTCTGCGCAGTGGAGTCGTTCATGCCAGTCCTCCGATGAGCGCGCGGTAGAAGCGTTCACCGCGTTTGAGTGCGTCGATGGTGACGGATTCGTTGACCCCGTGGATCGACGCACGTTGCGAAGTGGTCATCGTGAGCGGAGCGAAGCGGTAGACCGCGGGGGAGAAGCGATGATAGTGCCGTGCGTCGCTGGCCTGCATCATGACGTAGGGCACGGTCGCGGCCTCGGGGTACGAGGCCGCGACGGCCGCGGAAATGAGGGCGAACTGGGCGTTGTCCACGGCGGATTCCGGTGAGGGGTCGTCCTCTTCGACGACGGTGATGAAGACGAGCGGGTCGCGCATGCGCCGTTGCACGCGGGCGATGGTGCCGGCGACCTTCTCGCCGAGCGCGATGCGGATGTTCACCGTCGCCGACGCGTGCGAGGGCAGCACGTTAAGGGCCGTGCCGCCGGTCTGCGTTGTCGCGGCGATCGTCGTGCGAACGAGAGCCGCCGCTTCGCCGCCCATGAGGGAGAAGACGGTCGCGCTGAGGGGCGGGAGGGCGGCGAGCGTGCGATACAGCAGCCGCGAGGCGCCGGTCGTCTGCGTGGCGAGGAGGGACAGCATCCGGCTGATCGCCCGCGGGGTGTGGGGCCGGAATGTGCCGGGGCCGAGCCGTGCGACGGCACGGGCGATGCGTCGCACCGCGGTCGTGGGCGGGGGAGCGGACGCGTGTCCGCCGCTTCCCTGCGCCTCCAGCCGGAGGGTCAGGATGCCCTTCTCGCCGACGCCCACCATCGCCACCTGGCCGCGGGTGAATGGCAACGGCGCCTCGACGACCGCTCCTCCCTCGTCGACCACCAGCCACGGCGTGATGCCCCGGTCGTGGAGCGCGCGGGCGGTGAGGGCTGCGGCGTCGCCGAACGTCTCCTCGTTGCCGCCGAAGGCGAGGTAGACGTCGCGCGCCGGTGTGACGTGCGCGGCGAGGAGGTTCTCCACCGCTTCGATCACGGCGATGAGTGCTCCCTTGTCGTCGAGCGCGCCGCGGCCGTGGACGCTTCCGTCGGCGATCACGCCGTCGAAGGGCGGGTATTCCCAGGGTTCGCTCTCATCCACCGGCACGACGTCGAAGTGCGCCATCAGCACGAGCGGATCGGTGTGCTCCCGGCCTCGCCAGCGGTAGAGCAGGCCGAAGTCGCCATGCCGTTCGAGGTCGAGGGTCGCGTGTGTGCGCGGGTACAACTCGGCGAGTAATTCGAGGAAGTCGTCGAAGGGCGCGGTGCCGCGCCGGTCGAGCTCGGCGGACACGGTGGGAAGGCGGATCATGCGGCTGAGCCGCTCGGCGATACCGGGTCGAACCTGCTGTTCCGTCTCGGCATCGGAGTCGGAGATCATGGCGGAAGTTTAGAGGTTGCGCCGGCGGGTCGCCGTTCGCGCTCGTGCGCGATAAGGCGATTCGGCCGGATCAGGACGTTCGCGGCTGATCTTCGTCTGATCCCGCGGTCGGGCTCGGAGATTGTGGTCGCGTGTGGTGGGTTCTTTGATTCTGAGGGAGCCACTACAGCCCAGAATTTCGTGTGGAGCCTGATTCGGTGCGGGCCTCGACGTGTTGATCGGCGCAGGTTCGTGCCAGGGCGATGCGCGAGCAGGATGCTTTGCGTGCACACGAGGGCGGCCGGAGCTCGATTCCCGTCGCCTAACCTGGGATTGCGCGCGTTCGGCGCGCAAGACCGCCCCTTCTGCATCCTTCGAGGAGTTCGTCATGCCGCTCATCCAGGTCTCCATCGCCGCCGGCCGCGACGAGGACCAGCTACGCTCCCTGGTCACCGAGTTGACGGACGCGACGGTGCGCGCGATCGGCTCCCGTCGTGACGCGGTGATGGTGATCGTCACGCAGGTGGAGGGCACCCACTGGGCGACCGGTGGCACGACGCTTGCCGACAAGAAGGCGACGCGTGAGGCGACGGACGGCGGGGATGGCGACCCCGGCGACGGCCGACCTCTCGTACTGTAGAATCAGAGGCTCGGCTGCCTTCGGCATCCGAGTTGGAAATTCCACAGTGTGACAGTGGTCCCCTTCGTGAGAAGGATCCCGGGGCTGATCGGTTTCGACAGCGCCTGTGAATCCGCGAGAAGCGGGCCGAGGATGCAGGGTTATCTCGTAAACGCTCCTTGCAAACCTATAAGTGCCAACGCAAAGCGCACTGACTTCGCCCTCGCTGCGTAAGCGAGCCCGATAGTCCGTCAGACCGTGTGTGATCCCGCCACGGACCCTGGCGTCATCTAGGGATCTTGCTGCACGGCGGCGTCTGGACGCCGTGCGGGACTCTTTCCAGGCTGGGCTTGTCGACTTAGGTGTCTGTGACAAAGGTCGGAGCCGAGCAGAACGTCTTCACAGACTGCGCCCGGAGAAGACGCGGTATCTCAGTGCTGGACGGGGGTTCGATTCCCCCCAGCTCCACGAACCACTGTTGCACGGACGAAGCCCCACGATCCCATGGAAACATCGGGATCGGGGGGCTTCGTCGTTCCGGGGCTGAGCCTTACGCGAAGACGGGTGCCCACGCTTTGCCCACATCCGCGGCGATTGCCCTCTCGTTGATGGGGAAGCAGGGCTTCTCGCGAAGGGGAAAGGCGGGCAGTTTCACGACCTCACCGCCTACGAACCCCGTTCACGGATCAGGGCTCCGTCGATAGCCTGCAAGGGGCCGGTATCGGCGGGACGGAGATCCCCATGACAACCCAGCCCTTTGCTCACCGCAACCTCATCGACAGCGATGATTCGAGGAATCCGGAAGCATCGAACGACATCCGCTGAGAGATCCGGTCGTGACTTCGCGGCGACGTCTTGGCGTCGTGTGTGTGGTTTCCGCGTTTATGCTGCTGGCTTCGTGCAGCGCCGGCGGGGAGGGCGTGGATACGACCCTGACGGTGTATTCGGCTAAGGCGGTTGCTCAAGCAACGGAGATGGACATTGCGGACGTGATCCCGGCTGACGATGTGGAGCGGGTGGAGCAGTCCTCCTCTGGGGTTCTGATGAGTTGTTCCAGCGAGGGCGTGTACCACTGGAGTGGGCGAACGAAAGTGTTCCTTCAGGGGGAGCCCGATGTGACGGAGTTGATCCAGGCGATTGTCGAGGAGTACAGCGACCGAGACGGGTTCTCTGCGCTCCTGGGGGAGACCGCCGACGGCTGGACGCGTGCCACGATAGCCGGGCAGCACGGGGCGTCGTATGTGGTGGATCCCTGGGACGACGGTGCGCGGATCGAGATCTCGTCGTACTCGCCGTCTTTCCGTCTCGCGGATGATCAGTCCCCGCTGACGGCCTACTGACCCGTCATTTCAGGTCGCTCGCGGGGGTCCGCCGTGCCGCCTCGTCTTCGGGGGCTTCTGAAAGCAACGTGACGCTGTGTCCGCCTCACCCCGTCATGACCTCGCGGAGCATGCCGAAGTCGGCCGGCGTCAGCGGCGTCAGGCCGAAGCGGAGGGAGTACCCCCAATTCTTTGCACGGGTGAGGTCGAGGTCGAGGTCGCGCACCGGCACGCGGTGGGGTTCGGGGACGAAATCGACATTCCGCCGCCACGGTCGGAACGTGCCCTTCTGCCCCATGTTCATCATCTCGTCGGCCTGGTAGGGCTCGTCATCGACGACGACGCCGAGCTGGGTGATCGCGCGCAGCGGGGTCGTAGAGCCGAACATGTCGACGGGGGAATAGAAGACGAAGCCGTCGCCGCGTCGGAGGCGGCCGAGGTTGGTGCGCTTGCCGTGGTTGAGCTGGATCCAGCCGTGCGCCGCGCCATAGGTCGCGTGCTCAGCTGAGACGACGCCCAGCCACGCCCGCTCGGGGAGATCGATGTCGGTGTCGGTCATGACGATCCTTCCAATGGCGGATGCACCGTTCCGGCGCCCGAGTTCCAGTGTGGCGCCACATACCTGACATCTTGTGGCAGGTATTACACGTATTCTCGGATCATGCGATCCGATCGTCTGCTCGCAACGCTGCTGCTCCTGCAGACGCGCAGTCCGGTGTCGGCGACCGAGCTCGCGGCCCGGCTCGAGGTGTCGGTTCGCACGATCTACCGTGACGTCGAAGCGCTCTCCTCGGCGGGCGTGCCCGTCTACGCGGAACGCGGGCGCTCCGGCGGGATCGCGCTCCTGCCGGGCTACCGCACCGAGGTTCCCGGTCTCAGCGCGGAGGAGGCGGGCTCGTTGTTCGTCGCGCTGACCGGCGCCTCGCACGCGGATCTCGGACTCGGTGATGCGTGGGGATCCGCGCTGCGCAAGGTGATGGCCTCGCTGCCGGAGAGGCATCGCGACACAGCATCCCTCATCGCCGAGCGTGTGCTCGTCGACCCGGCACGCTGGGGAGACCGCGCCGTGCGCCCGAGGTTGCTGGACGCGGTGCAGGCCGCGGTGCTCGACGGTCGCCGCCTGCGCATCCGTTACCGCTCCACCGGCCCCGACGAACACGGGTACACGCTCGATCCGCTCGGCCTGGTGAGCAAAGCCGGAGCCTGGTATCTCGTGGCGGAACACCGGAAGACGCTCAAGACCTTTCGTGTGGATCGGATCCTCCAGGCCGCCGTGTCCGACGCGACCGCCCGCCGCCGGTCGGGGTTCGACCTCGCCGCAGCCTGGACGGACCTGCAACGGGGCTATGCGGCTACCCTTCGCGCGGTGCCCGTCCGGGTGAGAGTGCGCCGACGGATCCTGGGACGGGTACTGCGGATGCACGGTGACGGCGGCGAATGCCGCGATGGCGGCGCCGCTGGCGATTCGCCGGACGACTGGGTCGAGCTCGTGCTGCGATTCCCCAAACTGCAGGCCGCGCAAGCGCTTCTCGCGCACGGGGCCGAGCTCGAAGTCCTCGAACCCGCCGAACTCCGCACCCTCCTTCATGCGCGGGCCGAGGAGGTCGTGTCGCTCTACGCGCCGAGCACAACCGCGTCGCCGAACCGGTGTACCGCTCGCGGTCCTGGACGGGAGTCGTGAGGATGCGGCCGGCTACTGCCTCGCGGACCGCATCCGCGCGTCATACTCGCTCTGATGATCCAGCACACCGCCGAGATGCTCGATCGACCATTTCTCCAACGCGCGCAACGGATCCCGCAGGCTCTCTCCGGCGGCGGTGAGCCGATATTCCACCCGCACGGGAACCTCCGGGTGGACCGTGCGGCTCACGATGCCGTCGCGTTCCAGCTCCCGCAGCGTCTGCGTGAGCATCTTCTGCGAGATGCCGGCCACGCGACGGCGCAGCTCGTTGAAGCGCAGTGTCCCCTCTCCAAGGGCGCCGACGATGAGCACCGTCCAGCGGTCGCCGATCCGGTCGAGGATGCGTCTGGTCGGGCATCCGGCCATGTACGGATCGGCGGCGCGGGTCGCGCCTTCGGAGTCGATATAGGTAGTCACCAGAAAGTGCCTTCTTTCGCTCGGGGACCTAGTCACCTACGGTAACTACCGCAGCGCGAAAGCGCAGCATGAAATCTGAGAGGAACCACCATGACCACCATCGCTGTTCTCGGGGGCACCGGTTACGCCGGCTCCGCCATCACCGCTCAGGCCGCCGCCCGTGGCCACGACGTCACGGTACTCAGCCGCACCGCCCCGGCTGAGCCGATCGGCGGCGTCCGCTACGTGCAGGGCACCATCGGCGAGAGCACAGCGGCCGTGATCGACGGCGCAGAGGTCGTCGTCGCGGCCCTGTCACCCCGTGGTGACAACGAAGGACGCCTCGCCGCCGCCTATCAGGAGCTCGCCCGTGACGTAGCCGCGAAAGGTGCGCGTCTGGTCGTGATCGGTGGGTTCAGCTCGCTGCGTCCCGCGCCGGGCGCACCGCGCTTCGCCGAGGGCGACGTGCCTCCCCAGTTTGCCGCCGAGGCCGCGGAGATGGACGGCTTCAGGGAATGGCTCGTCACGGAGGCACCGGCGTCACTCGAGTGGACGTTCTTCAGCCCTGCCGGCGAGTTCGGCGCCTACGCGCCCGGTGAGGCCCGCGGCACCTATCGGCTCGGGGGAGAAGTGGCACTCTTTGATGACAACGGGACGTCCGCGATCTCCGGTGCGGACTTCGCCTTGGCCGTCATCGATCTGATCGAGTCGGGGGAGCACACCCGCGAACACGTGTCGGCCGCGTACTGATTCCTGACGGGCGGCGCTACGCCGCCCGTCAGGTCAGCGTGGTCAGACGACAGTCGCCGGCCTGCTGATGAAAAACGAGAGCGCGATGATCGAGAGCGCCGCGACCGCCGCGACGACGAGCGCGCTGTGGGTGCCAGCGGCGACCGACGCCGAGGTGACGTCCGGGCCGCGGCCGAGGGTGTAGATGACGATGAAGACGCTGGTACCCAGTGCGCCCGCGATCTGCTGCACCGTGCCGATACCCGCGGAGGCATATGTCACGAACTGCGGCTTGACCGAGGCCATCGCGACGGTGAACAGCGGGCTGAACAGCAGCGCGAGTCCAACGCAGAGCACCAGGTAGAGGGCGAGCAGCGTCCACGTCGAGGTCGACGCGTCGAGCAGGAAGGCCATCAGCCAGAGCGCGAGTGCCGTCACGAAGGCACCCGGGATCACGAGCGGTCGCGGCCCGAGGCGGTCATAGAGGCTGCCGACGATCGGGCCGGCGAGGCCCATGAGCAGTCCACCGGGCATCACGATCAGTCCGGACTGCAGCGGGTCGGCGCCGAGTCCCTGCTGGATGTAGAACGGCAGCAGCGTGAGAGAGCCGAAGAGGATCGCGTTCATCACGACCATCGTGAGCACCGACCAGGAGAAGGTGGCTGAGGCGAAGATCCTCATGTCGATGAGGGCGGCATCGGAGCGTTGGAGCACGAGCTGACGCCACACGAACAGGGCGAGGAAGACGACCCCGATCAGCACCGTTGTCCAGGGCGGCAGGCCCTGCTGCGCATCATCGACCTGGTCGCCGAGCGTTGACAGTCCGTAGACCAGGCTGCCGAAGGCCACGATCGACAGGAGGATCGACAGCACGTCCACCGGCACCTTCTGCGTCTGCGTGACGTTCACCATCTTCCACGCGCCCACCAGCAGGGCGATCACGCCGAGCGGGAGGATGACGACGAACAGCGCCCACCACGGCCAGGCGGTGACGATCAGCCCGCCGATCAGCGGGCCGAGCACGGGCGCGACCGACATCACGACGCCCAAGAGGCCCATGATGACGCCGCGGCGCTCGGCGGGGACGAGGGTCGTGATGGAGGTCATAAGGAGAGGTGTCATCACGCCGGTGCCCGCGGCCTGACAGATGCGGGCGAGCAGAAGCACCCCGAACTGCGCATCGACCGGGAACAGGACCGCGGAGGCGCCGATGGCGGTTCCGAGGACGAACAGGCCGATCGCGCCGAGGAACACGACTCGCGTCGTGTAGCGCTTCATCAGGAAGCCGGTCAGCGGGATGACGATCGCCATCGTCAGCATGTAGGCGGTGACGAGCCACTGCAGCACGACCGGGTCGAGACCCAAGTCCGTCTGAATGGTCGGAAGCGCGACACCCACGATCGTCTCGTTGAGCATCACCACGAAGGCGGAGACGAGCAGGAGGGTGAGGACCACCTTGGACGTTGCGGGAAGCCGCTGGCTCATACGGGTTCACTCCGGTATCTCGGTGTCGTTTGTTGCGCTCACGATGTTCGGGTGCATCGGAAGCGTGTGATGCTGACAACGCCATGATCGCAAGCTGAGCGTATCCTGTGTCGCCAACGACGCGCGGTACCCGGTCGTCAGAGGGCGGTGCGTTCGATCACGTCGGATTCGTGGGCGACGCCGTTCAGGTCCAGATATGCCCTGCGCTCGGTGATCGACAGGGTGATCTGGTTGCGGCGTTCAAGGGTGGCCGCGGCGGCGTCGATGAAGCCGGGAGTGAAGCTCAACAGGCGGATCTCCTCGGCGCGATGAATCCGCCGTCCCGCCCACGCCGCGGCGACCTTGGCAGGGTCCCGGTGGGTGTAGACGACGGTGCGGGGCGCCTGCATGCTCCCGGTGTGGAGACGGGCGGCATCGGGGGCGCCGACCTCGATCCACGCGGTGAGCGCGCCGGTGAGGTCTCGAACCAGGACGGCCGGTTCATCGGTGGACGCGATGCCGCCGCCGAACGAGATGCCCTCCTCGAACTCCAGCAGGTAGGCCAGGACGCGGGTGAGCATGAACTCGTCCGTCTCCGAGGGATGCCGGGCGACGCGGATGTCGATGGTCTCGTAGACGCCGCGGTCGATGTCTGCGAGTTGACCGGTGAACGTGTAGATCGTCGCGCCTGCTGCCACGGGATCCGAGCCTACGCGTAACGCAGAACGTCCCCGCTCCAGCAGGAGGAGCGGGGACGTTTCTACCGACGGTGCGCCCCCTGGGACTTGAACCCAGAACCCATTGATTAAGAGTCAATTGCTCTGCCTATTGAGCTAGAGGCGCGTGCTTCACACCGAAGCGGACCGAGCAGCAAGGCTATCACCGAGCAGACCGCTCACGCGAATCGTCGCGGGAACGCGGTCTCGGGTCGGTCTAGTCTGGGGGGGTGACCTCGCCCGCGTTCGCCGACGACCTCGCGCTCGCCCTCCGACTCGCCGACGCGGCCGACGCGGTGTCAATGAGCCGTTTCGACGCCGCCGATCTCGATGTGCAGGCCAAGCCCGATGCGAGCTTCGTGACAGACGCCGACCTCGCGACCGAACGCGCGATCCGCGAGCTGTTGGCCGCGGAGCGACCGGCGGACGGCGTGTTCGGCGAAGAGTTCGGGGCGAGCGGCGACACGTTCCGGCAGTGGATCATCGATCCCATCGACGGCACGCATAACTATCTGCGCGGAATCCCGATGTGGGCGACGCTGATCTGTCTCGCGGTCGACGGCGTGCCCGAGGTCGGCGTGGTCAGCCAGCCGGCGATCGGACGACGGTGGTGGGCGGCCACCGGTCTGGGAGCGTGGACCGGTAATGCCGCGTCGCCGCGCCGCGTCCGGGTCTCCGACGTGGCGACGCTCGATCGTGCCAGCGTGAGCTTTCAGAGCGTCCAGCAGTGGGACGAGGTCGGCCGGGCGGACGATGTGATCCGGCTGAGCCGGGCGGTGTGGCGCGACCGCGGTTACGGCGACGCGTGGCCTTACATGCTGCTGGCGGAGGGACGCCTGGAGATGGTCGCCGAGTTCGACGTCAAGGAATACGACATCGCGGCGCACTGGCCGATCGTCAGAGAGGCGGGCGGCGCGGTGAGCGCCTTCGACGGGACGCCGACGATCTCCGCCCGATCGGTGCTCGCGACCAACGGCGTCCTGCATCCGGCGTTCCTCGCCTTCTTCGGCCACGCGCCCGACGAGGATGCGGCGGCGGCCTCCCCGCAATAATCGGCCGGTTCGGTCGCCGTGCCGGCGGTCAACTCTTGACCGCGTCCGCCGGGGATGTGGCGCGTGAGGTCAGGATGCGCGAGGCGTGTTCCAACGCGGCCCATTCCGGATCGCTGAGGTTCTCGAACATCGGCTCGAGGGCACGGAGAAGCTCCTCGCGCCACGCCGCCAGCGCCAGCCCGCCCGATTCGGTCAAGGTCACGATCGTGGCCCGGAAGTCGTCGGGGTCGTCACCGCGGGCGACGAGTCCTTGCTCTGCGAGCTGACCGACGAGGCGGGTCATCCCCGGTTGCGTCGTCCGACTGGCGCGGGCGAGTTCGCCGATGCGTTGCGGGCCGTCGTGTTGCAGCACGGTCAGCGCCCGCCACTGCGCGACAGGAGCCTCGTTCTTCGTGGAGAGCGCGGCGATCCTTGTCAGCGCATGGGCCGCGACGACGATCCGCTCGATGTCCTCGGCCCTGGTCACGACGCAAGCATATTCCGGAGAGTCACCGGATCGACTGATCCTTCGCTGGAGAGGTTCTCGATGTGCGGTGGGAGGGGCGCGACGTTGTCGGCCGCCGTCAGATCATCGCTCCAGACGGCGGCGCAGCAGGCGCTGTTCCTTGCCGGAGACGGGGGAGTCGCTCGGTGCGAGGCGCCCGCGTCCGGCGCGATAAGTGTCCACGGTGGCGCCGATCGCGAGGGTCGCGGTGATGCCCCAGCTCACCCACGCGAGAGCAGTGCGCCAGGTGAAGGGGTCTTCCCGATCGCGCAGACCGCGCAGCAGGGTCAGACCGCCGACGATCGCTCCGAGCAGTCCGGTGCTGAACAGGTATCTGCGCATGGACCCACGCTAGCGCGCATGGGCGCGCGTGCGTGCAGCCGCCCGCGCGACCATGAGCGTGCAGCGCGCCCGGGTAGCCTGGAGAGACCGTTCGTAACTGAGGAGAAGCGCGTGACTGAAGCCGAGTTCGTCGTCGTCGCCAACCGCCTGCCTGTGGACAGGGACGATGACGGCGGCTGGCGAAGCTCCCCGGGCGGCCTGGTCGCCGCCCTCGAACCCGTCATGCGCAAGGCCGACGGCGCGTGGGTCGGCTGGCCGGGCAAGGCCGATCTGGAGATCGCCCCGTTCGATTTCGACGGGATGCGACTGGTGCCGATCATGCTCACCGCCGATGACGTGGAGCTCTACTATGAAGGCTTCTCGAACGACACCATCTGGCCGCTCTATCACGACGTGATCTCCGCACCCCGGTATCGCCGCGCCTGGTGGGATGCCTACATCGACGTGAACTCCCGCTTCGCGCGCGCTGCCGCCGACGTCGCCGCACCCGGGGCTACGGTGTGGGTGCAGGACTACCAGCTCCAACTGGTGCCCCAGATGTTGCGCGAGCTGCGTCCGGACCTGACCATTGGCTACTTCCACCACATTCCCTTTCCGGCATACGGGCTGTACTCCCAACTGCCGTGGCGCAAGCAGGTGCTGGAAGGCCTGCTCGGCGCCGACGTCATCGGCTTCCAGCGCGTCGCCGACGCGGGGAACTTCGCGCGCGCGGTGCGTCGCCAGCTGCACTTGGAGACCAAGGCCTCCGGCATCCGGGTGCCGCAGCCCGACGGCACCGTCCGCGTGTCGCTGGCCAAAGCGTTCCCGATCTCGATCGACGCGGACGTGTACATCGAGCTCGCGCAGCGCCCGGAGATCCGCGAGCGCGCGCGTCAGATCCGCGCAGAACTCGGGCACCCGCGCCGCATCCTGCTCGGGGTGGACCGGCTCGACTACACGAAGGGCATCCGGCACCGGCTGAAGGCGTTCGGTGAACTGCTCGACGACGGCACCGTCACTGTGACGGACGTCACGCTCGTCCAGGTCGCCAGTCCCAGCAGAGAACGTGTGGACGCTTACATGCAGCTGCGGGACGAGATCGAGCTGCGGGTCGGCCGCATCAATGGCGACTACGACACCACCGGGCACACCGCAGTGCGCTATCTGCACCAGGCTTATCCGCGGGAGGAGATGGTCGCGCTCTATCTCGCCGCGGACGTCATGCTCGTCACAGCGCTCCGCGACGGAATGAACCTCGTGGCCAAAGAGTACGTCGCCTCCCGCGTCGATAACCGGGGCGTGCTCGTACTCAGCGAGTTCGCCGGTGCCGCCGACGAGCTGGGATCCGCCCTGCGCATCAACCCCCACGACATCGACGGTCTCAAGCAGGCGATCGTCCAGGCCATCGAGATGCCGCCCGCCGAGCAGGGGCGCCGGATGCGCTCCATGCGCCGACGGGTGCGGGAGCACGATGTCGAGAAATGGTCGAGAGAGTTCTTACGGGCGCTGGAAAAGACGCGCGCCGAAAGGAGCAAATGGTGAACGACGCGATCCTCTCCGAGGTGATCCGCGCCGCGCGGCTGCTGGTCGCGCTCGACTTCGACGGCACGCTTGCGCCGCGCGACGACGAACCCATGGCGGTGCGGATGCTGCCCGCCGCCCGGGCGGCGGTCGACGAGTTGGCGCGCCTGCCGCGCACCACCGTGGCGCTGGTGTCGGGACGCAGCATCGCGGATCTCATCGTCATCTCCGAGCACACAGCGGATTCGCCGATCCATCTCGCTGGCTCGCACGGGGCAGAGTTCTGGCACCCCGGCGACGGCCCGCACGCCCCTGCGCTGGCCGCCGACGAGGCGGCGGAGGGGGATCGGCTGCGCCTGGCCGCGGAGCGGTCGGTCCAGGACCTCGCCGGCGTCTGGATCGAACCGAAGACCTTCGGGTTCGCGGTGCACACCCGCCAGGCTGAGACGGAGCAGACGCGCCTCGCGCAGGACCGGATCGAGCAGCTGATGGCTCGGGAGGCTCCGGCCTGGCGTCGGCGCACCGGTTTCGACATCCTCGAGTACGCCAGCCGGGTCGAGGGCAAAGACGCAGCGGTCGAACGGCTACGGCTCCTCACCGGTGCCGACGCGGTGATCTTCGCCGGCGACGACGTGACCGACGAGGACGCCTTGGCGCATCTCGAACCGCAGGATCTGGGCCTGCACGTCGGTGACGGCCCGACGGCGGCATCGGTCTCCGTGCCGGACATCGCCGCCCTCGCCGAGCTGCTGGCGGAGCTCGCGCGCGCGCGAGCGCGGGCAGACGACGGCCGGGAATAGACTGCAACGGTGACCCACCCGGACGAACAGATCGACATCAAACCGCGCTCTCGCACCGTCACGCACGGCATCGAGGCCACCACGTCGCGCGGCATGCTGCGAGGCGTCGGTATGGGCGACGAAGACTGGGACAAGCCGCAGATCGGCATCGCCTCCAGTTGGAACGAGATCACGCCCTGCAACCTGAGTCTCGACAGACTCGCGCAGGGGGCGAAGGAGGGTGTTCACGCCGGTGGCGGCTATCCGCTGCAGTTCGGCACCATCTCGGTGTCCGACGGCATCTCGATGGGACATGAGGGCATGCACTTCTCCCTCGTGAGCCGCGAGGTCATCGCCGACTCGGTCGAGACCGTGGTGATGGCTGAACGCCTCGACGGCACCGTGCTGCTCGCCGGCTGCGACAAGTCGATCCCCGGGATGCTCATGGCCTCGGCCCGGCTCGACCTCTCGAGTGTGTTCCTCTACGCCGGGTCGATCGCTCCCGGCTGGGTCAAGCAGACCGACGGGACGCTGAAGGAGATCACGATCGTCGACTCCTTCGAGGGGGTCGGGGCGTGCCTGGCCGGTCGGATCACCGAGGAGGAACTCAAGCGCATCGAGTGCTCCTTCGCGCCGGGAGAGGGCTCCTGCGGCGGCATGTACACCGCCAACACGATGGCATCCGTCGCGGAGGCTCTCGGGCTCAGCCTGCCCGGATCCGCCGCTCCGCCGTCGGCGGACCGTCGTCGCGACTACTTTGCGCACCGCTCCGGCGAGGCCGTCGTCAACCTGCTCCGGCTCGGCATCACCACGCGCGACATCCTCACCCCCGAGGCGTTCGATAACGCGATCGCGCTGGCGATGGCGCTCGGCGGATCGACGAATGTCGTGCTGCACCTGCTGGCGATCGCGCGCGAGGCCGACGTCGAACTGAACCTGCGCGATTTCAACCGCATCGGCGACAAGGTGCCGCATGTGGCCGACATGAAGCCCTTCGGCAAATACGTGATGAACGACGTCGACAAGCACGGCGGCATCCCGGTCATCATGAAGGCGATGCTCGACGAGGGTCTGCTGCACGGCGACGCCCTGACCGTCACCGGCAAGACGCTCGCCGAGAACCTGCGCGAGCTCGACCCGGACCCGGTCGACGGCCAGGTCATCCACCGGTTCGACGACCCCATCCACGCCACGGGCGGTCTGACGATCCTGCACGGATCGATCGCGCCCGAAGGCGCCGTCGTGAAGTCCGCAGGCTTCGACGCGGACGTCTTCGAGGGTCCGGCGAGGGTCTTCGAGCGCGAGCGCGCCGCGATGGACGCGCTGGAGGCGGGTGAGATCACCGCCGGCGACGTCGTCGTCATCCGCTACGAGGGTCCCAAGGGCGGCCCCGGCATGCGCGAGATGCTCGCGATCACCGCCGCCATCAAGGGCGCGGGGCTCGGCAAAGATGTACTACTCTTGACGGACGGACGATTCTCGGGC
>JAATGR010000018.1 GCA_015654575.1 Actinomycetales bacterium
CTCGAGCACGAAGCCCGACTCGATGAGCTTCAGCGTGATGTCGTCACGCAGGTCGGCCGTCTTGTCCACGGGGGAGACAGGGAAGTAGCCGCCCTTGTAGGGGGTCTTGTTGGCGAGGTTGCCGCCCTCCTCGACGCGACCGGAGTTCCAGGCGCCTTCCTCGGAGTCGACGAAGTAGAACGACTGGTTCTGCTTCACCTCGTACCGCACGTCATCGAAGATGTAGAACTCCGCCTCGGGGGCGAAGAACGCGGTGTCGGCGATGCCGGTCGAGGCGAGGTACTTCTCGGCCTTCTTGGCGACCTGACGCGGGTCCTTGTGGTAGATCTCGCCGGTGCGCGGGTTGTAGATGTCGAAGAGCATCACGAGGGTCTTCGCCTCGCGGAAGGGGTCGACGTACGCGGTCGTGACATCAGGGATGAGCTGCATGTCCGACTCATGGATGTTGGCGAAGCCCCGGATGGAGGAGCCGTCGAACAGCTGACCGACGGTGAAGAACTCCTCGTCGACGGTGCTGGCGGGAATGTTGAAGTGCTGCTGCACACCAGGGAGATCCGTGAACCGGATGTCGAGGAACTTGACGTCCTCGTCCTTGATGAACGCGAGCACCTCGGATGAATCACTGAACATGGAGACTCCAGAGGTAGGGCATTCGGGAAGTTCCGCCCGCCATAGCGGACTGCTTCGACGCTACCGGGAGGGCGTTGCTCGGCGGTATCCCTTATGTTTCCGGGATGTTACGCGTGCCCGTTTACTGTTGATGTGTGCCCGAGATCCCGGTGGAGAACTCTTATCCCGGCGAGCGGCTGGGGCTGCCCGCATCCGGTGCCGGCAGCGTCGCCCGTGTCGGTCGGCGCCTGCTCGCCATCCTGATCGACTGGGGGTGTGCGACCGTGGTCGCCGCTGCCTTCCTCGGCTACGACCCGTTCGCGGATCCGGAGACGGCGACCGATGCGGCGCTGGTCTCGCAGTTCGCCCCGATGCTGGTGTTCGCCATTGTGCAGGTGCTGTTCATCCCCACGATCGGCGGAAGCCCGGGGCACCGCATCCTTCGTCTGCGGGTGGTCTCGCTGAACGGCCGCTGGGTCGGCCTGTGGCGGCCGATCGTGCGCACCGTGCTGCTGCTGGTCGTGATCCCCGCCGTCATCTGGGACGCGGATCAGCGCGGACTGCACGACAAGATCGCCGGGACGGTGATCCTCCGCGGCTGACGCGGGTCAGCGCGGGCGCGGGGCCCGGGCCTTCGTGGGGTCGATGCCCTTCGGGATCGGCAGCGACGAGAGCGACTGCGACACCGACTCCATACGCTTGATCACCGCGGCCATTGTGGTGCGATCGATCGCCTTGGGAAGTCCCTTGATCGTCGATGCGAGCTTCGCGATCGGCACCTCGTCGTCGCCGTGGCCGATGAAGATGACGGTGACGGGGACTCCGGACGCCACTCGCTGCGCCTTGGAGCGCTCGTCGGCGACCAGACGGGTGAGGCGTCCCCGCGCGCCTTCGCCGACGACGACGACCCCGCCGCGTCCGATCGCGCGATACACCGCCTCCTGCGTGCGCGGGTTCACGCCTACCGGCGTCTCACTGGCCTGCCAGCTGCGGCCGAGCGAGCTGGACATGACGTATCCGGCGGCGCCCGGCATCCCCTCGATCTTCTTGTACATGGCGGTCGTCGACAGCCGCGTCGTGATGAACAGCGCCCCGAGCACGCCGAAGACAAGGCCGGTGACCGCCCAGACGATGATGCTCCAGACAGCGACCGGCGGAAGGAGGAATCCCACCAGCACGCCGACGCCGATGCCGACGACGACGATCCCCGCCAGCAGCCACGGGAGCCAGGGGTAGGCCTCTGTGGTGAAGCGGAGAAGGGTTTTGAGCTGTGAGAAGAAGCCAGGACGCTTCTCAGGGGCGGAACTGCGAGCCATGCCGTCAAGCCTAGCGGCGACGCCCGCCCTCTCCTACCCAGGGCACCCGGCTCTCGGCGCTGCGCACAGCTTTCGCAGCGACCGTCCGCGCGGATCTGCGGCGGGGCACGGTGGAGCGATGACCGACATCCGCACCGCGTCCGACCCGTTTCTGGCCGCGCAGCCGACGGTGCTCAGACGGGTGGGACCGCCGGAAGCCCCCTGGCCGGCGGCGGTCGTGCGGCACGGCGCGGGGCCGGCGCTGATGGTGGATGCCGCGCTGCTTCCGGCAGGCGTCTACGGTCCAGCGGCCGAGCACTGCGCACGAGCGATGGAGGTCGTCCGCACCGACGGGGGCCAGGCCGTACTGCTGCCGTGTCTTGACCGTCGGATCGTGCCGGCCATGTTCGCCGCTCCGGGTGCCGCCGTCACGCTTGCGGTGAGCCTGCTGCGCGGCATCGTCGAAGCCGCGGAACACGACGGCGCGATCGGGGAATGGTGGCTCGCCGAGGAGGGCCGGCCGCTCTTCGTCCCGGTGGCCGGGGGCGAGCCGGCGGCGGTCGGCGCCGCGGCCCTGCTGCGCGAGTCGGGGGAGAGCGGCGGCCTTGCCGTCTTGACGGAGCTCGCCGGAGCGCTCGCGGAGCTGGAAACCCGTGACCTCGAGCGGTGGGAGACGCGGCTGTTCTCGTTGCACGCCCCTGCGCCGATCGTCGACGCCTCGATGCCGGCGCCCGCGGTCAGCACCCGCCGGGAACTGCGGCATCCGCGCCGGCGTGTGCGCAGCGCGTCGACGCATCGTGGTGCGTTCGCCACGATCGACGAGGCACTGGTGGCGATGATCTCCGATGTGGGGTCGGCGGTGTGGCGTGCCGCGCGCCGGGTCCGGCTGCGCCGGAAGCCGGCGCTGATGGCGACGGCCGGAGCGGTCGTGCTCGTCGTGCTCGGGGTCGGCCTGACGTGGCCGGCCGGGGCCGACGAGGGAATGGCATCCGTGCAACCGTCGACGACGGCTGTCGTGGCGGCGACAGATGATGCGCAGTCGGATGATCCGGTCGACGCCGCCGGGCGCCTGCTGGCCGTCCTGCGCGGATGCGGCGACGCCGCGTGTCGCGGGACGGTCATGGAGGACGCCTCGACGCCGTTGCCCGCTGCCGGCGCGGCGCTCGCCCCCGCCCCGACACTCGGACTCATCGACGATCTGGGCGGGCTCGCGGTCGTCGGCGCGACCGATGGCTCCGGGAGCTCACCGTCGCAGATCGTCCTCCTGGTCGCCCGGGACGGGAAATGGCTGATCCGCGACGTCTACGACGCCGCGGATCAGCCATGAACGCATCTCAGATGCCGAGAGAACCTGCGAAGTCAGCGGCTTCCAGACGGGCCTTCACCGCACCGAGGAAGCGCGCCGCATCGGCGCCGTCGATGATCCGGTGGTCGTACGACAGGGCCAGGTAGACGTAGGAGCGCACCGAGATGGCATCCTTCCCGTCGACCGAGACGATGCCGGGACGCTTGACGACGACACCGGTTCCGAGGATGGCGGACTGCGGCAGGAACACGACCGGGGTGTCGAACAGCGCACCGCGCGAACCCGTGTTGGTCAGTGTGAACGTGCCACCGGCCAGCTCGTCGGGCTTGAGCTTGTTCTCCCGGGTGCGGGCTGCAAGGTCGGCGATCTCGTGCGCGATCCCGGCGATGTCCTTCGTCGCCGCGTCACGCAGGACCGGCGTCAGCAGCCCGCGTTCGGTGTCCACCGCGATCGACATGTTCTCGGTCGCCGGGTAGACGATGTCCGATCCGTCGACCGTGGCGTTGACCACCGGGTAGGCCTGCAAGGCCTCGGCCGCGGCCAGGGCGAAGAACGGCAGGAAGGAGAGCTTGTCGCCGGTCTTGGCGAGGAAGTCGGCCTTCACCTGATCGCGGAAGCCGGCCAGCTTGGTGACGTCCACCTCGACGACCGTCGTCAGCTGCGCGGTGCTCTGCATGGAGGCCACGGCGCGCTCGGCGAGCACCTTACGGAGCCGTGACAGCGGTTGCGTGGTCCCGCGCAGCGGCGAGACCTCGAGCGCCGGGGCCGACGCGGCTGCGGGCGCTGCGGGGGCGGCCGCAGCCGGCGCAGCGGATGCGGACTCGGCGGCCTTCAGCACGTCTTCCTTGCGGATGCGTCCGCCGACGCCCGATCCGGTCACCGTGGCGAGGTCGACGCCCTGCTGCTGGGCGAGGCGCCGCACGAGCGGCGTCACGTACGTCGGGCCGTCCTCCTGAGCGCTCGGCTCCGGCGCGGGCACCGCGGCAGCGACCGGCGCAGGTGCCGCGACGACCGGGGCAGCAGCGACGGGTGCGGCGGGCGGGGCCTGCGGCGTCTCGGGGGCGGCCGCGACGGGCGCCTCGGGCGCCGCCACGGGCGCGGGGCTCGCCGCTCCGTCGCCGATCCGGGCGAGGACCGCGCCGACCTCGACGGTCTCGTCCTCGGCGGCCAGGATCTCCTGGAGGACGCCGGCCACGGGGGAGGGGATCTCGGTGTCGACCTTGTCGGTCGAGATCTCCAGCAGGGGCTCGTCGACCGCGACGGTGTC
>JAATGR010000076.1 GCA_015654575.1 Actinomycetales bacterium
CCGCCGCCGCCTCCCCCGAGGTTCCCCTCATCGACCGTGCCCCCGCCGAATCCGCTCCAGGCGATGGCGACGGGGATGACACGGATGCCGTCGACATCCTGTTGTTCGCCGTACGCGGCTGTCACGCCGAACGAGGACACCTGCTTGCCGAGGTCGAGCACGAAGTTGGCCATGTCCCCACGCTATCGCTCGCAGCGGGCGAGGGACAGCCGCGCCGTCTTCAGCCGTGACGCGGCGTCGAAGGAGGCCGCCCGGCCAGGTTCGTGCCGCGCAGCAGCGCCGCACGGGTCACCGCTCCGCGCCCGAACCGTTCCGCTGCGCCGTCGAGCGCCCCCTCCACGCGCCGCCACTCCGCGTCTTCATCCCACAGGGCCTGCGCACCGAGCGCCGCACGCAGGGACTCTGCCCGCACGCCGATCAGACGCACCGGCAGGGGGCGTTCCACGGCGTCGAACAGCTCTATCGCGGCATCGCCGACCCGCTGACCGACCGACGTCGGCTCGGCGAGGGTCACGGCACGGGTGAGCGTTCGGAAGTCGGCGAAGCGCACCTTGATCGACACCCGTGCCGCCTCCGCCCCGTGCGCGCGGAGGCGCGCACCGACACGGTCGGCGAGGCGACGGAGCTCGACCCGCAGGGCCGCCGCATCGTCGACATCCTCTTCGAAGGTCTCCTCATGTCCGATGCTCTTCTCGACCCGCTCGGTCTCGACCTCCCGCGGGTCGATGCCGCGCGCGAGCTGCCACACCCGGTCGGCTATGGCGGTGCCCAGGGCCCGCTCGAGCGCGGCACGCGGCGTCACGAGCACGTCGGCGATGGTGCGGATCCCCCGGTTCTCCAACGCCTCGGCCGATCGGGGTCCGACGCCCCACAGGGTGCGCACCGACAGCGGCGCGAGGAAAGCGGTGGTGTCGGCCTCGGCGACGATCAGCACACCGTCGGGCTTGCTGAGAGTGGACGCCATTTTCGCGACGTGCTTGGTCGCGGCGGCGCCGACGCTGCACGTCAACCCGGTCTCAGCGAGGACCCGCGCGCGCAGCATCGCCGCGATCTGGCCGGGTGCCCCCCAGAGCCTGCGCGCCCCGCGCACGTCGAGGAAGGCCTCGTCGATGGAGAGTTGCTCCACCAGCGGGGTGACCTCCTGGAACAGGGTCATCACGTGCTGCGACAGGTCGCGATAGCGCTCGAAGCGAGGCCGCAGCACGATCGCGGCAGGGCACGCGCGCAACGCCTGCGACACCGGCATCGCCGACCGCACGCCGAGCCGCCGCGCCTCGTAAGACGCGCTCGCGACCACGCCGCGACCCTCGGGAGAGCCGACGATCAGCGGCCGTCCTACGAGCGACGGATCGTCGAGCACCTCCACGGCCGCGTAGAAGGCGTCCATGTCGACGTGGAGGATGCCGGCACCGGTGTCGTCCGCACCGGGCGCGGAGACGATCCGCCCACGCCCATCCGTCCGTCCCACAGGGCCATTGTCCCCCGAGCCACCGACATTGCGGCTACTGGGCGGCCGCACGCTCCAGGATCAGCTCACGCACCCGGGCGGCATCCGCCTGGCCGCGCATCGCCTTCATCACCGCGCCGATGATCGCACCGGCGGCCTGCACCTTGCCGTCGCGGATCTTCGCCAGCACGTCCGGTTGCGCGAGCAGCGCCTCGTCGATCGCCGCGATCAGTGCGCCGTCGTCGGAGACGACCGCGAGTCCGCGGGCGTCGACGACCTGCTGCGGCGTGCCCTCGCCTGCGATGACGCCCTCCAGCACCTGTCGCGCGAGCTTGTCGGTCAGCGTCCCGGCATCCACCAGGGCCTGGAGCGCCGCCACATCCGCCGGCGACACCAGGTCGGACGCCTCGCGCTCCGCCGCGTTCGCCAGGCGTGCGATCTCGCCCGTCCACCACTTCCGCGCCGCCGCCGGCGACGCCCCCGCCGCGATCGTCGCCTCGACCTCTGCGAGGATCCCACCGTTCGCGACATCCTGGAATTCGAGGTCGGTGAAGCCCCACTCGGCTTTGAGCCGGCGACGGCGCACCGCCGGCGGCTCCGGCAGGGCCGCTCGCAGCTCTTCGATCAGCTCGGGCGCCGGCACGACCGGCAGCAGGTCGGGCTCGGGGAAGTAGCGGTAGTCGTCTGCATCCGACTTGGGGCGCCCGGGTGAGGTGCGCCCAGTTTCCTCGTGCCAGTTGCGGGTCTCCTGCGTGATCGTGCCGCCGGCGGCGAGGATCGCAGCCTGCCGTTGGATCTCGTACTTCACCGCCCGCTCGACCGAGCGCATCGAGTTGACGTTCTTGGTCTCGGTGCGGGTGCCCAGCTTCTCCTGCCCACGCGGGCGGATCGACACGTTGGCGTCGCAGCGGAGGTTTCCGCGCTCCATCTTCGCGTCGGAGATGCCGAGCGCGATCACGATGTCGCGGATGGTGCGTACGTAAGCGGCTGCCAGCTCCGGCGCCCGGTGCTCCGCGCCGAAGATCGGCTTCGTCACGATCTCGACCAACGGCACCCCGGCACGGTTGTAGTCGACGAGCGACGACGATGCGCCCTGGATGCGGCCGGTCGAGCCGCCGACGTGCGTCAGCTTGCCGGCGTCCTCCTCCATGTGGGCGCGCTCGATCGGGATGGTGACGATCGATCCGTCCCCCAGTTCGACCTCGACGGAGCCCTCGAACGCGATCGGCTCGTCGTACTGCGAGATCTGGTAGTTCTTGCCGAGGTCGGGGTAGAAGTAGTTCTTCCTCGCGAACCGGCTCGACGGGGCGATCGAGCAGCCGAGCGCGAGACCGAGGCTGATCGAGTACCGAATCGCCTGCTCGTTGACCACCGGCATCGAACCGGGCAGACCCAGGTCGACCGGTGCGAGGTCGGTGTTGGGCTCGCGACCGAACGAGTTCGGCGCCGCGGAGAACATCTTCGTCTTGGTGTTCAGCTCGACGTGCACCTCGAAGCCGAGCACCGGCTCGAACAGTTCGAGCGCAGTCTCGAAGTCCATCAGGTCTGGCGTGGCCATCAGCGGGTCCCTCCTAGCACGGGCGCCTTCGCCAGCAACGGCGCACCCCACGAATCGACGAGCAGCGCCTCCAGCGCCGCACCCACCCGGTACAGTCGGGCGTCCTCGCGGACGGGGGCGAGGAACTGGATGCCGACCGGCAGAGCGTCATCCGCGCTGAGACCCGAGGGGATCGAGATCCCCGGCACACCCGCCAGGTTCGCCGGGATCGTCGTCACGTCGTTCAGATACATCTGCAGCGGATCGTCGATCTTCTCGCCCAGGCGGAACGCGGTCGTCGGCGCCGTCGGGGTCGCGATGACGTCGACCTGCGCGAACGCCGCGTCGAAGTCGCGCTGGATGAGCGTGCGCACCTTCTGCGCCGACCCGTAATAGGCGTCGTAGTAGCCGGCGGACAGTGCATAGGTGCCCAGGATGATGCGGCGCTTGACCTCGGGGCCGAAGCCGGCGTCGCGGGTGGCCGACATCACGTCTTCGACGGTGCCGTCCACCGGCACCCGCATCCCGAAGCGCACGGAGTCGAACTTCGCGAGGTTGCTCGACGCCTCGGCGGGCAGGATCAGGTAGTACGCGGCGACGCCGTACTCGAAGTGCGGGGCGTCGACCTCGACGATCTCAGCCCCGTGGGCCGCCATCTCCGCCAGCGCCGCATGGAAGGACGCGGACACGCCCGGTTGGAAGCCGCTGTCCGGCAATTGCCGGACGACGCCGATCCGGAGCCCCTTCAGCACGTCGCCGGTGGCGCCCTCGCGCGCGGCCTCGGCGAACGACGGCCAGAGATCGGTCAGAGAGGTCGAGTCGTTGTGGTCGTGCCCGCCGATCACGTCGTGCAGCAGCCCGGCGTCGAGCACGGTGCGGGTGACCGGACCGATCTGGTCGAGGCTGGAGGCGAGCGCGATGGCGCCGTACCGGCTGACCGCGCCGTAGGTCGGCTTCACGCCGACCGTGCCGGTCACGTGGGCGGGCTGACGGATCGACCCGCCGGTGTCGGATCCGAGCGCCAGCGGCGCCTCGAACGCCGCCACCGCCGCGGCCGATCCTCCGCCGGAGCCGCCGGGAATGCGGTCGAGGTCCCAGGGATTGTGGGTCGGCCCGTACGCCGAGTGCTCCGTGGAGGATCCCATGGCGAACTCGTCCATGTTGGTATTGCCGAGCGGCACCAGGCCCGCCGCGCGGGAGCGCGCCACGACGGTCGCGTCGAACGGTGACAGGTAGCCCTCGAGGATCCTCGACCCGCTCGTAGAGGGCATGTCGGTCGTGACCAGGACGTCCTTGATGGCCAGCGGAACGCCGGCGAGCACGCCGAGCGCCTCGCCGGCGGCGCGCCGGCGGTCGATGTCGGCCGCCACCTCGAGTGCATGGTCGCTGACGTGCAGGAAGGCGTGCACCTCTGCGTCGACCTCGGCGATGCGGTCGAGGTGGGCGCGGGTCGCCTCGACGCTGGAGACCTCGCCGGAGGCGAGCTTTGTCGCGAGCTCCGCGGCGGTCAGTCCGATCAGGCCGCTCACTGCTCCTCCCCCAGGATCGCGGTCACGCGGAAACGGACGCCGTCCGAGTCCGGGGCGTTCTGCAGCGCCTGCTCCGCGGTGAGCGTGTCACCCACGACATCGGGCCGGAACACGTTCTGCAGCGGCACCGGATGGCTCGTCGCCGGGACGTCCGCCGTGGCGACCTCCGAGACCTTCGCGATGTTGTCGACGATGGCGTCGAGCTCGCCGGTGAGCCGCTCGACCTCCTCGTCGCTCAACCGGATGCGGGAGAGCACGCCGAGATGGCGCACGAGTTCGGGGGTGAATTCAGACACCCGACAAGTCTACGGTTCGGGCGGGGCGCGGCCGGGCGCGCCCCGTAGGCTGACCTCGTGACCACGTACGATCCGCCACGTCCCTGGGTCGCCAGCTACGCGGCCGGCGTCCCCGACGATCTCGATCCGGTCTCAGGTTGCCTCACCGATCTCGTCGAGTCGTCGGCACGCGAATACCCGGATGCCACGGCCCTCGAGTTCTTCGGTCGGGAGACGTCGTACCGCACCCTGCAGCAGCAGATCGAGCGGGTCGCCGGCGCCCTGCACGAGCGCGGCGTCCGCGCCGGCGACCGGGTGGCGATCGTGCTGCCGAACTGTCCGCAGCACATCGTCGCGTTCTATGCGGTGCTGCGGCTCGGAGCGGTCGCGATCGAGCACAACCCGCTCTACACCGCACGGGAGCTGCGCACCCAGTTCCAGGATCACGGCGCGCGCACCGCCATCGTCTGGACCAAGGTCGTCTCGACCGTGCAGGACTTCCCGGCCGACGTGGCCGTCGACACGCTCATCGCGGTGGACGTGGTGCGCGCGATGCCGTGGACCACGCGCGCCGCCCTGCGCCTGCCGATCGCCAAGGCCCGTGAGTCGCGGGATGCGCTCTACAGCCCGGTCGCGGACGTGATCCGGTGGGACGAGCTCACCCCCCAGGCCCCGCTGCCGGCCTCCCATCCGCGGCCGGCCACGGACGACCTCGCGATCGTGCAGTACACCAGCGGGACGACGGGCACGCCGAAGGGCGCGATGCTCAGCCACCGGAACCTTCTCGCGAACGCCGCCCAATCGCGGGCGTGGGTGCCCTCGATCGTGCGCGGCGACGGCTGCGTGGTCTACGCCGTGCTGCCGATGTTCCACGCCTACGGCCTCACACTGTGTCTGACGTTCGCGATGTCCATGGGGGCCAGGCTCGTCCTGTTCCCGAAGTTCGACGCCGACCTGGTGCTCGCAGTGACGAAGAAGCGGCCTGCGACGTTCCTTCCGCTGGTACCCCCGATCGCGGCGCGACTGCTCGAACGATCCCGCGAGACCGGCATCCCGATTGCCGGCACGCGCATCGCGATCTCCGGCGCCATGGCGCTCGACCACGGCCTCGTCGTCCCGTTCGAGGCGGCATCGGGCGGTTACCTCGTCGAGGGGTACGGTCTCAGCGAATGCTCGCCGGTGCTGATGGCCAACCCGGTCGCCGACAGCAGGGTCCCCGGCACGGTCGGACTGCCGCTGCCGGGAACCGAATGCCGCGTCGTCGACCCGGAGAACCCGCAGACGGATGTGGCACCGGGCGCCGCGGGCGAGCTGCTGGTGCGAGGACCGCAGGTGTTCTCCGGTTACGACGGCAAGCCGGAGGAGACCGAACGGGTTTTCGTCGGCGACTGGTTCCGCACCGGCGACATCGTGACGATCGACGAGGCCGGGTTCGTGCGCATCGTCGACCGCATCAAG
Source organism: Actinomycetales bacterium (assembly GCA_015654575.1). Lineage (GTDB taxonomy): Bacteria > Actinomycetota > Actinomycetes > Actinomycetales > Microbacteriaceae > Microbacterium. The sequence goes on from JAATGR010000076.1 coordinate 6,247, forward strand.
GAGCTGATCATCACCGGCGGCTTCAACGTGGCCCCGACCGAGGTCGAGAACGCGCTGCGACAGCATCCCGACATCGCCGACGTCGCCGTGGTCGGCCTGCCCAACAGTCAGTCCGGTGAGGACGTCGTCGCCGCGGTGGTTCCCCGCGAGGGCGTCACGCTCGACACGGAGGGCGTGCGCACGTTCGCGCGCGGCATCCTCACGCCGTACAAGGTGCCGCGCCGGATCATCACGGTGGACGAACTGCCGCGGTCGCTCATCGGCAAGGTGATGCGCCGTGAGGTGCGGGAGCAGCTGCAGGGCTGACGTGGCGGCCGGCGCGGCGGATGATCGCGGAGGGATGGCAGCGCGGCACTTCTCCGGCTGGCTTTTGGTCGGCTGTCGCGTCGATGTCGGAGGCCCGGAGTAGCGTCTTTCCTGTCAGAAGATCTCGCGCAGTGCCCATCAGCGCGAACCGGATGCCGCGCGCCAGCGCGGCCGAATCCAGGAGTCGGGATGGGCCACAGCACGACACCACCGCTGCCATGTCGCGGGCTCGATGCCCTCGTGTCGAAGCTCGTCGCGGCGCGCCGCCGCATCGCGGCCGCGCAGGCGGAGGAAGCACAGCTGCTGTCCGCGGCCGTCGACCTCATGGTGGAGCACGCGGAGCGGCTCCGCGAACGGCCGGGTCACCGGGAGAGCTCCGCCGATCTTCCACTGCGGGAGATCGCCGCGGAACTCGCCGCCGCGATGCGGCTCAGTGACCGCACCGTGCAGCGACGCATGGGCGATGCGGCCGAGCTCCTCGGCGGATACCCCGCCGTCCATGCGCCTGGCGGGAGGGCCGTGTGGATGCCGGCCATGTCGCCGCGATCCTCGACGGCGGCGACGGACTCCCCGCGGACCAGCGGGCGCGCTACGAGCGCGTCGCGATGGCCGTTGCCAACGGGAGAGTCCGGCACGGCTGCGGAGCATGACGAGGCAGCTCGCCGCGCAGATCGACCCCGACGGCGTCTCGGCGCGCATCGAGCGACGCCGGTCCGAACGGTCCGTGCGAGTCGTCGACCTGGGCGACGGCGTCAGCCGGCTCCTCGCCGATCTTCCGACCCCGCTCGCGCACGCGATCTACGACCGGCTGACCCGCATGGCCGTCGCCACAGACGCCGCCACGGACGTCGAGGGCCGCGCGCCGGCCGACCCCGGGCCCGCTGGCACCGCCGCTTCTTCTGGTTCTGGCGCCGATGAGTCCATTGATCCCTCTGGCACCGCTGCGCCTTCTGGTCCTGCCGAGCCGTCTGGTCCTGCCGACTTCGCCGATCCCGCCGTGCTCTCAGAGCCGACCGATCCCGCCGCGGCGAGAATGCCGTCCGATCATGCGGCTGAGGGCGCACCGCACGACCGCCTGTCGCGTGACGCACCGCCCGCCCACCTGTCGCGTAACGCGTTTCCCGACCACCTGTCACGTAACACACCGACCGACCACCTGCCGGGTGAGGCGTTGCCCGACCACCTGCCGGGTGACGCACCGCCTGACCACCGGCTGCACCATGTACCGGGCGACGATTCGGACGTCGGCGCGCGGCCAACCGGCGCCGCGCAGCAGGACCGGGCACCGCAGCCCGGTGCCGCACCGCACATCGTGACCACGGCGCCGACGCCGGGTGCCCGGCCGCGACGCCACGGCGTCGGAGAAGATCCCCGCACGATGGATCAACGACGCGCCGACATCCTCGCCGACATGCTGCTGGCAGGGGCCCCCGTCGCGCACGGCACCGGGCTCGCCTCGATCACCGGTCACGTCCAGGTCACGATCCCCGTCCTCACGCTCGCCGGCGAGAGCCGAGCGCCCGCGGTCCTGCCCGGCCACGGTCCGATCGATGCCGACACGGCCCGCGTTCTCGCCGAGAAGACACCCGGTTGGGACCGCGTCATGACCGATCCCTGCACGGGCGCCGTGCTCGCGGTGGACCGCTACCGCGTGCCCGCCGAGCTCGCGCGATTCCTGCGTGCCCGCGATGAGCGATGCCGCTTCCCGGGCTGCGGGCGCGTGGCACGCGGCTGCGACCTCGACCACACGCACGACGCTGCCCACGGCGGCGCGACCAGCCGGGCGAACCTCGCGCACCTGTGCCGACGACATCACACCCTCAAGCACCAGACGGCGTGGCAGGTCCGCCAGGTCGGCGGCGGGGTCCTCGAGTGGACCGCGCCCACCGGACGGCGCTATCGGGATCGTCCACCGGCCACGGTGCGTTTCGTGCCGACCGACCAGCAGCCGCCGCCATTCTGATGCACCCGCGGATGGGCCGCTGATGGACCCGCGGATGCAGCCGCCGATGCACCGGCTGAGGCACCGACTGATGGGCCCAGGAGCGGGATTCTCCCCGGTGGCTCTTCGACGGTAACGGCGCAATAGCATCGAAGCATGCGACGTGCGCTCCTGGTGATCGATGTGCAGAACGAATACGTGACTGGCGCGCTGCCGATCGAATACCCGCCGCTTCCGAGCAGCCTGGCCAACATCGGCCGCGCCATCGACACCGCGGAGAAGGCCGGCATCCCGGTGGTGCTCGTCGCTCAGGTCGCCCCGGCCTCATCCCCGATCTTCGCCGACGGCAGTGACGGCGCCGCGCTCCACGAGAGCGTCGCCGGCCGCGCCCACGATCTACTGCTGGACAAACGACTGCCCTCGGCGTTCGCCGGCACCGAGCTCGACGCCTGGCTCGCCGCGCGCGACGTGGACACCGTCACCATCGTCGGATACATGACCCAGAACTGCGACGAATCCACCGCACGGGATGCGGTCCACCGAGGTTACGCCGTCGAGTTCCTCACCGACGCCACCGGGACGCTCACCCTGCGCAACGAAACGGGAACCGTGGACGCCCGCACCCTGCACGACAGCGTCGCCGTCGTGCTGCAGTCCCGCTTTGCCGCCGTCGTCACCACCGGCCAGTGGTGCGAGGCCGTCGCCGCCGGAACCGCGCTCTCGGGCTCGAACATCTTCGCGAGCACGCGACCACGCTGACTCAGCCCGCGTCCGAATCAGGCAGGCGCCTCAGCCTCAGGACCGGCCACGTCCGAATCAGGCAGGCTCCTCACCCTCAGGACCGACCGCGTCCAACGCCGCAGGCCCCTGCTCCACGAGGATGCGGAACTGTGCCGCGTCGATGATCCGCACCCCCAGCTCCTCGGCCTTCGACAGCTTCGATCCCGCGCCGGGACCGGCCGCGACGAAGTTTGTCTTCTTGGACACGCTGGATGCCGCTTTGCCCCCGGCGGCGACGATCGCCTCCTGGGCGCCCTCGCGCGTGTAGCCGTCGAGTGAACCCGTTGCGACGACCGTGAGCCCGTCGAGCACGCCACCGGACGCCGTCGCCGCGCCGGGACCGGGGTGACCGGGGATCTCCCACCGAACGCCGGCAGCCGTCCAGCGGTCGATGATCTCCCGGTGCCAGTCGACCTCGAACCAATCGAGCAGCGCATCGGCGATGATCTCTCCGACGCCGTCTACCGCGGCGAGCTCCTCCCGGGAGGCCGTGCGGATCGCGTCGAGCGAGCCAAACCACTGCACCAGCGCGCGGGCCGCGACCGGCCCGACGTGTCGGATGTTCAACGCGACCAGCAGGCGCCACAGGTCTTTCGTCTTGGCCTTCTCCAGCTCGACGAGGAGCTTCAGGGCTTGCTCCGACGGCAGCGTCTCGCGGTAGTCCTTCCGGACACCCGCCCGGCGGCGCTCCGCCGCGTCCATGTCTTCGGTCCCCGGCGGATATGACGCCGGGCCGAGTTTCTGGAACGGTGCCCGCCGCACGAACTCGCCCGACTCCTCGTCGACCTTCCGCTCGCCGGTCTCGGCGTCGCGCACCACGACCTGGATCGGCACCAACTGCTCGAGCGTCAGCTCGAACAGCCCCGCCTCCGTCACGAGCGGGGGCTCCGCCGGGACATCGGGCTGCGTCAGTGCCGCGGCCGTCACCTCGCCGAGCGCTTCGATATCGAGCGACCCGCGGGAACCGATGTGCTCGACCCGCCCACGCACCTGCGCCGGGCAGGATCGCGCGTTCGGGCACCGCAGGTCGATGTCGCCCTCTTTGGCGGGCGCGAGCGGAGTGCCGCAGACGGGGCAGCTCACCGGCATCACGAACGCGCGCTCCGTGCCATCGCGGAGCTCAGCCACCGGGCCGAGCACTTCGGGGATCACATCTCCCGCTTTGCGCAGCACGACGGTGTCGCCGATGAGCACGCCTTTGGCCTTGACCACGTCCTGGTTGTGGAGCGTGGCCTGGCGCACCACGGAACCTGCGACCTTCACCGGCTCCATCACCGCGAACGGGGTCGCCCGACCGGTGCGACCCACCGACACCACGATGTCGAGCAGCCGCGTGTTCACCTGCTCCGGCGGGTACTTGTAAGCGATGGCCCAGCGCGGCGCGCGGCTTGTCGCCCCGAGCTCTGCGTGCAGCGCCAGCTCATCGACCTTGACGACGATGCCGTCGAGTTCGTGCTCGACCTCATGCCGGTGCTCGCCATAGTGCTCAACGAAGTCGAGAACCCCGGCGACATCGGCGTTTACCGCATTGTGAGGACTGACCGGCAGCCCCCACCCCGCGAGCAGCCCGTAGACCTCGCTCTGCGCCGTCACCGGGGGGTCGGGCCACGCACCGATGCCGTGCATGTAGAGCCGTAGCGAGCCGATGCGTTCGAGCGCCGCCTCACGCTCGAGGCCCTCTTTCTTGTCGAGCTGTTGGCGAAGACCACCGCTGGCCGCGTTGCGCGGGTTGGCAAAAGCGGGGAACCGCCGCTGCGCCGCCGTGCGCGCCTTCTCCTCGTCGAACACACCCGAGCGCCGCTCGGCCCGGAGCCTGCTCTCCGCGACGGCCCGCTCGCGCAGCTCGGCCTGCAACTCGTTGAGGCGCTCGAACGCCGCCACCGGGATGAAGACCTCGCCGCGCACCTCGACGAGCGCCGGATGCCCCGTTCCCCTCAGTCGTTCCGGCACATCGACCAGGCGCAGCGCATTGTCGGTCACGATCTCGCCGACCCGTCCGTCGCCCCGAGTCGCCGCCGACGTGAGGACGCCGTGCTCATAGCGGAGGCTGATGGCGAGCCCGTCGATCTTCAGCTCGGTGAGCCACGCCACCGGCCGTCCGGCCGAGGCGACTGTCTTCGCGCACCACTCGCTCAGCTCCTCGGCCGAGAACACGTTGTCGAGGCTCAGCATGCGCTCGGCGTGCTCGATCGTGGCGAGGCGGCTGTCCGCGGCGGCCCCCACGGACAGCGTCGGCGAGTCCTGGCTCTGCAGCTCGGGGAAGGCGTGCTCGATCAGCTCGAGGCGCCGCATCCAGCCGTCGTAGGTGGCGTCGTCGACCAGCTCGGCGTCGGCGCCGTAGTAGGCGTCTCGTGCGGCGAGGATCTGATCTGTCAGCCGACCGGCCTCGGCACGCGCCGCATCGAGGGTCAGGTCCGTTTCGATGGCCGCATCCGTCACGCCGCAAGTCTAGGCAGCCGCACGGACATCGCACGGCGGGAACGACTCCGCGGCAGAGCAGAGATCCGCAGCGCAGGAGACATCCGCTTGCAGGAGACATCCGCGTGCAGAAGAAGTTCGCAGCACAGACGACATTCGCTACGCAGGAGAAATGCGCTACGCAGGACGACCTGCCGGAAATTGTCCTGCGCAGTGAACTTCGCCTGTGTGAGGAACATGCCGGATCAGCCCAACAATGGATTCGGACGGCGGCGACAGACGACCGGGGTGGCGGTCAACCGACGGGCACGGCCGAGAGGGTGCGGTCGATCGTGAACTGGCCGAGCACCCGGGTGCCGACGTAGAGGACCGCTGTCTGTCCGGGGGCGACGCCGTCGAGGGGCACCTCCGGCCGCACCGTCACCACACTGTCTGCGACCGAGGCGTGAGCGGGCACCGGATCGGCGTGGGCGCGGATCTGCACCTCGCAGGCGAACTCGTCGACGCGGGGGGCCGCGCCGGCCCAGGAATGGCGTTCGCCCGAGATCTCCGCGATCGCGAGGGCGTCCTTCGGACCGACCACGACGGTGTTCGTGACCGGACGCACCTCGAGCACGAACCGGGGCTTGCCGTCCGCGGCGGGCACCCCCAGGTGCAGTCCGCGACGCTGACCAACGGTGTAGCCGTGTGCGCCCTCGTGGGAGCCGACGACCGTGCCAGCGCGATCCACGATGTCGCCCGGAGCCACGCCGACCCGGTCGGCCAGCCACCCCCGCGTGTCGCCGTCGGGGATGAAGCAGATGTCGTGACTGTCGGGCTTGTGCGCGACGGCGAGACCGCGTTCCTCCGCCTCGGCGCGCACGAGCGCCTTCGACGGCGTCACCCCCAGCGGGAACAGCGTGTGCGCGAGCTGCTCGGCGGTGAGGACGCCGAGCACGTACGACTGGTCCTTCGCGTTATCGCTGGCACGGTGCAGCTCCCGCCCGCCGGGGCCGTCGACGAGGGTCGCGTAGTGGCCGGTGCACACCGCGTCGAATCCGAGCTCCAGCGCGCGCTCCAGGAGAGCGGCGAACTTGATCCGCTCGTTGCAGCGCATGCACGGGTTCGGCGTGCGTCCGGCCTGGTACTCGGCGACGAAGTCCTCGATGACGTCGTCGCGGAAGCGCTCGGAGAAGTCCCAGACGTAGAACGGGATGCCGAGCCGGTCGGCGGCGCGGCGCGCGTCCATCGCATCCTCGATGGTGCAGCAGCCACGACTCCCCGCGCGCAACGTCCCCCCGGCGCGCGAGAGTGCCAGGTGCACGCCGACCACATCATGTCCGGCATCGACCGCACGGGCCGCAGCCACGGCGGAGTCGACACCGCCGCTCATCGCCGCCAGAACCCGCATCCCCTCAGTTTACGAGGCGAACGCGTGCATCGGGTGACGCGCCTCAGCGCCACGCGGCGCGAGCGCGCGACACCGCATCGGGCAGTGCCGCCAGCAGGGCGTCCACGTCGGCATCCGATGAGGTGCGCCCCAGTGTGAAACGCAGCACCGACCGCGCCGCCCGCTCGTCGAAGCCGAGCGCCATCACGACGTGCGAGGGCTCGGGGACGCCGGCCTGGCAGGCGGAGCCCGTCGAGGCCTGGATCCCGGCCCGGTCGAGGAGGAACAGGAGACTCTCCCCCGCCGCGTCCTCGAACAGGACGTTCGCGTTCCCCGGCGCCCGGTTCTCCGGGTCGCCGAGCAGCCGGGTGTCCGGGATGGTGCCCAGGATCCCGGCCACGAGCCGCCGTCGCAACGCGGTGAGCCGCACCGCCTCGGAGTCGCGTTCGGCCAGCGTCGCAACCGCGGCCGCGGCGAAGGCGGCGGCACCGGCGACATCCTGGGTGCCCGCGCGCAGCCCCCGCTGCTGCGAGCCGCCGTGGACCTGGGCGGACAGCGCCGCGGTGCGAGCGACGACGAGCGCGCCGATGCCGACGGGGCCTCCCACCTTGTGGCCGGAGACGCTCAGAGCCACCAGCCCCACACCCGCGGTCGCCGCGCCGCGCAACGCCGAGAAGTCGACCGGAACATGCCCGAACGCGGCGACCGCATCGGCGTGCAACGGCACTCCCGCGTCGGCGGATGCCTGGGCGAGCGCGGCCATATCGTTGATCGTGCCGACCTCGTTGTTGACGATCATCGCGGTCGCGAGCGCGGCGCCGGGCAGGGAGGCGGTGAAACGGCCGACGGGGATCCTGCCGCGCCCGTCGAGGCCGACGTGCATCAGCATCGCGCCCTCGTGCTCCCGCAGCCAGGTCGCTGCCTCGAGCGTCGCATGGTGTTCGCCGTCGGGGAGCACCACCGCCTCCGTCGCCTCGGCGCGCCGAGCCCAGAGACCCTTCAGTGCGAGGTTGATCGACTCGGTTCCACCGGAGGTGAACACGACCTCCACGCTGTCGCAGCCGAGCGTTTCCGCAAGCCGTTCGCGCGACTCCTCCAGCAGGCGCCTGGCAGACTGTCCGCCGCCATGGATCGACGAGGCGTTGCCCACCAGGTCGGTCGCCGCGAGCCACGCCTGACGGGCCTCGGGACGCAACGGCGTCGTCGCCGCATGATCCAGATAGACCGTCATGACCCCCACTCTCACACGTACATCCGTCGTCGGCGCCGAAACGAACCCGACTCACGCCCTGATTTAGGGTAGTCGGCATGGTCAGTCCCTCTCCGACCGCGACATCGCGGGCGTTTACGCCGACGCCCGACCGACACCTCGACGACCTGGGGGTCCGCCTGCACGACGGGGTGGCGACGATCCGGGTCTGGTCAGGAACCGCCGACACCGTGGAGCTCGTCGTCTGTGACGACCACGACCTCGACTGGGTCACGGACACCGTGCCGCTGGAGCGCGATGCCGGCGGGATCTGGCAGGCCACCACGGCCCTGCTGCGACCGGGGACACGCTACGCGCTGCGCGTGTCCGGTCCGACGGCCGCCGGCAACATGTTCAACGCGGAGACCCTGCTGCTGGACCCGTACGCCCGTGGTCTCGTCAGCGGCGGCGTCGGGGACTGGCGCAGCGTGGTCGTCGACGAGGCGTTCGACTGGGGCGGTGTCGGAAAGCCCGGGGTCCCGCTCGATCGCACCGTGCTCTACGAAGGGCACGTCAAGGGACTCAGCAAACGGCATCCCGACGTTCCACCCGCGCTGCACGGAACGTACGCCGGGCTCGCGCACCCGGCGATGATCGAGCACTTCCGCTCGCTCGGGGTCACGACCATCGAGCTGCTGCCGATCCATGCCTTCGCCTCCGAGCCCCGGCTCCATCAGCTGGGCCTGCACAACTATTGGGGCTACAACACCCTCAGCTTCTTCAGCCCGCACGCCGCCTACGCCACCGAAGCCGCCCGCCGGGAGGGCCCGGCCGCGGTCCTCCGCGAGGTGAAGGGCATGGTGCGGCTGCTGCACGAGGCAGGCCTGGAGGTCGTGCTCGACGTGGTCTACAACCACACCGCCGAGGAGGGCATCGGCGGTCCGCGCTCGAGCCTGCGGGGCATCGACAATCTCGACTACTACCGGCAGCAGACCGACGGCGAATATGTCGACGTGACCGGATGCGGGAATGCGCTGAACACCTCGACCGATGCTGCTGCGCGCCTCGTGCTCGACTCGATGCGGTACTGGGCGAACGAGGTGCGCGTCGACGGCTTCCGGCTCGACCTCGCCGCCACCCTCGGCCGGGACGAGACCCACGCGTTCACGCCGGAGCATCCGCTGCTGCGCGCCATCATCGATGATCCGGCGCTGGCGGACGTCACCAAGATCGCCGAGCCGTGGGATGTCGGCATGGGCGGTTGGCAGACCGGCAACTTCGGTGCCGGCTGGCATGAATGGAACGACCGCTATCGGGACCGGGTCCGCAACTTCTGGCTCAGCGACGTCGACTACGCGCGGCGCGCCTCGACCGCGCCGGTGGGCATCGGCGGGTTCGCGACACGCCTGGCCGGATCGTCCAACACGTTCAGCGAGGAACGCGGCCCGCTCGCGAGCATCAACTTCGTCACCGCTCACGACGGCTTCACCCTGCGGGACCTCGTCTCCTACGACGTGAAGCACAACCTCGGCAACGGGGAGCAGAACCGGGACGGCGCGGACACGAACCGCTCCTTCAACCACGGTGCGGAGGGCCCCACCGCCGACGGCCGCATCCTCGCGACCCGCCGCAAGGCGATGCGGAATCTGCTCGGTACCCTGCTGCTGTCCGCGGGGATCCCGATGATCACGGCCGGCGACGAGCTGGGGCGCACACAGCGCGGGAACAACAACGCCTACTGCCACGACTCCGCGCTGACCTGGCTCGACTGGGAGCTGGCCGACTGGCAGCAGGATCTCCTCGCCCACACGCAGCGGTTGATCGCGGTGCGCCGGGAAAATCCGGCCCTGCGGCCGATCCGCTTCGCCCGGCTGGGGGAGGTCACCCCCTCGGCCTTGGTGATGGAGTGGTACGACGAGAACGGCGAGACGATGTCCGGCCAGCGGTGGACGGATCCGGCCCACCGCACGCTCCAGTACGTGGCCGCCTCCACGCCGGAGTCCGAGGCCTTCAACCGCATCCTGCTCATGGTGCACGGCGTCGAACGCCCCGTGGAAGTCACGCTGCCGCGGATCGACGGGGTCACGCGCTACGTCTCGCTGTGGTCGAGCGCCGAGGAACGGCCGGCGACGACCGAGACGGGGCACCTGCCCGGTGAGGTCGTGCCGCTGCCGCCGACGTCGATGCGGCTGTTCCGCGCCGAATGAGCGGGGGCCGTCGCGGTAGGTTCGAGACGTGACAGCCCCCAGCTCCCCCGCCTGGCGCAGCGCCACCGCGATCCCGCCCCGGCCGGGCCTCGACGCCCAGCCGGTCCACGACACGATCGCCGGCCGCATCCCCCTCTCCGCGCCCGCGCCGTCGGTGCCGGGCGGCGAATACCCG
>JAATGR010000100.1 GCA_015654575.1 Actinomycetales bacterium
AGCAGAACGGCGGTCGAGTCCTCGAAGTTCTTCGTGAGCTCGGCAACCGTCGCGTCCTTCTGCGCCATGGCCACTCCTTGTGTATGCGAGGCGCTCCGCGGTGGCGGGGCGCCGGCCTCGACCCGGCATCCGCCCTGCAACGCAAAGAAGCTCCGGCGCAAGCGCACGGAGCTTCGTCTTCGTTTCCGGAGAATCGTTCGTGTCACCTGCGCGGGCCCCTGCACTGCAGAGCTTCGGTCTCCGAACGCTTACGCGCTCGCAGACGACCAGCGGTCTTTGGCTCCGAACACTCTACCGCCCGTTCCGCGTCCCCCCAAATCACCGCGGGCCGGGCTACTGGTAGGCCGCCCGGGGCGGCGCCTGTTCCAGCACGACGGCGGCAGCCTCGGCGCGGGACGAGACCGAGAGCTTGCGGTAGATCCGCGCCACGTGGAACTTGACGGTGTTCTCGCTGATGCCGAGCTCCGCCGCGATCGTGCGGTTTCGGCATCCGCTGATCAACAGCTCCAGCACCTGCCGCTCGCGCGGGCGCAGGTCCCACAGTGCGACGGCGGCCGCCGTGGCGTGCGGCGGGTCCAGCGGGATCGCGATCGACAGCTCGGTGCCCCATCCGGGCGTGGCGGCGACGGTGATCCGACCGCCCAGCGCCCGCACCCGCTGGCGCACCAGCTGCAGCTGGGTCGCCGTCTCGGACATCTCGCCGGGGCCGTCGTCCCGCAGCTCGACCAGCAGGTTCGTGCCGTCGCAGTCCCACTGCACCCGGATGCGGCCGATCTCGCCCTGGTCGACGAAGGAGATGATCGAGCCGCGCACGACCGCGCGGGCACCACGTGCGACCTCGCTCGGCAGCGGCCGCCCGTCCACCGGTGGCTCGACGAATTGCACACGTACGTCGTGGTACCGCAGCAGCGGACGCAGCTCAGTCCGCAGACGTTCGAAAGCGCTCGCCACAGGCTCCTCGGCATGGCTGCGCGCGCGGTCGGAGTCGGCGCGCACCTGCAGCAATCCCTCCTCGGCCAGGCGCGTGGCCTCCAGGCGCGCCGCCCGATCGCCTAGCCCGCCGAACCGCAGCGCCCCGAGCACCGACTCCATCGCCGCCGAGTACTCGTCGGCGAGTTCGACAAGAACCTCCGCCCGCTCCCCCGCGGTGTGCCGGGCGCGCTGCAAATACTCTGGGCCCGCCGCGTCCGCCAACTGCTGTACCCGGTCCGCGACGATCGTCCACAAGTGAACCACCGTCGCGGTAGCCTGCCCGTCACCGCGCGGACGGGCCATCACCAGGAGGGCGCCGTTGGGGGCGATCACCTGCAGCGTCGGTACCTCGGCCTCGCCCACCGCGAGCGGTGAGCGTCGCGCGGCTCCCGGCGCGACCGTGCGGCGCAACTCTCCGAGCTGGAGCGAGGAGACCGCCTCGACGAACCCTATATCACCAGCCCCCAGACGACGCTCCCCGTCGGCATCGGCGGCTAAAGCCACGAGCGCCTCGTGCGGCACGAAGGCGGCCAGCAATGCCGAGAGCCGCTCGGGTAGTGCGTCCGCCGGAGCGGCCACAACCTCGGTCAAGGCACGCAGGGTCTCCTCCGTGCCGTGTGCACCGCCGTCGGGCATGCCCACAGCATCGCACGCCACCACCCGTTCGGGTAGGGGAAACGGTGCGGGCGCGCGGTCGACCCACATCGTTCATCGGGGAGAAGCTCCCTCCATGAGGGCGGCAACGTCGCCGCCGGAAAGAAGGAAGACGATGGCTGGCAACAGAGCCGTGGCCTACAAGGGCCCGGGAACGGTCGAAGTGATCGATACCGCATATCCGGAGTTCGAGCTCAAGGACGGACCCGGCGTCAATCCGGCGAACGTCGGACGGAAGGTGCCGCACGGAGCGATCCTGCGCACCGTGGCGACCAACATCTGCGGATCGGACCAGCACATGGTCCGCGGTCGGACGACCGCGCCGGCGGGCCTCGTGCTCGGGCACGAGATCACGGGCGAGGTCGTGGAAATCGGTCCCGACGTGGAGTTCGTCAAGGTCGGCGACATCGTCTCGGTGCCGTTCAACATCGCCTGCGGGCGCTGTCGCAACTGTAAAGAGGGCAAGACCGGCATCTGTCTGAACGTCAACCCCGACCGTCCCGGCAGCGCCTACGGCTACGTCGACATGGGCGGCTGGGTGGGCGGACAGGCCGAGTACGTGCTCGTACCGTACGCCGACTGGAACCTGCTGGTGTTCCCCGACCGCGACCAGGCGCTGGAGAAGATCCTCGATCTCACCACCCTGTCCGACATCTTCCCGACCGGCTTCCACGGCGCGGTCACGGCCGGGGTCGGACCGGGCTCCACGGTGTACATCGCGGGCGCGGGTCCGGTCGGCATCGCCGCCGCCGTCGGCGCGCAGCTGCTGGGCGCGGCCGCGGTCCTCGTCGCCGACCTCAACCCGGAGCGCCTCGCGCAGGTGCGCCGCATCGGGTTCGAGCCCGTTGACGTCTCCCAAGGCGACCCCAAGGAGCAGATCGAGCAGATCCTCGGCGTACCAGAGGTCGACGCCGCGGTCGACGCAGTCGGCTTCGAGGCGCACGGTCACGGGGCGAACTCCTCTCACGAGGCACCGGCCACGGTGCTGAACTCGCTGTTCGACATCACCGCGGCGGGCGGTGCGGTCGGCATCCCCGGCCTGTACGTCACGGGCGACCCCGGCGGAGTCGACGAGGCCGCTAAGATCGGCGCGCTGTCGCTGCGGCTGGGCCTGGGCTGGGCGAAGTCGCTCTCGTTCACGACCGGACAGTGTCCGGTGATGAAGTACAACCGCCAGCTGTCGCAGGCGATCCTGCACGACAAGGTGAAGATCGCCGATGCGGTCAATGCGACGCCCATCCTCCTCGAGGACGCCCCGCAGGGCTACGCCGAGTTCGACCAGGGGGCAGCGAAGAAGTACGTGCTGAATCCCAACGGCTACATCAAGGCCTGAGCATCAGGGATGCCGCGGACCGCGGCATCCCTCCACGCCCATGAAAGAAGACGCATGCCCACCTCGGTCACCGACGCCGGTCGCATCATCGCCGCTGACGAGGCCAAGGCTGAAGAACTCGGCCAGCCCGTCAACAAGGTCGTGGGTGCAGTGGGCGTAAGTCGCGGCTCGAGCGAGCTCGACCAGGCCGTCGCCGAGGCGGGCGCCGCTGCGTTCTGAGCCTCCCGGATGCATCCTCCGGGCGTCGCAGAATCACGCCGAGGTCGCAGACTTCGGGCAGGATTCTGCGACCTCGGGCGGATTCTGCGACCGGCCGCGCGCGCCCGGCCGCAGCGCGGCATGGTGGCCGGGACCGACCGCCGGGCCGGGCTACGGGGCGGCCGTCTGGGACAGCACGGCACCGAACGGCACAGGGGACGGCATCGGCGGACGGGATGCCACCTCGACGACGATCCCGTCGGCCGCTGCGGCGATGATCGCCTCCATGCACTCCAACACGTGCGCCGCCATCGCACCGGTCGCCCGGTGCGGACGTCCGGTGGCGATCGCGTGGGCCATATCGGCGAGGCCGAATCCGCGCCCGGCATCCGCATATCCCGCCGACGCCTCGACGTGCTCCCACGCCCGGGTCGACGCGGGATACACCGAGACATCCCCGGAGAACTCGTTGGGATCGGGCACCGCGATCGTCCCCGCCGTGCCGTAGACCTCGATGTGCGGAAGCCGGGAGCCCCACACCTCGAACGACATCAGCACTGACGACGTCGCACCGTCTTCGTGCTCGAGCACCGCGGTCACGTGGGTAGGGACTCCGGCATCCTGCAGGATCTCCTCGCCGGCGTGGGGCCCGGTGGCGATCCGCCGGGCACGCCCGGAGGAATGCGCGAACCCGGTCACCCGACGCACCGGACCGAGCATCAGCACGAGCGTCGTGAGGTAGTAGGGCCCCATGTCCATCAGCGGACCGGCCCCGGGTTGGTAGTAGAACGACGGCGCGGGATGCCACAGCTCGTGACCCGGCGCGCTCCACGCGGCGGCCGCGCCGACGACCTCGCCGATGCGCCCGTCCCGCACTGCCGCCCACGCCGTTTGCACCCCAGTGCCGAGAACCGTGTCGGGGGCGGATCCGAGCCGCAGGCCGCGCTTCGCAGCCAGGCTCACGAGACCCGCGCCGTCGGCGGCGCGCAGCGCGATCGGCTTCTCGCCGTACACGTGTTTGCCCGCCGAGAGTGCCGCGGTCGCGATCTCGACGTGCGACGCGGGAATGGTGAGGTCCAGGACGATGTCGACATCGGGATGCTGCAGCACCTCCGCGAACGGCAGCGCCTCGACCCCGGCCGCCGCAGCGACCGACGCCGCGCGCTCCTCGTTCGCGTCGGTGACGCTCACCAGGCGCACGTCGTCGAGCACGGGGATCCGCGCAAGGTACTGCTCGCTCACTTTGCCGACGCCGACGATGCCGACCCCGAAAACCCGTCCGCTCATCGTGCCGCCCACCGCATCCCCCGCTCCACGATCGTCCGCACCGGTTCGGCGGCGAGCACGTCGAGATCGTGCCCCAGCGTGCACACGAACACCCGACCTTCGCCCCACAGCCGGGTCCACACCGCCGGCGACACGACCGGACGCCGCCACGGGTCGCCCGGCCGCGACGCCTGCTCGGTCGTCGCCAGCACGTCGTTGTACGAGTCCGCGAGCACCCAGTACTGCTCGGTGACGACGTCGAACGTGTCGATGCCGGCGAGGATCGGATGCCGCCCGCCGGCCTCCGTACGCACGATCCGATGGTGGACGATGCCCGGCGTCCGTTCTCCGTCGTGCAGCGGCGGCACCGGATCGGGGTGCGCCGCGAACTGCCCGCCGACCAGCTGCAGGTAGTCGACCGATGACCGGAACGCGTCGACGATCCCGCCGTGCCAGCCCGCGAGCCCGGTCCCGGCCGCAACGGCGCGCCGCAGCCCGGCGACCTCCTCGTCGGAGATCTCGCCCATCGTCACGGACTGCACGATCAGGTCGGTGCCGGCCATCGCATCCGCGTCCGCGTAGACGGCGGTGTCGTCGTGGATCCGCACGTCGAACCCCAATGATGTCAACCGCTCGGACATGAAATCCGTCGTCTCCACCGGCTGATGTCCGCTCCAGCCGCCGCGCACGACGGTCGCCGTCGGTGTGGCGCGGGTCATGCGCCCGTCACTCCGTCTCCGTCGATCGGTGACATGGCCGCGCCCATTGATCGATCCTGGGCTCGACGACCCAACGTGCGGTGTGCGAACAAGGCGTACACCGCCGCGCTGATCAGGCCAGGGAGCAGCCAGGCGAGGTCGCCTCCCGACAGCGCAGCAGCGATCGGCCCCACGTAGACCGATGCGTGGACCGTCAGGAACCCCACGACGATACCCACGACCAGAGCGACGATTCCCACCACATTGACCCCGCCTCTGCCCCAGTAGGGCGACGTCTTGCTCAGATCGTGGACCCCGACCGGGTCGTATCGGAACCGACGATAGATCGCATCGACGAGGTAGATCCCCACGAACGGACCTGCCCACACGTTCAGGAATGCGAGGAAGTTGCTGAGCACCGTCGAGAAGCTCTGCAGGAACAGCTCGATGCACACCACCAACGCGAACGAGATCACGACGTCGACGAAGGTGGCTCGCCACCGACGCAGCGGAATACCGATCGCCTGCATCGTCAGGCCGGAGCTGTAGAACGTGATCGCCATGTTCGACATGGCGCCGAGTGCCGCATTGACAATATAGATGACGAACAACCATTCGGGTAGCAGAATCTTAAAACCACCCACCGGGTCCGCCGCGACGCCCGGCGCCGCGGTCATGATCCCGCTGCCCAACACCTCCAGGAGCAGAGAAACCGTCCCGACGCCAGCGACAGTCCACCAGATGATCGCCCGCCCGCTCGTGCGAGACGGCAGGTACCTCGGATAGTCGGCTGCGACATTCCCGTACGAGAGCGGGTTCGCGAAGATAGTCGAGAAACCGATGAGTACGACGGCGAACAGTTCACTGCCCTGGACGGTCGCAGTCTGCGCCCAGTCGAAATGGGGCACCGTCCAGATCGCAACCAGAAGCATCACTACGGAGAGCGCGATCGCGATCACCCGCTGCGCGAAGAAGAGCAGCCGATGCCCCATCACCGCGATGACCGCCGGGAGGGCGATCGCAATCGCCGCGAACAGGATGGCACCGGGCTTTCCTGGGTCCTCCCATCCGAGCTCCTGCGCAACTGCCGTGAGCGCCAGGATGATGAGCAGTGCGTTCAGCACCTCGGCGCCGATCTGCACGGCGTAGGAAAAAACGCTGTTCACAAGATTGCCGCGCACGCCGAACGGTGCCCGCGTGATTGTCAGCGTCGGAACCCCCGACCTCGGCCCTGTGATGGAGAGTAAGCCGATGATGACCCACCCGGCCGTGCACACCAGTTCGATCAGAATGGTCTGCCAGAGCGCGAGGCCGAGACTGAGGACTACGGCACCGATCGAAATGTAGACGATAGTGATGTTCGATCCCCACCAGAAGGAGAAGAGCGCCCGCGGTTTCAAGTATCGGGCTTCCTCATGGATGAAGTCGAAACCGTGCTGCTCGATCTGGGCTGCGCCCTGCGAGTCAGGTTCGATCAGATTGTGTTCGGTCGCGCGGGGCGCGGAGCTCGCAGGATGGTTCGGCATGACGAGATTCACTTTCTGCTCAGCTGTGGCAAGAACGGAATGAAGTCCCGGCGCCGCGGGACGACCGGTGTTGCGTTGCGCATTCCCGGCCCGCCGGCGCGGGTCATGCGAGCCGCTGCCCGAATGCGGAGGTGGTCGGGAGCACCCACTCGTAGCCGCGGGGTGTGGTGTGGTATTCGGGCCACGGCAGCTCGATGGGGGCGGCGAAGTCCGGCGGGAGCAGCGGGGTGAGGTACTCCTCCGGAGCGTCCGCTCGACGCTCTGCGAACTCGGCGGTGGCGCTGGCCAGCAGCTCAGGCTCCTCGACCAGGCGCATCGCGGTGGCGCCGACGATCTGGCCGCCGTAGATCCAAGTGGGATCGATCGCCGCCTCCACGCCGTTCATCGCGTTGTTGGCCCAGTGACTCAGGCCGTCCACCTGGGACAGCAGCGGCTTCGCGGTGAAGAAGCGCAGGGTCGGGGTGTGCCAGCTGTACTCGGAGTAGTCGTCGGCGCCGGTGTGGTGCTGCCACGGCGGGAGCGTGACGCGGATCTGCTCGTCGCGCTCGGTCATCGAGGTAACCCGTTCGAGGGTTCCGATGAAGGGCTGGTCGCTGGGCTCCAGCCCGAGGGAGATCTCGAGCTGGCGCCCGAACTCCGCCACGCTCGCGTCCCGGGTCGGCGGCCCGATCTCGATCATGATGTCCTCGGCGGCCCGCGCGAGCGCGAGGTTCGGCAGGCCGGGACGGATCTTGGTCACCCAACGCGCCGAGACGACCGTGTTGGTGATCGCTGCGACGTGCACGGCGCACCGCTCCAGCACCTCGTAGATCTGCTCCTGGACATTCAGCATCGGCACACGCCAGGTGTACTGGATCTGGGTGATCCGCGGCGGCAGGCTGTCGGCCGTCGCATTGCCGCCGCCGAGCACGATCTCGTTGAGCGACCACGCGCCGGTACGGGGGAACATGTTCTCCCGCGTGGCCTTCGTGGACGAGATCATCAGGGCGAGCGCGTCGACCGCTCCCGGAGAGCGCACCGTGTTGTGCTGGCTGGCCTCCGAGGCGTCGAACACGTCGCATCCGATCCACGGCTGCTCCTCGGTGCACTCGAAGGTGAACACGACGCTGCCGTAGAGGCATCCGGTGATCTCCCCCACGACGACGTTGTCGCTGAGCGGATGGTACGAGAGGGCAGCGTCGAGCTGGTCGTAATACCCCTTGGCCGCATGCACCGCCTTCGACCCGCAGACCTTCTCCGCCGGTTCGCCGAAGAAGTGGATGCGCGCATCCAGCCCGTTCCGCTCGAGCACCCGTTTGAACGCGACCGCGCCGGCCAGCGCGCCGACGCCGAGGGCGGAGTGCGCGTCGGTGAAGCCCGGCGCCCACGGGTGCAGCCCCTCACGGGGCTTGCGGTAGGGGACCTTGTCCTGGTTGTACCCGGGCGAGGCGTCGTACTCGGCGTACATCCCGAGGTGCGGACCCGCCGTGCCCCACGTCGCGTGGAACGCGGTCGGCATCCCGCCGGATCCTTCCTCGACCTCGAAGCCCTCCTCGCGCAGCAGCCGCACGTAGGCCTCGCACGATCGGTACTCGCGCCAGGCGGTCTCCGCGTAGCCCTAGATCTCCTGGTGGAACACCGAGTAGCCGGGCGCGAGCGCCTCGACCTCTGCGATGACCTGCTGCTGCAGTCGGCTCAGCTCCATGCTGTCTCCCTCTTCCTGTCTCCAGCTCGTTCTGCGTGCGGGCGGTGCGCCGGGCTCATGCGATCACGAGGGCGTCGTCGATCCGCCAGGCGACGGTGACCTCGGTGCCCTCCTCGAACTGTTCCCTGACTTCGGCCGCGGAACGCACGACGATGACATCGCCGCCCCGCAGTCGCACCCGCACCCGGCAGGCGTCGCCCGCGTAGATCACGGAGTCGACGAGGCCGTGCAGCTGCGCGACGCCGTCCTCCTGGGCGCTACCCACCGGCTGCACGTACATGCGATGGGGGCGCAGGAAGAGCGCGACGGGCTTATCCGGATCCGGGGCGGTCACCGATCCCGGCAGCGGGACGGCGGTCCCGTCGACCTCGATGCTCCAGCCCTCGCTCGAAGACACCGGCAACCCGTCGAAGATGTTCGACTCGCCGAGGAACCTCGCGACGGTCTGGTTCCGCGGCGTCGCGTACAGCTCGTAAGGCGTGCCGTACTGCTGCAGCCCGCCCTTGGCGAGAAGAGCGATGCGGTCGCTCATGGTCAGCGCTTCCTCCTGGTCGTGGGTGACGTTGATGACCGTCAGCCCCAGATCGTGGCGCATCGAGCGGAGCTTGACCTGAAGCGCCTCCTGCAACCGGCGGTCGAGCGCACCGAGCGGCTCCTTCATGAGTAGGAGCCGCGGCCGGGAGACGATCGCCCGGGCCAGCGCGACGCGCTGCTGCTGACCACCGG
>JAATGR010000171.1 GCA_015654575.1 Actinomycetales bacterium
ACAACACGCAGCGCCTCCACGGCTACCTCGACGACGTCCCGCCCGCCGAGTTCGAGGAAGCGTTCTATGCTGACCAAACAGCCGCCGAACGGCTGCTGGGAATCAAATAACGCGAGTCTCCATCAAACCCAGAGCGCTTCAACCGTCCTCGACGCATCCGGCGAGGCGAGCAGCCGACCGCTCCAACAGCGGCACCATCTACCCCTACTTCGTCTGCACCGGCCGACACCAGAAGACGACCGACTGCGCGCAGCGCGCCCTGCACACCACCGACGTCGAAGCCCTCATCGAGGACTACTACCGGAACATCCGCATCCCACCCGAGACTGTCGCTGTGCTCCGCGAGACCCTCAACGTCGAACTCGACCGGCTCACCGCATCCGCCAGCGAAGAGGCCGCAGACCTCACCGCCAGGCGGGCGAGGAACCTCGCTGACCAGGAACGCATCCTCGACGCGCACCTCGCTGACGCGATCACCCTCGACCAGCTCAAGGCCCGGCAAGGGAAGCTCCGCGCCGAACTCGACACCATCGACGCGCGCCTCGCCGAGCACCACAACGACTACGCCGAAGCCCGCACCCACATCGGCGACTGCCTCGACCTCGCCGCCGACATCGCCCGCATCTACGCCGGATGCGACGACCAGACCCGCAGGCTCTGCAACCAGGCCTTCTTCGTCAAGATCTACATCCACGAAGACCGCGCCATCCGACCCGCCCTCGCCGAGCCCTGGGGCATCATCCTCGACCCTGACAAGGCCCGCGACGCCCACACCTGGTCCGCGGCCCACGCCGCCGCAACGCAAGAGTCCGAAGTCCCAACACCATCCATTTGGCCGCATGTTGGAACTTCGGACATTAAGTGCCCCTGGAGGGACTCGAACCCCCAACCGTTTGCTTAGGACGCAACTGCTCTTCCATTGAGCTACAGAGGCTGGCCCGTCGATTCTAACGGCGCGGTCCGTGACCGCCTGCGCACAGGCCGTTCTCGCGGAGGCGGAACGCATCACCCCGTCGCAGTCGAATACGCGTCGCCGAGGAAGGTCGTGAACGCATCTGTGTCGTCCATCGCCCCGGAGTACACCTGACCTGCGGCGACGATCACCGGCGCGTCCGAGACGACCGTCGACGCATCGCCGGTCGCATAGGGAACGGATGCCGCTGCCCGAGCACTGGCCTCCGAGACCCACGACCGGAAACCACCCCCGGTGATGCAGTCCTGCGTCGTCGACCCGCTCACGCCCGCCGTTGTCGCCAGCGTCAGCAGTTCGGCGCTGGTGAGCTCGGTCCCATCCGCCGTCGCCGTCATCATCTCCCCCAGGTAGTCCCAGGCGACGTCGGGCTCCGTGTCGGCCACGCAGCCGAACGCCGCGACGGCGGTGACGCCGGCATCGCTCTGGCCGAAGGACACCGGGTGCAGTTCCACCGTGATCGCGGACTCGTTCAGATACTCCTTGAGCGAGCTGGCCTCGGTCGCCCAGAACGACGCCGACTCGGCATCGGTGGGGTCGAGGTACAGCTGCAGGTCGAGAACACCCGTCGTCGTCACGTCCGACACGGATACCGTCGGGGAGTCGCCCCACTCGAGCGCGGAGGTCGAGCGCGGCGTGAACGTCGACCCGTCGCCGGATCCCTCCTCGAGAAGCCCGTCGCTGACCATGTTCTGCGGCCCCCGCATGCCCGCCCGCACCTGGGCGACGACCACCACCACGACGACAGCCAGGACGACGGCCCCGAGCGACGGCCCCACGATCCATCCGACGATCCTGCGGCGACGGCGCACGGCGGCACGACGCTCCCGCTCCTCACGCGCGTATTCGCGCTGCAGTTCGCGACGCTCCTTCTTCGACAGCTCGCGCGCCCACGACCGGTCCAGTCTCGTCTTCTTCGCCACCTGGCCTCCCCCGTGGACGTTAGAAGCCGAGAATGCGAGTCGATTCAGCGTCGATGATGAACACCCGATGAATGCCGCAGCGGATCCTCCTGGCGGATTACGCAGTGCCGGAACCGACCTCACGATGCCGATCGTGCCGTGCCCACCGGAAGAGATACAGGCTGATCCCGCCGAGTATCAGGATCCCCGCCCCGAGGAGCGGGTACGTCAGCTGGACTCCGGTGATCACCAGCGTCCAGAGTCGAACCGTCACGGTGTCGACGCCGATCACTGGCTCGCCACTGGGCGGGGTCCCCATCGCCGCCGCCGTGTTCTCCACGAAACCGCATCGACATCGCCCTGTGTCACATCGTATTTCTCCGTCGCGGGGGCGGTCTCCCCCGGTGCCAGCACATCGTCCTCACCCGGCCAGATGCCGTAGGCGAAGTCGTACAGGCCCGGCAGGGACAGGATGGAAACACTTCCGCTATTGCCGACGCGCCCATGGCCCTCGTTCGCACACGCAGCCACTCAACGGAAATCACGGGACCGATGCAGAACCCCCACCCGAAGGTCTTCAAAGCCGTCCGCGACGACATTCACCACTCCCTCGGGCGAACGCTCCAGCATTCCCCTCACGATGAGCGCCGGGCAGTCGCGAACGATCCTTCGATGACGCCTCCACACCCCGACCGAACAGATCACGTTCACGAGGCCGTGCTCGTCCTCGAGGTTGAGGAAGGTGATGCCGGAGGCCGTCGCCGGCCGCTGCCGATGAGTCACCAGACCGGCGACTTCGATCCGCCGACCGACATCGTATGAACCCAACTGGGCGGAGGTGAGCACGCCGCGTATCTGGAGCGCCGACCGGTAGTGGCACAGCGGGTGGTCATCGGCGGACAGCCCGGTCGTCCACAGGTCGGCGGCCAACAGCTCGTGCGCGGAGGGATCGCCGAACAGCGGCGGCTGCACCGAGGTCACCGACTCGGGCAGATACCGCTCTCGGTCTTCGGCCGCGGATCCCGCCAACCAGATCGCCTCGCGCCGGGTCAGCCCGAAGCACTCGAATGCTCCGGCTGTGGCGAACGACTCCAGCTGGGCCACGGTCAGATCGGTACGGCGCACCAGATCTCGCATGTCACGATAGTCGCCGCCGTTCTGCCGCTCCCCGACGATCCGGGCCGCGACCTCGGGCCCGATGCCGTTGACCTGGCCGAGCCCCAGTCGCACGACGAAAGCACCGTCGCGACGATGGGTGGCGGAATCATCGGGCGCCTCCGGATGGAAGGCTCCGGGTTTCGGCTGTGTTCGGTGCAGACAGCTCTCCAGCCCGGTGGGGGAACGGTCGCTCGCTGCATCCGCCGGCTCGAGCCCGGTCTGCGCACCGGAACGCTGCAGGTCGGGCCGACGCACCACGACTCCGTGCCTGCGGGCATCGGCGGTGAGGGTCGCCGCCGAGTAGAACCCCATCGGCTGCGCGCGGAGCAGCCCCGCGAGGAAGGCCGCCGGGTAGTGCAGCTTCAGCCAGGAGCTGGCGTAGACCAGCAGCGCGAACGAGAGCGAGTGGGATTCGGCGAAGCCGAAGTTGGCGAATGCCTGGATCTTGGCGTAGATGGCATCGGCCTCTTCATCGGCGAGACCGTGCGCTGCCATGCCGGCATACAGCTTCTCGCGGATGCTGTCGATCTTCTCGAGTCCGCGTTTGGATCCCATAGCCCGGCGCAGCAGATCGGCGTCCTGCGGGGACAGATCCCCGATGACCATCGCCATCTGCATGAGCTGCTCTTGGAAGACGGGGATCCCGAGCGTCCGTTCCAGCACTGGCTTAAGATCCTCGTGTGGGTAGGTCACCGTCTCCTGCCCGAGCTTGCGGCGCACGAAGGGATGCACCGCCCCGCCCTGGATGGGACCGGGACGGATGAGGGCGATCTCGATCGCGAGCTCGTAGAACTCCCGCGGTCGTAACCGGGGCAGCAGCCCCATCTGCGCGCGCGACTCCACCTGGAACACCCCGATCGCATCGGCACGGCACAGCATGTCGTAGACCGCCGGTTCTTCTTTCGGGATGGTCTCCAGACTCCAGCTCTCCCCCGTGGACTCCACGATCAGGTCGAAGCAGTGCTGCAGCGCCGCCAGCATCCCCAGCCCGAGCAGGTCGAACTTGACCAGCCCCATCCAGGCCGCGTCGTCCTTGTCCCACTGGATGACCGTTCTGTCCTTCATGCGGGCATGCTCGATGGGCGCGACCTCCCCGACCGGCCGCTCGGTGAGCACCATGCCGCCGGAATGGATGCCGAGGTGCCGCGGCGCCTTCAGCAGCTCGGTGGCGTAGGTGATGACCTGGTCGGGGATGTCGTGCCCCTCAGCCGAAGCGATGTCGGCTCCCCCCCATCGCTCCACCTGCTTCGACCAGGCGTCCTGCTGGCCCGGCGAATAGCCGAGCGCGCGGGCCATGTCGCGCACCGCGTTCTTCGGCCGGTACTGGATGACGTTCGCCACCTGCGCCGCACGGCCACGGCCGTACTTCCGGTAGACGTACTGGATGATTTCCTCCCGACGGTCGGAGTCGAAATCGATGTCGATGTCGGGCTCCTCGTCACGGATGCTGGACAGGAACCGCTCGAACGGCAGGTCGTAGCCGATCGCATCGATCGCGGTGATGCCGAGCACGTAGCAGACGGCGCTGGCCGCAGCAGACCCCCGACCCTGGCAGAGGATCCCCCTCTCTCTGGCCTCACGGACGATGTCGTGCACGATGAGGAAATAGCCGGGGAAATCCTTCTGGGCGATGACCTCGAGTTCCCGCTCCAGCCGCACGCGGTGCTTCTCCGGCAGGGTGGGGTAGGTCCGCGCGGCGCCCTCCCAGACGAGCGCGCGCAGGTAGGACATCGGCGTGTGGCCTTCCGGCACCTCCTGCCGGGGCAGCGCCGGCCGCACCCGGCGCAGCGGGAAGGCGAGCTCATCGGCCAGGGTGACGGTTCGGGTGACGGCGCCGGGGTAGCGCGCGAAGCGGGCGGTCATCTCCGCCCCCGACCGCAGGAACGCGCCGCCGTGAGCGGGCAGCCAGCCGTCGAGTTCATCCATGCTGCGGTTCGCGCGCACCGCGGCGATCGCGGCGGCCAGCATCCGTTTCTCCGGGACGGCGTAGTGCACATTGCCGGTCGCCAGCAGCGGCAGCCCGCGATCGGCTGCTAGGGCGGCGAGCACGTCGTTGTCGCGGCCTGCGACCGGGTCGCCGTGGTCGAACAGTTCGACGTGTACCGCGTCCTGTCCGAACAGTTCGACGAGGAGATCGAGCTGCGCCGCCGCCCCGTCGGGACCCGATGCAGCCAGGCCCTGACGCACCGCGCCCTTGCGGCACCCGGTGAGTACCGCCCACTGACCCTCTGCGCGCTCGGCGAGCTCGCGCAGCTCGTAGACGGGGCGCCCCTTCTCCGCCCCGCGCAGCTGGGCCGTTGTGAGCGCCCCAGCCAGCCGGTGGTACCCCTCCTCCTTCCGGGCGAGCACCAGCAGATGAGTGCCGGTCGGGTCGACTTCACCCTTCTGCGGTGCCGGTAGATCGAGCGAAAGCTCCGCGCCGAACACCGTCTTCACGCGTCGATGCTCCGCTGCCTCCGCAAGACGCACGATGCCGTAGAGGCCGTCGTGGTCGGTCACGGCGAGCGCATGCAGCCCGAGACGCTCGGCCTGCTCCGCCAGTTCTTCCGGAGAGGACGCCCCGTCAAGGAAGGAGTACGAGCTGTGCGCGTGCAGCTCTGCGTACGGCACCGCATCGGCGGGAGGATCGATGGGTTCTCCGACGTAGGGTCCGCGCTTGTGAGAGAACGCCGGACCGTCCCCGCCGTCGACGCCGGCCGGCCGAGGACGGCGGCTCTCGCTGAGTGTGCGCTCCAGCTCCGACCAGGGCACCGACGGCCCATTGCTCCACCCCATCAGTCGTACCGCGCTTCCGCCACCCAGTCCTCGCCGGAGAGCCGGAGCAGCCAGGCCTGCTGCGCATCATCGACGACCTGGAACCGGTGGACGAGACGGTGGGGCGCCGCATCCCACTCGCGGTCGGACACCGGCCAGGGTCCCGCCCAGGAGACGACCGACCGCGCATGCCCCTCGACCGTGAGCCGGAGGGGCGGGGCCGAGAGTATGCCGCGATCATCCACGGTCACCGGGGTGCCGGCGGCCTCTGTGACGCGCACCGCGCGCGGCGGGTCGAAAACGGTCGTGGGCAAGGGAGCAGGGAGCGCTCCCGGCCAAGGACGGTCGGCCGGCCGTTCGAGAACAGCGCGGTCACCCCAGGGGACCAGCACCTGCCTATCGCTGAGTCGCCTGCCCCCGCCGATGACGGAGGTGAGCACTCCGCGGTGACCGAGCATCGCCTGCACCCTCGAGAGCGCATGGTGCACCCGCTCCTGCCCGTTGCCGCCGAACAGTGCGGGCACATGGCTGGCCGCGGCGTCGACCGCTTCGGGAGCGATCCGCACCCGGCTCACCCCGCTGCGCAGCGTCTGTGCCTCGGCGAGCTGCCAGCGCACCCGGTCGACGACCGCCGCGGCGTCGAAGGCCCCCGGATGCAGCCAGACCCGGTCGCTGCGCTCTCCGGGCGCGGCCTCGAGTTCCACCCGGAGTTCGGTGCAGACCAACCCCTCGGCATCGAGCCTGGCGATGAACTCCTCAGCAATGACCCGCATGCCGAAGGCCACCTGCTCGGCCAGCTCGGACGGCGGGTCGAACCAGACCTCACGATCGAGCTCGGGCGGCGGTACCCGCGGAGCGATCCCGCGCGGGTCTTCTCCGGCGGCCAGCGCATGCAGTCTCGCCCCACGCTCCCCCAGTCGTTCACGCATCCGGTCGATGGGCAGCTCTGCGAGCTCGCCGAGCGTGCGCACCCCCAGCCGTACCAGCAGGTGCGCAAGCTCGGCGTCGCCGAGAGCGGCGACCGGTAACGGCGAGAGGAAGAAGGCCGCCTGCCCTGCCGGAACGATCGTCACCGGATGCGCCGGCACGGTGCGCCGGGCCGCCTGCTCTGCGGCGAAGGGGCCATCGGCGACTCCGACGCGGACGTCGGATACGCCGAGGCCGGTCACCGTCTCGCGGAGCACCGTCGACGCGGCGTCTTCACCGCCGTAGAACCGTGCCGGCCCGCGGACCTTCAGCGCGCACAGTCCTGGGCGCAGGATCTGCACGTGCGGCATCCGCTCCTCGATCGCGGCGACCAGCGGGGCGAAAGCCCTGTGGTCGCGCGCGATGTCGGCGCCTACGACGCGCACCGAGGCGCACCGGGCCTGCGCGTCACGGCGTCGGAGACCACGGTGTACGCCCTCCGAGCGGGCGGCGGCCGAGCAGGCGACGACGACGTTCTTCTCGATCACCACGACCGGATCCTCCGGGGCCACCGTTCCTTCCCGTTGGAGTGCGACGACCGGCCAGTCCGGGCACCACGCGACGAGGGCGCGGACCGCCATCTCACCCCACCGCCCGCAGCGGCAGGGGAACATCCGTCGGCGCCGCGGTGAGGGCGCCGACGCGGTCGGGCAGGAGCATCTTCGCCCGTCGCGGCAGGGCACTCTGACGCGTCCGCACGGTCACCGTCACCTCTCGCTCTGCGAGGTAGCCGTGCCCCTGGCTAAGCCCGTTCCAGTGCGAATCGGTCACCTCCAATGACGCCTCCGCCTGAGGCCACCGACCCTGCACCAGCAGCACCGCGCCACGATCACGGAGGCGGGCCTGTAGACGGGAGGCCTCGGCATCCGTCACTCGTCCCGTCGCCCGCACCGCGATGACCGTCATGACCTCGGCAAGCGTCGCTGCGACGGCGAGCCAGCGCGGCCCCGGCTCGGGGACCAGCACGAATCGGTCGAGCACGACCCCGAGGCCCGCGGCCGCTTCGGCGCCGAGCTCTGGCATGCCTATCGCCGCACACCAGGAGCCTGCGAGCGTCGGCCGGGCCAGCAATGACAGCAGGAGCCCCGCAGACGACCCCAGCTCATACGCGCGGCCGGCACGGAGACCGCCGCCAGAGAGCAGACCCGCGAACACCGGCGGTGTGGGTAGCACCGGTGCGCCGAGCTTCCTGCCCTGCATGCGTTCGAGCTGGGCGCGCAGGCGATGTACCTCGGCCGCAGCGTCTTCTCGCATGATGGTCACCACTCCGACAGATTAGAAGATATGTTCGATGAATTCAATCCCCATAATCGAAGTTACGCTCGACGTACGACATGCCGGCACGACCTCCCCGTCGTGTCACACCTCACCTGCGTCGAACCGCAGCGAGAACTTGCCTCCCCCTATCGTCGTCCCCGTGGCGAGGGGCGACGGCGACGTCACGCTGCGAGAGAGAGATACGGCTCCCAGCGGGGGTCGGCGCGTTCGGTGCCGCGCACGCTCCACTGCGGTCCCCGGGGAGTGCCGGGGGTCAGCCGCAGCGACCACGACATCTCTGCGGGGGTGCGATCCCCCTTGACGTTGTTGCAGCGGAGGCAGCACGCCACGAGGTTCTCCCAGGTGCCGCTTCCGCCTCTCGAACGCGGCAGGACGTGGTCGATCGTGGTGGCCGACTTGCCGCAATAGGCGCACCGGTTCCCGTCCCGGCGCAGCACTCCCCGCCTGGTCACCGGGACCCGACGAGAACTGGGAACACGCACGTAGCGGGTGAGGATGATCACCGCCGGACGCTCGTATGCGCCGCGGGTCCCCCAGACCGGGTCCCCCTCGACTTGTTCGATGATCGTGGCCTTCTCGTTCATCACGAGCACAAGAGCTCGCTTGAAGGAGACGACGGCCAAGGGCTCGTAGCCCGCGTTCAGCACCAGAGTGCGCATTCCGTTTTCCTCTCGAACGGCCGGGGCGGCTTCGCGGTTATTCGATGCGGCATTGATCCGCAGAGGGCATGAAAAAAGGCGCTGTCCTACAGACAGCGCCTCAGACGCACGGCTATCCCGTGGCATCCGCTCACACGATGCCGAAGGACGAGCATGCCAAGAGCATCCATGGTTCGGATGCGTGGCTTGCTTTCCATCGGCGACCTCCGCTTCTCTCAGCGACGTGTCACAGGCTAACCCACGCAGACACGCCCGGGATACACGCAGGATGAACGCGCAGTTTCGTGTCGTTAGGATGCCGGGCGGCAGAGCGCCCCGGCCGCGGACTCAGCCGGCGTTCTGCTGCAGCCAGGCGTAGGGGTCGACCAGCGAGCCGTTGACCCGCACCTCGAAGTGGAGGTGGTTGGCCGTCGCGTTTCCGGTCATGCCCATGAGCCCCATGAGCTGTCCGGCCGAGACCGTCTGCCCTGCGGAGACGAGCATGGTGCTCATGTGGGCGTAGACCGTCGAGACCGTCGAGCCGTTGATCACGCTCTGGAGAAAGACCACGTTGCCGTAATCACCGTAGTAGCCGGCCTTGGTCACGGTGCCAGCCGCCACCGCATACTCGTAGGAGCCGAAGGCGCCGAGCAGATCGACGCCCTGATGCGTGGCGCTGATGCCGCGGCCGACGGTGATCGTCGACATGTCCAGCGGCCACCTCACCTCACCGCTGCCCGGGGCCACGATGCTCAGATCGACGGAGGAGGTCGATGTGCTGGTGGAAGAGGACGAAGAGGCTTCGGCTGCGGCGGCTGCAGCCGCCGCAGCCTCCTCGGCAGCCTTCTGCGCGGCGAGCTCATCGGCGGTGGTGGCGGCATAGCTGCTGCGGGAGAGATCCGTCGTGGTCGTCCCCGCGGCGACGATGAGGGACTGCGCATCATCGGCCGCCTGCTGCTCGACGGTGATCGAGGTCGAGCTCGGGGAGATGGCGGCATAGGCCGGCAGCGAGACCGTCGCGACGAGGCCGCCGACCATCGCGAGGACGAGGATGCTGCGCACCGGTTTGGCGGCGCGTCGATGCCGTGCGCCGGAGGCCGCGGTACGCGGTCGCGGGGCATCGGAGGTCTCGGCGCGCTCCCGCGGCTTCCGGCGCTCGCGCGACGCAGACTCCCCCCGCGCGCGCATACTACGCCGAGTCGCGGGAGCGCTCAGAGCATCGTCGCGCTCGTGGGGGGTGTCCGAGTCGACCTGTTCAGGCAAGATATCCTCCGGCGCCTCCACGCAGTGCGCTGACTCGTCGGCACTCTACGTTTCGGGGCACGATGTGTGGGTGTCACCGTACGGACGACGAGATGAGGAGGCGATCCGTGCGGGATCCGCTGGCCGGACTGCGCCTGCGGACTGCTCCAGGCTACCGGACGGCATGGGATAAGTCACACCGTGACGCTCGCGGTCGGGAGCTTCTCAGGCCGGGTTCGGAGAGGTCTCAGTCGTCGACCAGAAAGATGTGCGCCGCCACCTCCACCGGCAGTTCGAGGCCGTCCTCGTTGCCGTCCATCTGCACCACCACATACCCCTCGCTGTAATGGAACGCGCCCGATGCGCCGGGGATGACACCGGCACCGCGCAACTGCTCAAGCAGCTCCGGGTCCACCTGGGCCGGCTCGGCGAGCCGGCGGACGATCCCGGTGATCGCGCCGTTGCTGTCGTCGAGCCGACGCACGAGTCCGATGACCCCCTCCTCGAAGGTGGGCGTGGGCTGGTCGCCCAGCTGGTCGAGACCGGGGATGGGGTTGCCATAGGGGGACTCGGTGGGGTGCCCGAGCAGTTCGACGAGCCGACGCTCCACCTGCTCGCTCATAACGTGCTCCCAGCGACAGGCCTCCTCGTGGACGTAGGCCCAGTCCAACCCGATCACGTCGGAGAGCAGGCGCTCGGCCAGCCGATGCTTGCGCATGACGTCGACGGCCTTCTGGCGTCCGATGTCCGTCATCTCCAGCGTGCGATCGTCGGAGACGACGACGAGGCCGTCGCGCTCCATTCGCCCGACCGTCTGGGACACCGTCGGGCCGGAGTGGCCGAGGCGCTCGGAGATGCGCGCGCGCAACGGCGTGATGTTCTCCTCCTCGAGCTCGAGAATCGTACGCAGATACATCTCGGTGGTATCGATGAGGTCGACCATGGTGCTCCTCGAACAAGTGGGGGCGGCGTCAGAATCCTATTGCACTGGCAGCGGTCGAGGCCGCTGGACGCGCCCTATAGCAATGTGCACCCCGGACCGGCGTCAGAGAACTGCGCCATAGAATTGAGATATGCCCCCCGTCGTACTCCCCCGTGAGATTCTGCCCACCGACGGCCGCTTCGGTTGCGGTCCGTCCAAGATCCGATCGGAGCAGCTCGACGCACTGGTCGGACCCGGAGCCGCCATCCTCGGCACCTCACACCGTCAGGCGCCGGTGAAGAACCTAGTGGGCAGTGTCCGCGCGAGGCTGGCCGAGTTGCTGCGCCTGCCCGATGGTTACGAGATCGTGGTCGGCAACGGCGGCTCGACGGCCTTCTGGGACGCCGCCGCGTTCGGCCTCATCGAACGCCGGGCCCAGGGTCTGGTCCACGGCGAGTTCGGCGGCAAGTTCGCCGCCGCCGCCGCCGCGCCCTGGCTCGATACCCCCGACGTGCGCAAAGCCGACCCCGGATCGCGGGCGCGATTCGAGGTCGTCGAAGGCGTCGACGTGTACGGCTGGCCGCACAATGAGACCTCCACCGGCGTGGCCGCCCCCGTCGAGCGGGTGCACGGCGACCCAGGCGCGTTGACGGTGATTGACGCGACCAGCGCTGCCGGCGGCATCGACTTCTCCGTCGCAGAGGCGGATGTCTACTACTTCGCCCCGCAGAAGAACCTGGGTTCGGACGGCGGGCTGTGGTTCGCAGCGGTCTCGCCCGCCGCGATCGAGCGGATCGAACGGATCGCCGCATCCGGTCGCTACATCCCAGAGTTCCTCAGTCTCAAGAACGCACTGACCAACTCCCGGCTGCAGCAGACGCTGAACACCCCTGCGGTGACGACGCTGCTGCTGCTCGACGACCAGTTGCGGTGGATCCTGGACCAGGGTGGGCTGCAGTGGGCCGATACCCGCACCCGCGAGTCGTCGCAGGCCCTTTACGACTGGGCGGAGGCATCCGCGGTCGCCACTCCGTTCGTGAGCGATCCCGCCGATCGGTCGCCGGTCGTGGTGACGATCGATTTCGCCGACGACGTGGATGCGGCATCCATCGCCAAGAGCCTGCGCCAGAACGGGATCGTCGACACCGAGCCCTACCGCAAGCTCGGGCGCAACCAGCTGCGCATCGCTACGTTCGTCTCGATCGAGCCGGAGGATGTGCGCAAGCTCATCCAGTGCATCGACTACACGCTCGAGAACCTCTGAGCGGACTCAGGCGGCGGTGCCTCCCAGGGAGGCACCGCCGCCTGAAGCGATCGATCTGAGGTCAGTCGTCCGACGATTCGGCGGATGCGGATTCGTCGAGCTCATCGATGTCGACCCCGTCGAGGTCTCCCGAGTGCAGGATCGGGGAACCGTCGAGATCGAAGTCGACGGCATCCAGATCGTCGAGGTCGTCGTCGTCATCCGCACCTTCGTCGAGGTCGTCCGACTCTGCCTCGTCGTCGCGCTCGTCGTCGTGGGCGTGCTCCCGGTCGGACTCGTCACCCCCCGCCACCGCGGCCTGCTGCGCCCGGTATTCGGCGAGACGCACCGCCCACGGCACCCATTCCGGAGCGAGCAGCGCGGTCTCCCCAGGCAACAGCTCGACTTCGAGGACGGTCGGTTCATCCCCCTCTACGCGTGCGAGCGAGACGGTCCAGAACCATCCCGGGTACCCGGAGAGCGTCGTCTCGAATCGCAGCGAGACGACGCCGTCGGCCTCGAGGGTGTAGCCGATGGGTTCCCCGACCGACGCGGACGGGGTGATCTCGTACAACGCGGCGAGCGCGAGGTCGTGCGCAGCGAGGAGTCGCTCGTCCGGCGAGTCCGGGGCCGTCTCCGTCTCCGCGACGGTCAGATCGGTCTCTGTGGGCACCGATTCGTCGGCGTCCAGTTCAGGCGTCGAGTTCATCGGCGACCTTGCGCAGCACGGCGGCGACCTTCTTGGCATGACCGCCGCTGGGATACCGGCCGTGGCGCAGGTCGCCGCCAATGCCGTCGAGGAGCTTCACGAGGTCTTCGATGATGACTGCCATGTCGTCGGCGGGCTTGCGGGAGCGCTTGGCAAGGCTCGGCGGAGCGTCGAGCACACGCACCGAGAGTGCCTGCAACCCCTTCTTACCGTCGGCCACGCCGAACTCAACCCGCGTGCCCTGCTTGACCGAGGTGATACCGGCCGGCAGCGCCGTGGCGTGCAGGAAGACGTCCTGACCGTCGTCGGCGGAGATGAAGCCGAAGCCTTTTTCCTCGTCGTAGAACCTGACCTTGCCGGTGGGCATGACAACCTCGCTGGATGATTGCCCTCATTCGGGCACAACGGAACCGACGGCCATGAGACCGTCTCCACCAGCCTAGGGCAACGGCCGCACACGCGGTTCAGAAAGCATCAGCAGGGAGTAAGGTGGCGGGGATGAGCAAATCCACCGGCGACGACGTCCCCGTCCGCCCGATCGACCGGATCCTGGCCACGATGGCTCTGGGTCTGCTTATCGTCTCCGTTGGCTGCTTCTTCGCGATCATGATCGGAACCGCGACCATGGGCGGCGCCGGCAGCGCCGAGTTCGGAACCGGCGCATGGCCCGTCGTGAGCATTGTCGTCTACATCGCACCGATCCTGGCCTTTCTCCTGATGATGACGGTGCTGATCCGATCGTTCGTGCGGAGGGCCCGGGCTAACCGCGCCCGGTGAGCGGTGGCCAGCACCTCTGACGCACGAACGCTGGCCGCGGCGCTGGCGCAACGCACCGATGCAGACCTTGCTCAGCTGTTCGAGCGGCGGGGAACATCGCCCGACGCGGAGTGGCGTGATTTTTTCGACGCGGCCGATGCTCTGCTCTCGGCGGCCTCGATCGACCGTGCCCTCGCATCGCTGACCGTTGCCTCCGTCGAGGCGATGCGAAGCCTCGCGCCCGACACCACTGCGATCGAATGGATGCTCACCTCCCCCGACGGCAGGCCCTACGACGTGGTCGGCGCACGACTGGCCGACCGCGCGAAAGACGTCGCCGAGATCTCGGCCCTACCGACCGCCGCTTCGGCGGAGCCCGCATCCCCTGCCGCGGCCGCCGCTGCGGCCGAGCGCGCTTTCACCGCAGTCGGTGCGATCGGCGATCTCGTCCTGTGGGCGCTGGCCGCCCCGATCGGCCGCACGGGGGCGGGCACGGTCGCCGCGAACGACCGGCGCCGGCTCGTCGAGGCGGGAACGGCGGCGAATGCGGACGAACTCGAAGACCTCATCGCACTGGCCGCGGCGGCGGGACTGATCGGAGAGTTCGACCGGGAGTGGCAGACCACCTCCGTCGGCGATTCCTGGCTCGACACACGCACCGCCGACCGTTGGACCGCGATCGCCGAAGGCTTCGTCCGGTCGTTGCGTCCGGGGCTTCGCACCGCCGAAGGAGGGCACCTCCCGCTGCCGACGTGGGCCGGTGCGTTCCCACTCGACCCCACCTGGGAACAGACAGCCGGGCTGTTGCGGCGGCGGGCATGGCGCGCCGGTCTTCTCGCGGACGACGACACGGAACCGGCGTGGGCCCGGTCATTGCGTGTGCACGGCGCCGCGGAGACCGAGGCGCTCCTCGTGCTCCTGCCCCGCGAGATCGACCATGTATACCTGCAGGCAGATCTCAGCGCCATCGCCCCCGGGCCGCTCGAGCCCGCGCTCGAACGGCGGCTGTGCACGATGGCGGTGCGGGAGAGCAGGGCCCAGGCGTCCACCTACCGATTCAGCGCAGACTCGATCGCGGCCGCGATCGCCGCAGGAGAGACCGCGCAATCACTGCGAAGCTTCCTGACGGAGCTGTCGCGCACCGGCATCCCCCAACCCCTCGGCTATCTCATCGACCGAGCGATGGCCCGTCACGCCGTGGTCCGCGTCGGCGTCGATCCGGAGACCGGTCACGCTCTCGTCACCAGCAAAGACGCCGACCTGCTCGCGATGGTCGGCGTTGACCATGCGCTCCGGCCGGTCGGCCTGGTGCCCCACGACGGATCCTTGATTTCCCGCGCCGCGCCGGAGGCGGTCTACTGGAGCCTCTTCGACGCGCGGTATCCCGTCGTCTCCGTCGATGCCGCCGGCAGCGCACGCACGCCGCGACGCCACCCGGCGTCCCCCTCGTCTCCGCCCCGATCCCCGCTGGAACGCTACGCCCGGCTGCTCAGCGACCTCCGCTCCGGTTCCGGTCCCGATGCCGAAGCCGCCTGGCTCGAACGCGAACTCGAACGAGCCGTCCGCACCCGTGCCGTGATCGAGGTCGCCGTGCGACTGCCGGATGGGTCCACCCGGTCGTTCACCCTCGAGGCGACGGGGCTCGGCGGCGGGCGGCTGCGCGGACGCGACCGCCATGCGGACGTGGAACGGACCCTGCCGGTGGCGAACATCGTGTCCGCGGGTCCGCCGGCCTCGGGCTGAGTGCCGATCCCATCAGCGCACACGGTACAATTTTCGGTTATGTCCGATGGCCCCCTGATCGTCCAGAGCGATCGAACGGTCCTTCTCGAAGTCGCCCATCCCGAGGCGGAGAGCGCGCGGCACGAGCTGGCGGTGTTCGCCGAGCTGGAGCGGGCTCCCGAACACATCCACACCTACCGGATAACCCGGTTGGGTCTGTGGAACGCGCGCGCGGCCGGCCACCAGGCTGAAGACATGCTGGCGACTCTTGACCGGTGGTCGCGCTTCCCGGTCCCGGCGTCGGTGTCCACCGACATCCGCGAGACCGTCGCACGCTACGGGCGCCTGGTGATCGAACGCGGACCCTATGGCGATGACGAGCACGCGCTCCTGCTGCGATCGACGGATGCCCCGGTGCTCGCGGAGATCTCGCGCAATAAGCGCATCCAGCCCTTGCTGATCGCCCACCCGACACCCGACACGTTCGTCGTGGATGCCTGGGCGCGCGGTGCGATCAAGCAGGAGCTGCTGAAGATCGGCTGGCCAGCGGAGGACGTCGCGGGCTACACCGCCGGGACGCCGCACCCGATCGATCTACGCGAGGACGACTGGCACCTGCGCCCCTACCAGCGCCAGGCGGTCGATATCTTCTGCGCGGACGGATCCGGCGTGGTCGTGCTGCCCTGCGGAGCGGGGAAGACGCTCGTGGGCGCCGCCGCGATGGCCGAGACGAAGACCACCACCCTGATCCTGGTAACCAACGCGGTCAGCGCCCGGCAGTGGCGCGACGAGTTGCTCGCGCGCACCTCGCTCACGGCGGAGGAGATCGGCGAGTACTCCGGGCAGGTCAAGGAGGTCAAGCCGGTCACGATCGCGACCTACCAGATCCTCACCGCCAAGCGGCGCGGCGAATACGCGCACCTCTCCTTGCTGGATGCGCTGGACTGGGGCCTCGTGATCTACGACGAGGTGCACCTGCTGCCCGCGCCGGTCTTCAAGCTCACCGCCGACCTGCAGGCCAGGCGCCGCCTCGGGCTGACCGCGACCCTGGTTCGCGAGGACGGCCGCGAGGGCGACGTGTTCAGCCTCATCGGCCCGAAGCGGTTCGACGCACCCTGGAAGGAGATCGAGGCGCAGGGATTCATCGCCCCGGCTGCCTGCTACGAGGTGCGCATCGACCTGCCCGCCGGCGACCGGCTCGAATACGCCGCCGCGGCCGACGAGGACCGCTACCGACTCGCCGCAACCGCTCCCGCGAAGATCGAGGTCGTCCGCGCCCTCACGGCGCGCCACGCCGGAGAGCAGATCCTCGTCATCGGCCAGTACCTCGATCAGATCGACGAGCTCGCCGCGGCGCTGTCCGCCCCGAAGATCACGGGAGCCACCCCGGTGGACGAGCGCGAGGAGCTGTTCGCCGCCTTCCGCGCCGGTCAGGTGCCGCTGCTGGTGGTCTCGAAGGTCGCGAACTTCTCCGTCGATCTGCCCGACGCCTCCGTCGCCATCCAAGTGTCCGGCTCGTTCGGCTCACGCCAGGAGGAGGCACAGCGGCTCGGACGGCTGCTGCGGCCGAAGTCGAACGGGCACACCGCGAGCTTCTACACGCTGATCGCGCGCGACACCGTCGACCAGGACTTCGCGCAGAACCGGCAGCGGTTCCTCGCCGAGCAGGGCTACAGCTACACCATCCTCGACGCCGACGACCTCGCGGCCGTGGCCTGACGCTGCGGCCACGGCTCGGCCGGCGGAGAAAGGCGCGATCCGTCCCACATCCCAGCGGGGCGATGGGCGCATGGCTCGCACAAAACTGGCTTTCAGGCATCGCATGGATGCCACAGACCATAATGGGGCCATGACTGCACCACGCATCCTCGTCGTGGACGACGAGCCGAACATCCGCGACCTGCTGATGACCAGCCTCACGTTCGCAGGGTTCCAGGTCCGTTCCGTCGCCAACGGCGCCGGAACGATCTCGGCCGTGCTCGAGGAGGAACCCGATCTGATCGTGCTCGACGTGATGCTGCCGGACATGAACGGGTTCAGCGTCACCAAGCGTCTCCGTGAGGCCGGATACACGGCCCCCATCCTCTTCCTGACCGCCAAGGACGACACCGAGGACAAAATCACCGGCCTGAACGCCGGCGGTGACGACTACGTCACCAAGCCCTTCTCGCTCGACGAGATCGTCGCCCGCATCCAGGCGATCCTGCGCCGCACCATGCAGGCCGACGAGGAGTCGATCATCCGTGCCGGCGAACTCACGATGGATCAAGACACCCACGAGGTGTTCGTCGCCGACACCGCCATCGAACTCAGCCCCACGGAGTTCAAACTGCTGCGTTACCTCATGCTGAACCCCAACCGCGTGCTGTCGAAGGCGCAGATCCTCGACCACGTCTGGGAGTACGACTTCAACGG
>JAATGR010000080.1 GCA_015654575.1 Actinomycetales bacterium
GCGGCGACATGGTGGGCCTGGATTCCTCGGTGATCCTGCCCAAGCGCGTGTGGGAGGCATCCGGTCACGTCGCGACCTTCACCGATCCGCTGGTGGAGTGTCTGCAGTGCCACAAGCGGTTTCGCGCCGACAACCTCATCGAGGACTTCGAGGCACGCAAGGGCCGCACCGCGGAGAACGGGCTGGCCGACATCCCCTGCCCCAACTGCGGCACGAAGGGCCAGTACACCGAGCCGAAGGCGTTCTCCGGTCTGGTGAAGACGTACCTCGGCGTCGTCGACGACGAGAGCGGACTGTACTTCCTGCGCCCGGAGACCGCGCAGGGCATCTTCGTGAACTTCTCGAACGTATTGACCGCGAGCCGCAAGAAGCCGCCGTTCGGCATCGGCCAGGTCGGTAAGGCGTTCCGCAACGAGATCACCCCGGGCAATTTCATCTTCCGCACCCGCGAGTTCGAGCAGATGGAGATCGAGTTCTTCACCCCGCCGGCCGAGGCGCAGCAGTGGTTCGAGCACTGGGTCGAGGCTTGCTGGAACTGGTTCATCGATCTCGGGATCGACCCGGAGAACATGCGCCAGCTGAATGTGCCCGAGGATGACCGCGCGCACTATTCCGCCGGCACGATCGACGTGGAGTACCGCTTCGGCTTCCCCGGCAAGGAGTGGGGCGAGCTCATGGGCGTCGCGAACCGCACCGACTACGACCTGTCCAGCCACACCGAGGCATCCGGTCAGAGCCTGACGTACTTCGACCAGGCCTCGGGCGACAAATACATCCCCTACGTCATCGAGCCGTCGTTCGGGTTGACCCGCTCGATGATGGCGTTCCTCGTGGACGCGTACCGCGAGGAAGAGGTGCCCAACGCGAAGGGCGGCACCGACACCCGCACCGTGCTGCGGCTGGATCCGCGGCTGGCACCGGTCAAGGTCGCCGTACTACCGCTGTCGCGCAACGAGCGGCTGTCGCCGCTGGCCCGCCAGGTCGCCGACGACCTCCGCGCCTCGGGCTGGAACATCGACTTCGACGACGCGGGGGCGATCGGCCGCCGCTACCGCCGCCAGGACGAGATCGGCACGCCGCTGTGCGTCACCGTCGACTTCGACTCCCTCGACGACGATGCCGTGACCGTGCGCGACCGCGACACGATGGCGCAGGAGCGGGTGCCGCTCGATGCGCTCCGCAGCACCCTCGCGGAGCGGCTGCGCGGAGCCTAACGCCGGCCGTCGTCCGCGCCTCCTCCGCGCAGAAGCATGTCCCCGTTCGGGCCGGTTCATGTCCCCGTTCGGACCGCTTGAGACCGCTCCAAACGGTCCGAACGGGGACATACAAGGTGAGAGGGAGAGAGGCCCATAACTCAGGCAATCCGTGCGCGAGCAGCACGAACATCCGCATGATTCCAGGCCTCGCGGCCAACCGCACCGACGTTCTGCCTGAGTTATGCACGCCCTCCTCGCAGAGCCACCGACTCGTCACCTCACCGCGACGGACCCGGGGCAGACGGGCGCACCGGGTCACGACCGCGACGGGCGCGACGACCGCGACGAACCCGAGAACCCCGGCGGGCCGCGCGAGGACATCCCGACAGCGCGACGGCAGCGGGCGGCGCGCTGCGACAGTGCCGTGACAGCGGCGGGCGGGCACACTGATCCCACGCCACAGAAAGGCACACCCACCATGACCTCATCCACCACCCCCGCGGTGCACGCCGAAGGGCTCGTCAAGACCTTCGGCACGAACCGTGCCGTGGACGGCGTCGACCTGCTGGTTCCGGCAGGCACCGTCTACGGCGTGCTCGGCCCGAACGGCGCCGGGAAGACCACCACCATCAACATGCTCGCGACGCTGCTGCGTCCCGACGCAGGCCACGCCGAGATCTTCGGCCACGACGTCGTCCGCTCGCCGCAGATCATCCGTCAGCTCATCGGCGTCACCGGACAGTTCGCCTCGGTCGACGAGACCCTGTCGGCGAACGAGAACCTCATCATCTTCGCGCGGCTGCTGGGCCTGTCCCGCGCCGACGCGAAGGCCAAGGCCGCCGATCTGCTCGCGCGCTTCGGCCTGACCGAGGCAACGACGCGTCCGCTGAAGAAGTTCTCCGGCGGGATGCGGCGCCGCCTCGACCTCGCCGCATCCCTCATCGCGCAGCCGCCGCTGATCTTCCTCGACGAGCCGACCACGGGCCTCGATCCCCGCACGCGCGGGCAGATGTGGGACACGATCCGCGAGCTCGTCACGAGCGGATCCACCGTGCTCCTGACCACCCAGTACCTCGACCAGGCCGACCAGCTCGCCGACCGCATCGCCGTCATCGACCGCGGCCGGGTGGTCGCCGAGGGCACGAGCGACGAGGTGAAGGCCTCGGTCGGCACCTCCTCGCTGCAGCTGCGCGTGCTCGACCCCGCGGACACCGGCGCCGCCGTCGACGAGGTGGAGCGGGTACTCGGCGTGCGCGTGACGCTCTCGCCCGAAGCCGGCCGGA
>JAATGR010000033.1 GCA_015654575.1 Actinomycetales bacterium
CGTCCCGTGCGGCCTGGGTGTGGTTGCGGCCTAACTGGTCTAGGATCTGACTGCCCTTGTCGGGGGTCGCGTCGTTGCCGCCGACGGCGACCTGCTCCTTGCCCTGGTATCCACTCAGCAGCTGGATGACCTGCTGACGCACCCGGTTGAGGTCGGCGCCCAGCTTGACGAGCACCTGCGCGGCGACACCCTCGCCCTCGCGGATCAGCCCGAGCAGGATGTGCTCGGTGCCGATGTAGTTGTGGCCCAGCTGAAGCGCCTCGCGCAGGCTCAGCTCAAGCACCTTCTTCGCGCGCGGCGTGAAGGGGATGTGGCCGGTGGGCTGCTGCTGGCCCTGTCCGATGATGTCCTGTACCTGTTCACGGACAGCATCGAGGGAGATCCCGAGGCTCTCCAGCGCCTTCGCGGCGACGCCTTCACCCTCGTGGATGAGACCGAGCAGGATGTGCTCCGTGCCGATGTAGTTGTGGTTGAGCATCTTCGCCTCTTCTTGGGCGAGGACGACCACCCGACGGGCTCGGTCGGTGAATCTCTCAAACATGTCGACTCCTCCGGCGCCTGACGGCACCAACGTCGGACGCGCTTGCCGGCGCGCGCTGTACGTCGAGGCTAACCAGCATCCACCCGTGTCATGTCCGTGTTCGCCGTGGGCGCACCGCGCGCGACCGCCGGGCCGTACGTCTCGCTCGCGACGGATGCGGAGACGCGGGTGCGATCAGCTCGTCGCGGTCGGGGACGCGGATGCCGCCACGGCGGGCGTCCCCACGATCGCCACGGAGACCGCATCGAAGGTGTCCCCCGTGAGCACCAACTGCGCGCCGGTCGGCGTCGTCAGCGCGGACACCTCGGCCAGCACCGCACGCGGCGCCATGTCCAGCGTGCAGACGCGATCGGCATCCGGCTCCACGAAGGTCAGCGTGACCTGGGCGTCGCCGGTGGCGGCGACGTCCTGAACGGTCGGGGCGCACGAGGAGGAGCCCCAGGTCAGGTAGACGAAGGCGCCGGCGACGCCGGTCCAGCCGGCGCTCGGCTGGTAGTCGGTGGTTCCGCCGGGCCCGGCCAGACCCTCCGTGCCGGAGAGGGCGACCTCGCCCGCACCGGTTCCGTAGCCGACGTGCACCTGCACGCCCTGGGCCGGGTCCACCCCCGCGGGGACGTCGACGAGCGTCACGCGCGCGACGTCGTCGGCGGTGCAGGCCTGCGACCCGGACGGATCGTCGAGCGTGACGGCCAGCGCGCCGTCCGCGTCGAGCATCGCCTCCGACGCCACCGGCACGCAGGACGAGCTCCCCCACGTGACGATACCGATGAGCCGCCCGCCGTCGAGCCAGGCGGCGTCCACGTCGACCACGGCAGGGTCGCCGCCATCGGTGGACGCGCTGCATCCCGACAACGCCGCCATCACGACCGCGCCGATCAGTCCCCAGCCCGCGATGCGCCGCGTCACGCCCATCTGTATCCCTCCACGGTTCGGTGCCCATCCTTGCGGACCGTTCCGGGAGAACACACCGAGTCGGATAACGGGCGGGTCACGATGCCTGGCAATGCTCTCACTGCAGCGCCGAGGTGAGCCGGGCGATGTTGTCGAGCACGGTCGAGCGCAGCGGCTGCCGCATCCACTCGTCGAGCGTCAGTTCGCGGGAGAGGTCGCGATACTCCTCCTCGACGTCTCGCATCTGCGCCACGAACGACGCCCCCCGCACGAGCATCGAGATCTCCATGTTCAGACCGAACGAGCGCATGTCCATGTTGCTGGATCCGATGACGGCCACCTCGTCGTCGATCGTGAACGCCTTGGTGTGGAGGATGTACGGCTTGCGATACATCCACACGTGGACGCCGGCGCGCAGCAACGCCTCGTAGTAGCTGCGCTGCGCGTGGTAGACCATCGCCTGGTCGCCCTCCTCGGAGACGAACAGCTCTACCCGGACGCCCCGGTGACAGGCCGTGGTGACCGCGAGCAGGAGCGCTTCGTCGGGCACGAAGTACGGGCTGATCAGCACGATCCGCTTCTGCGCGGAGTACAGCAGTCCGAGGAAGAGTCGGAGATTATTCTCGAACTCGAACCCGGGACCGGAGGGCACGATCTGACAGTCGAGCACGCCCTGCGCGGCACCGATGCCGACGCCCTCGGCGTCGCCGAAGAGGATCTCATCGGTCTCGCTGTACCAGTCTGACAGGAAGACGGCGTTGACGCTCGCGACGACCGGGCCCTCCAGCCGCACCATGAGGTCGACCCAGTGCAGGCCGCGCCGGATGTTCTTCCGCAGGTTGTACGTCGAATCGGTGACGTTCTGCGACCCCATGTAGGCGACCTCGCCGTCCACGACGAGGAGCTTGCGGTGGTTGCGCAGATCGGGACGCTGGTATTTCCCCTTCAGCGGCTGCACCGGAAGCATCAGATGCCATTGCGCACCCATCGCATCGAGGCGGTGGAGCGTCTTCTTGTAGAAAGGCTTACCCCGGTTGGCCCAGTGGTCGAGGAGCACCCTCACCGTGACGCCGTGCGGCGACC
The DNA here is from genome assembly GCA_015654575.1 of Actinomycetales bacterium. Lineage (GTDB taxonomy): Bacteria > Actinomycetota > Actinomycetes > Actinomycetales > Microbacteriaceae > Microbacterium. The sequence continues at coordinate 2,516 of JAATGR010000033.1, forward strand.
TCCTCGAGGGCGCGGAAGAAGTTCTCGGTCGCGACATCCGACTGCAGGATGTAGAACTCGACATTCACATACCGGGAGGCCGCCCGGATCGCGGCGGCCATCTCGTCGAGGCTCTGCTGATAGTCGGAC
>JAATGR010000179.1 GCA_015654575.1 Actinomycetales bacterium
GGCGATCGGCGCGATCTCGAGCGGCAGGCTTCGCGCCGGGGACGTCGCCGTGATCCGCGGGATCGGTGTGGCGGGCGGTCCCGGTATGGGCCTGACCTCGGCGTTCATCTTCGCGCTGCACGCGAAGGGGCTGGCGGAGAGCGTGGCGTTGGTCACCGACGGCCAGTTCTCCGGACTCGTGAACCAGGGAATATCGGTCGGCGAGGTCTCCCCGGAGGCAGCGGACGACGGCCCGCTCGCGCGGGTGCACGACGACGACCTCATCGACATCGACCTCGCCGTTGGCCGGGTCGATCTTCTTGTGGATACCGAGGTGCTCGCCGCCCGCGAGAGGTTCGTGCCCGCGGCCGATCTCGACACCGGCGGCGGCTATCTCGATCAGTACCGCGAGCTGGTGCAGCCATTGGCATGCGGAGCCGTGCTCTGCCCGCGCCCGGCAGGCGCGGCACCGTGCGCGCGGACCGCGACCGGAGCAGTCTGACCGATCCCCCAGAACACAGCGAAGGAAGCCTGACCATGACCGCTTCAACCATGCGCTTGCCCGCACGTGACGTTCCCGTTCACGGGGAGTACGACGTCGTCGTGGTCGGTGGCGGCCCAGCCGGCGTGATGGCCGCGACAGCTGCCGCTCGCGCCGGCCGCTCCACGCTGCTGATCGAACGTTACGGCTTCCTCGGCGGCGCAGGAACGATGGGCGGACTCAGCACGTTCTGCGGACTGCACGCCCGTATCCACGGACAGGACGCCCGTGTCATCCGAGGACTCACCGACGACCTGCTGGATCGGATGGAACGCATCGATGCGCTCAATCCGCCCCACATGTCCGTCGATAACCGCATCATGGCGCAAGCCTTCGACATCTCTTCGTACAAGATCGCCCTCGACGACCTGCTCGTCTCGGCAGGGGTGGAACTGCTTTTCCACGCATCAGCGCAGGGCGCTGTACTCTCGGCCGACGACACGATCGACGGTGTCGTGATCGAGTCGAAGTCCGGCGCCGCGGTGGTGCGCGGCCGCGTCTTCATAGACGGATCAGGGGACGCCGACCTCGCAGCATGGTCCGGCGCAACGTTCGAGCGATCGGAGCATCTGCTCTACCCCTCATTGATGTTCCGCATCAACGGCGTGCACCCCGATCAGGCCGGTGAGGCGTGGAAGACCATCCGTCGGCTCATGGAGGATGCGGAGGCAGCCGGCACCCACCGATTCCCGCGCAAGAAACCGATCGTGCGTCCGCAGCGCAACCCGCTGGAGTGGCGCTCCAACCTCACCCAACTCTCCAACCCGGATGGATCGGCAATCGACGGCACCGACGTGCGCCAGCTCACTCGCGGGGAACTGCAGGGCCGCCGTCAGGTGCAGGAGACGTTCGAGTTCATCCGCGCGGTCACGCCCGGCTTCCAGGACTCGTACGTGGTGGACATCGCACCACAGATCGGCATTCGTGAGACCCGGCGAATCGTCGGCGCGTACAGCCTGACGGAAGACGATGTGCTCGGGTGCGCAGACTTCGAGGACGCGTTCGGAGTCAACGGCTGGCCGGTAGAGGCACATGTCCGGGGCGACGTCGAGTTCCGCTTCGCGGACGTCGACTCCCGCGGTTACAACCAGCTGCCGTTCCGGATGCTCGTGCCCGATCGTGTCGGGAACCTGCTCGTCGTCGGCCGCTGCGCCTCGATGACCCAGGGCGGCCAATCGTCGGGCCGGGTGACCGGTCCCTGCTTCGCGATGGGGCAGGCGGCGGGGGCAGCGGCAGACCTGGCCTTGCGGGACGGGGTGCCTGTGGGCGACATCGATACCCGCGCACTGCGGGGCCGACTGGAGAATGAAGGCGTGTACCTGGGTGGGGACGCGGCTCGCGTGACACCCGTACCAGAGGCCATCCGCGCGATCTGAGGCAGCGCGCGTACGCTACTCTCTGAGCGATCGGAGGCCGCGTTGGAGTTGACGAACTTCACCTACGTCATCAAGCAGGTGGAACTCGCGTTACGTCCCCATTTCAACGCAGTTTGCGCGAATGCAGGGCTCACGCCGGCGCAATACACGGCGCTGACGGTTCTCGCACGACGTCCGGGCCTGACCAGCTCCGAACTCGCACGGCGATCGTTCGTGCGCGCTCAGACGATGGCGGCGACCATCGAACCCTTGCTCGGTGACCGTCTGGTACGCCGCGAGCAGGACCCGACTCATCAGCGCCGCATGCTGCTGGACCTGACGCCCAAGGGCGAAGCACTCCTGGAGGAGATGTCACCCGCCATCCGGGCCGTGGAGGACCTCATCGTCGCGGAGATCGACGAGAACGCGCGTGCCGACTTTGCGCATTATCTGCGCAGCGCACGCCGCTCACTGGACACCGCAGGCCCGCGACCGAGCGGACGCCGGTCGCCCGACTGACCGCGCCTCCGCAATGAACAGGCGCCGCACGCGAATACGCCGCCGCACCACGACGGTTCTCATCCCGTCGCGGGCGTCCAACGGCTGTCCCCGCCAGAACCCCCGCCACTCTCGAAGACCGTGATCGCCGTCGCAAGCATCGCGTAATAACCGCACAGCCATACCAGCTCGGCCACGCCTTCTTGTCCCAGATGCCGCACGGCGAGCGCGTACCCGGCATCGTCCAGCTGGTTCCGCGCAAGCAGCGCGACCACGGTCTGCAGGGCCGCGTGCGCCGCGGGAGACGTCCCCGTCGGCACGTCGCCCGCGCGGAGGGCGGCCAGCTGTGCGTCGCTCAGCCCCGCCTCACGCGCCGCGCCTTCGTGCGCTCGCCACTCGAAGGCGGAGCGATGGTGCACCGCGACCAACAGAATCGCCGCCTCCCGAACGAACGGGTCGAGCGTGCCGCCGAACCGCAGCGCGGCACCGAGCTCCTGCACCGCGTCGCCCACGGCCGGGGTGAGCGTCATGACGGCGAACGGGCCGAGCAGGGCGCCGTCCTCGTCCCGCAGCGGAACGGAGGATCGGCCTCGGGGGCCCGCGACGATCCGGTCGTAGAGCGTCTGCGCCTCGGGCGGCAGGGCGGCCCGAGGCCGCCGGGGCAGACGCGGCGGCCGCTCCGGCATCACACGTCTCCCGGTCCGATGTCCGGCACGCGGTGCGAGTCCTCGGCCAACTCGGTCACGACGGGGGTGCCGTACACGTGGAACTCGGGCGGGATCGGAGCACCCCACCCGGGCTTGCGCTTCCATTCCTCGGGCGTCCAGACGTAGGTCGGTGCATCCGGCGCGAACCGCAGATAACCCGCGGCCGCCACCTCGATCCGGTTTCCTCCCGACTCCCGCGTGTACAGGTAGAAGCCCTGGATCGCGGTGTGCTTGGAGGGGCCCGCTTCGATGTACACGCGGGCGTCCGACATGATGTCGGCGGCGCGCAGCACCTCCTCGCGGCTCCCCACGACGTAGGCGAAGTGATGCAGCCGGCCCGACCCCACGGTCTTCTCGGCGGTGTAGATCAGCTCGTGCCCCTGGATCGTGCTGCTCATCCACGCGCCGGCTTCACCCGCACCATCGGGCAGCAGGATCGTCTCGTAGGTGCGCAGCCCGAAGCCCTCCTCCCAGAACTGTCGGCAGCGCCGCACATCGCGCGCGAGCAGGTTCACGTGGTCGAGGTGCTTCACATTCGCGCCGCGTCCGACGTA
>JAATGR010000146.1 GCA_015654575.1 Actinomycetales bacterium
CGACGCGGACGGTCATCGAACGACCGGGCCGGACGATCACTGCGGGCAGGACGGTCGTCGAAGGAGCGGGCGGGACGACCCGAACCGGTCGGACGGTCACCGCGGGCCGGGCGCTCGTCGAACGAACGACGCGGACGATCGTCCGACGTACGCTCGCCGCCAGCGCGCGACTGCGACCGGATCGTGCGGGCGTCCTCACGGCCGGCCTTCTCCTGCGCCGTCCAACGCCGCTTCGCCGAAGCGTCCTGCGCCTCGTCGGCGCGGTGTCCACGATGGTTGGGGCTCTTCGAGCTGGGGGTGCCGGCGGATGACTCGCCGGGGCGCCGCGTCCTGTCATGGAACGAGGTCTTCGCCCCACGACGCGGCTCGAAGTTCTTGGCGGGTCGACCGCCTGCGGGTTTCTTGTTCTTAGGCATCGGATGTCCTTCTGGGTGCGTACGCATGAGAACAGCGCCCGCGCCGAAGAACGCTCTGCGAACTCGGTGACACGCGGACATACCCGGGCAACCGTCGGCCGGGGGCCATTTTCGATGATGGTCATGCGCGCCGATCGGCGCCCATCATCGGCCCCTTGGACTCACACACCCACCCGCGCGAATCGCACGGTGTCCCTGAGCCGACGTTCCACTCTAGCGCGAACCGCTGAGAACTACCCTGGTGACATGACCTCCGACCCCACCGGCCGCCGCCACATCCTGCGACGCGGCGACGCGAGCGCCGAGATCGCCGAGGTCGGCGCCGCCCTGCGCGCGCTGCGGATCGGCCGCGTCGACCTCGTGCCGAGATACCCCGATGGACTGCCCACTCCTGCCGCCTCCGGGGTCGTTCTCGTGCCGTGGCCCAACCGCGTCCGCGACGGACAGTGGCGCCACGCCGGCATCGAGCGGCAACTGGCGATCACTGAACCCGCGCTGGGGAACGCCTCCCACGGACTCCTGCGATTCGTCGCCTACCGCGTGACCGACTCCCGGGCCGATGCCGTCACCCTCGCCGCCGAGGTCTTCCCGCAGACGGGCTACCCCTTCCACCTTTCGACGCGCGTCACCTATCGGCTCGTCGAGGCGGGACTCCACGTCGAGCATTCCATCACCAACGTCGGCGCCGACGCGGCGCCGGCCGCCGTCGGCGCCCATCCCTACCTCTGCCTGTCGGACGTCGACACCGCGGCGCTGACGATCGAGGTCGACGCCGAGACCTGGTTCCGGGTCGACGAGCGTAGCCTGCCCGTCGCCGAAGAGCCGCTGGATGCCGCGCACGACCTCCGGATCCCCCGCCCGCTCGGGGAGCTCCACCTCGACACGGCGTATGCCCGGCTAGCGCGCGACGGGGACGGCCGCGTCCGCGGTGTCCTGCGCGCGCCGGACGGACGCCGCCTCACGCTGTGGGGCGGCGAGGAGATCCGTTACCTGCAGGTGTTCACAACCGATCGCTATCCGGGGCAGTCGCTGGCAGTCGCGATCGAACCGATGACGGCACCGGCCGACGCGTTCAATTCCGGTCGCGATCTGCGGGTGCTCGACCCGGGCGAGACGTGGGAGATCGACTGGGGTATATCCCTGGAGGGGTGACCGCGACGGGCGGACACGCCCAGCAGAAGATCTTCCCAGGCGGAGCCGTCTCACCCGGTAACATTCTCTGCCCGTGATCGACATATGTGCCCGCTAGAATGGCGCGCAGCGGCGCTGCCGTCGCGTCGGAATCAGGGTCCGGCGCTCACCAACCGGTGGGAGTCGGGGCTACTTCTCCAGCCGGTGTTCTGGTGTCCCAACTGGGTGGAGGGTACCCGTCATGCGCATCGATCTTGCGTCCGTTTCCGCGGTTCGAACGGGCTTTGCCGATTCCCGGCAGACCCCGCCGGAGAACACTCGTTCGCAGCGATCCATGCTGTCGGCGCTGCTGACGGCATCGCCACTGACGCTGGCCGTCCTCGCCTTGAGCGTGCTGCTCGGCGGGATCGGCGTCGCCATCGTCTCCACCAGCGATCCGGTGTGGTGGCACGAGCACTTCAGCCGTCTCGGCTCGTTCGGCGATGCGTCTAGCGCGACCTTCAACGGGACCCTGCTGATCGGCGGATGCGTGGTTCTGCTGTTTGCCCGCGCCGTCGAGCGCGAGCTCCGGCGGCTGACGCGCATCCACGTCCGCCGTGGCACGGCCCGCACCGCGCGCATCCTGTTCTCCGCGGTGGGGGCGAGTCTCGCACTGACCGGGTGCGTCCCGCTCAACGTGAACACCTTCGTGCACGAGCACATCACCATGGTGATGGTGCTGGGCTTCGCCGGACTGTTGCTGACGAGTCCCTTCCTGATGCACCGGATGCCCCGGCGCCTGCTCGCGAGCACGATCGTCGCATTCCTCTACTTGATCGCGGGGGCGTGGCTGTTCTTCGGCGCCGGTGCGATCAACCTCGCCCTGTTTGAGGTGATCTCCTTCTCGGCGATGTTCGGCTGGTCGGCCGTGTTCGTCGTCTGCCTGCTGCGCTGCTGCGCATCCCTCGCCGTCGCGACGGAAACCCCAGCCGCAGCAGCCTCCGTCTCGGTCACGCCGATGGTCACCGAGTCAATCATCGAGCGGGCGGATGCCGCCTCGTCCGTCGCCGACGCCGCGACCGGGTCGGCCGCGCTCAGTGCGCCCGCCGCAGCGCCCGCCTGCTCGACGGCGCGGGCGCGTCGCCGGTTCCGCCGTCCGATGGGTCGCCGTCCGGTGCGGTCGGCAATGTCGACGCGACCCTCTTCCGGACGCGGCGCTCGTGTGCACCTTCCACGAGGTCGTAAAGCGTCGGCAGCACGAGCAGCGTCAGAACGGTAGAGGACACCAGTCCTCCGATCACCACGATCGCCAACGGCTGGGAGATGAATCCGCCGTGGCCGGTTATCCCCAGCGCCATCGGCGTCAGGGCGAGGATCGTCGCCAACGCCGTCATGAGGATCGGACGCAGCCGGCGTGACCCTCCGGCGATCGTCGCGTCGCGCACGCTGAGCTCCTTCGCGCGGTATCGGTTCACCAGATCCACGAGGACGATCGCGTTCGTGACGACGATGCCGATGAGCATGAGGACGCCGATCAGGGAGGCGACGCCGAGCGGCACTCCCGTCGCGAGCTGGAGCAGGATCGCGCCGGTCGCCGCGAACGGGATCGACACGAGCAGCAGCAGCGGCTGACGCAGCGAGCGGAACGTCGCGACCATGATGACGTAGACGATGAGGATGGCTGCCAGCATCGCCAGTCCCAGCTGCGAGAAGGCATCCGATTGCTGGGTGGCGACCCCGCCGATCGCCGCGCTCGCGCCCGTCGGCAGGTCCAGGCCACTCAGGGCGGCGTCTACCGAGGCGGTGGCGGCGGTCAGGTCGTCTCCGGAGGGCGTGACGGTGATGGTCGCCGCGCGCTGGCCGCGCTCGGTGGTGATCGAAGTCGGCCCCTGAGTCTGGGCCACGGTGGCGATCTGATCGAGCCGCACCGCGCCGGCTGCCGTCGGGATCGACAGCGCGCGCAGGTCGTCGAGCGTCACCGGCGTCTGGGATGCGGCGAGGTAGACCGTCAGGGTGGTGTCGTCGATCTCGACCGAACCGATCGAGGTCGGCTGCATCGTGCTTGACACGATCGCTCCCACCGCGACCTCCGACAGGCCGAGCGATGCGGCGGTGTCGCGGTCGACCGTCACCGCGATGTAGGGCAGCGAGGCCGAGAGGTTGCTGGTGACCTGGCCGATGTCGGCGCGCCCGTCGAGCGCGGTGACGACGGCATCGGACGCCTGCTGCAGACTTTCCTGGTCGGGTGCGGTGACGTCGACCGCGAGATCGCTGGAACCGAAGCTGCTGGACGAGCTGGCGATGGTGACCTGGCCGACGTCGTCCAGGACCGCCACCGCCTGCTGCACACGTTCGCGCAACGCGACCTGATCGGCGTTCGCATCGGTGGTGATGGAGTAGGTGATCCCCCCGCTGCCGCCGGAGAACGCGTCGGCGATCGCCGAACCGCTGGAGCCGATCGAGGTCTGCACCGTCTCGACGCCGTCGACGCTCTCAAGCGCGTGCTCGACGGCGGCGGCGGCGGTGCTCTCGGCCTCCAGACTGGCAGCCTCGCCCACCGTCTGCGTGACGGTCAGCGTGTTCTGCCCGGAGTCGCCGAGGAAGTTGGTCGCCATCAGCGGGGAGAGAGCCGCCGTTCCGACGAGCACCGCCGCCGCGAGCGCGAGCGTCGTCCACGAATGACGCAACGTCCAGCGCAGCACGGGCACGTAGATCCGTTGCAGCGGGGACGCCGGCGCCGCCGGGTCATCTGTTCCCGCCTGGTCCGTGTCGACCCCTTCTTCCTCACCCTCCGGCCGTTCGGCGACGGCGCTCTCGGACCGCTTCCGGTCGGGGCGGAGGAACCAGGAGGCCAGCACCGGCACGATCGTGAGGGAGACCAGCAGCGAGGCGACCATCGCGATCGTGACGGTCAGCGCGAACGGCCGGAACAGTTCACCGGTGACGTCGCCGACGAAGGCGATCGGCAGGAAGACGGCGACCGTCGTCAGCGTGGACGCGGTGACCGCCGACGCGACCTCCCGCACGCCCCGCAGCACCGCATCGCGTCGGTCGGCGCCCACCACATAGTGGCGTTTGATGTTCTCGATGACGACGATGGAATCGTCGACGACGCGTCCGATGGCGATCGTGAGGGCCCCGAGCGTGAGGATGTTGAGCGAGTATCCGAACGCCTGGATGCCGAGGAAGGTGATCAGCACACTCGTCGGGATCGAGATCGCGGTGACGAGCGTCGACCGCACCGACATCAGGAACAGCAGGATCACGAGCACCGCGAAGACGAGTCCGAGAAGCCCCTCCTGCGCGAGCGACTCGATCGACTGCTGGATGTACGGGGCCTGGTCGAACACGACCGTGAACTGCGCGGCGCCGCCGAGGTCGTCGCTCAGCTGCGGCAGCGCGTCGTTCACCGCCTGTGAGACGTCGACCGTGTTGGCGGCGGGGAGCTTGGTGACCGCGATCGTCAGCGCCGGCTCGCCGTTGACCCGGGAGATCGAGGTGACCGGATCCGTGTCCGACACCACCGTGGCGATGTCGCCGATGGTCACGGTGCCGGCGGCGAGTTGGGCCGCGTCGGTCGGTACGAGCGGGAGCGCTGCGAGCTCGTCGACGGAGGTGATCTTCGTCCCGGTCTGCACCGTGAGGCTCTCGTCGCCCTGCGTGATGTCACCGCCGGGGAACAGCACGCCGTTGTCGTCGAGCGCATCGCTGATCGCCTGCTGCGTGTAGCCGGCGGCGGCCAGCGCCGCGGCATCCGGGGTGATGGTCACCCGCTGGCCGACGCCGCCCACGATCGACGCCGCGTTCACGCCATCGATACGCTCCAGGTCGGGGACGACCGAGTTCTCGAGCTGCGCTTGGATGGCCTGCGCGTCGTCGTACCCGGTGACCGCGAGCTGGATGACCGGCAGGTCGTCGATCGACACCGAGACGACGTTCGGCTCGACGCCGGAGGGCAGCTGGTCCTTGATGCGGTTGATCGCGAGCGTGATCTTCTGCTCGGCGGTCGACAGATCGGTCCCGTACGTGAACGACGCCTGCACGATGGAGGCGTTCGTCGTGCTGGTTGCCGTCGTCGACTCCAGTCCCGCCACGCCCTGGATCGCGCTCTCGATCGGCGTCGAGACATCGTTCGCGACGACCTCGGGCGAGGCGCCCGGGTAGGTCGAGAGCACCGACAGCGTGGGGAACTCGATCGAGGGGATCAGCTCCTGCTTGAGGTTCACGAGCGCGATGCTGCCGAACAGTGCGACGACGACGGTGACGAGGGCGATGAGTGCACGGTTGCGCAGGCTGAGCGCGGCCAGTCGGGACACGGCGTCAGTATGCCACGCAGCAGCGTCACGCCTCGCCCAGAAGACCCCCCAGGGCGATGCCGGCGGCGGCCGCCGCCATCGTCAGGGCCAGCGTGCCGAACGTGTTCGTCACCGCTGCGAGAGTGCGTCGCTCCGCGGCCATCACGGCGCTGCTCGCGGCCACCGAGCTGAACGTGGTGTACCCGCCGATCAGGCCGGTACCGATCAACAGCAGGGCCTCGGTGCCGGCGGCGGCACCGGTGAGCAGGCCGAGTGCGAACGATCCGGTGATGTTGATCAGCAGCGTCGCCCACGGGAATCGCGCCCCGACGATGCGCGTCACCGCCAGGTCGCCCACGTACCGCAGCCCCGCGCCGGCACCGCCGCACAGCGCGACGAAGACGAACAGCACCGGAGTCACGCGTCGCCCCCTGTCTCGGGCCGGTCGTCGTCGCCCGCACCGGCAGGTGCCGCGGGCTCGCGCACGGCCACGAGGCCGATCCAGGCCGCCGCCACGCCGACGACCACGGTCGCAAGCGTCAACCAGAGTTCCGCGCCGTGCACGGCCTGCACGGCGAAGGTGCTGTAGGTCGTGAAGCCGCCGAGCACACCGGTGCCGAAGAACTGCCGTGCAGCCCGCGTGCGCCGGCCGTCGCCGTGACGTGCGACGAGCCCGGTGAGCAGTCCGAGCAGGAAGCCGCCGACGACGTTGATGACCGGCACCGAGACCTGCTGCCAGCCCGGCGCATCGATCAGCAGCAGCCCGGCGCGTGCCGCGGTTCCGAGGACTCCGCCGCCGATCACCAGCCCGAGATGAGACCAGGAGAACGACGGACCGGATGCCACGGCCCCACGCTACTCGGCGGTATCGCGTTGACACCTCCATTAACGCGATATATCGTGTTATTCATAACGCGATATATCGCAAGATTGGAGTACTCATGGCGTCCGAGAAGTGGATCGTCCACCCCGGCGAGACCCGCATCATCGATATCGATGACATCCGCTCGCTCAAGGCGAGCCTGATCGGCGGACAGATCGACGTCGTCGCCCATGACGAGCCGGGCGCGCGCATCGAGGTTCACTCCGTGACGGTCAAAGACCTCCGCATCGAGGCTTCCGGCGGATCCGTGGAGATCGACCATCCGCAGCTGCGGTGGGACAACTTCCTCGAGGTCTTCCGTAACTTCGGCTCCGGTGGTCCCAAGGCCGAGATCAGCGTGGCCGTCCCCCGCGAGACCGCGCTGACTCTCGGCGTCGTGAACGCGAGCGCCCTGGTCGCCGATCTCGCGGCCGATGCCCGCCTGAACACCGTGTCCGGCGACATCGTCGTGGACTCCCTCGCCGGCGACCTCACCGCCAACGCGGTCTCCGGAGATCTCCACGCGCGCGGCCTCGCCGGTTCGCTCACCGCCAACAGCGTCTCCGGGGACGTGATCGTCACCGGAGCTCTCGACCGGGTGACGGCCGACACCGTGTCGGGCGGAATGCTCATCGACGCGGACGGCGGTGTTCACCGCATCGCGCTGAACACCGTCTCCGGCGACACCACGGTCCGCCTCGATGCGGGATACGCCGCCAACTACGTCGTGCGCTCCGTCAGCGGCCGGGTCCAGCTCGACGGAACCGTCCGCTCAGGCCGGGGATCCGGCCCGACGACGAACTACTCGGGCTCCGTGGGCGAGCTCAACGGCACCTTCGTCGACGTGCGCGCCAACTCCGTCTCCGGCGACATCACCGTGGTGCGCCGCGACGGCGCAACCGAGGCGGCGGCGTGATGTCCCCCGTCTTCTCCCACGGCGATCTGCGCCTGTACCTGCTGAGCCTGCTCGACGAGTCACCGCACCACGGTTACGACCTCATGACCGCGCTCACCGAACGCACCGGCGGCACCTACACGCCCAGCGCCGGCACGATCTACCCGCGGCTATCGAAGCTCGAGGAAGAGGGCCTGGTCACCAAGACCGTCGACGGGCGGAAGACGGTATACCAGATCACCAACGCCGGGCGCGCTGAGCTCACCGCGCGCAGGAGCGACCTCGAGGGCATCGAAGCGGACCTCGCCGACTCGGTGCGACTGATCGCCGATGAAGTACGGGGAAGCGTTCGCGCAGCGATGAAGAGCCTGCGGGCCGACTTGGCCGCAGCGGCATCCGCCGAGCGAGCGGCCGACGACCCGGTGGACGAGCGGACGGACGAACGGGCCGCCAGCCGCGCGCAGATCCGTCGCACCGACACGGTGCTGGCGGAGTTCCGCGCTCGAGTGCGCACAGACCTCCGATCGCACGTCGCGCGGGGTGGCGATGTCACCGCGTCCCTCGTCGACGACCTCGCGAACGCCCTCGACTCAGCGGGGCGAGAGGTGACCCGCACCCTCGCGGCCGACTCAGGGCCACGCACCGGGGTCCGCTGAGCGCTCGCCTCTCCGCATCCGTCGGCTGCCCCTCAGGCCGTCGACGGCCAATCCTCGTCGCCCGGAACGGGATCATGCAGGGGGACGACCAGCACCGGCCGGCGTTGGCGGTGGGTCAGGCGTGCGGCGACGGAACCGACGAAGAACTCGCGGATCGTCTCACCCACCCCGCGCCGACGAGTGCCGACGACGATGACCGGGGAATCGAGCTGGTCGGCGAGATCCTTCAGGGCCGTCGCGGGATCGCCGACGAGGGAGCGGATCGTCCACCGGATGCCGCGCTGGTCGAGGCGCGCGGCGGCCTGCAACCGCACCTTCTCGACCGCGTCGGCCGCGTTCGCGATGTTGATGTCGATCGGCGCGGAATGCGGTGTGCCGTCAGGGTCCTCGTAGGTCACGAACCGAGTCGCATCCACGGAGGCGATCACCAGTCTCGTGCCGAAGAGGGCGGCATAGCGCGCGGCTTCGTCGAGCAGCCGGTCGGGCAGCCCCGGGACGACCCCGACGACCACCGCTCCGGTCCATTCCGATGCATCCGACACCATGCGATCCTCCCCGTCAACGCGGCGTCGCCGGCGGGCGCCGTGATATTGTGAATGCTACTCTTAGCGGCCTTGCAGCCGGACGAATGCGACGGGCTCCGGCACTGCCCGCGACATCAGAACGTGAGGGGGTCTCGCATGGGGCGTGGCCGTCAAAAGGCGAAGCACACCAAGATCGCCCGTGAGCTCAAGTACGACACCTACTCGGTGAACCTGGGAGCCCTGGAGCGCGAGCTCGGGCATCCGGCGACCGGTGAAACCGAGTACGTCGACAAGTGGGCGGACGAATACAGCGACGAAGACGAGGGCGAAGAGCGAGTCGACGCGCACTGAGAGGTGTGGATCCGGTTCTCGGGACGGGAGCCGTCTCAGGACACCTGCGACCCTTCCACCCAGTCGAGATACTCCTCGGTGACGGTCCCCGTCACGTAGCGACCGTCGAAGCAGCTCATGTCGAGATCGTCGAGGTCGGATCCTTCGAGGATGGCCGCCTTCAGGTCCTCGACCTCCTGGTAGACCATGTAGTCGGCGCCGAGTTCGCTCGCGATCTCGGGGATCGTCCGCCCGTGCGCGACGAGCTCGTGCCGGGACGGCATGTTGATGCCGTACACGTGCGGATAGCGCACCGGGGGCGCGGCGCTCGCGAAGGTGACGCTCTTGGCCCCGGCATCGCGGGCCATCTGAATGATCTCCTTGCTCGTCGTCCCCCGGACGATCGAGTCGTCGATGAGCAGCACGTTCTTGCCCTTGAACTCGCTCGGCATGGCGTTGAGTTTCTGACGGACGCTCTTCTTGCGCACCGCCTGTCCCGGCATGATGAAGGTGCGACCGACATAGCGGTTCTTGTAGAAGCCCTCACGGTATTCGAGGCGGAGCTTGCGGGCGACCTGCATCGCTGCGGGACGCGCGGAGTCGGGGATCGGCATCACGACGTCTATGGCGCCGATCGGGGTGTGCTTGGCGATGGTGTCCGCCAGGCGCTCCCCCATGCGCAGCCGCGCGTCGTACACCGAGATGCCGTTCATCACCGAGTCCGGACGGGCCAGGTACACGTACTCGAACGAGCAGGGCACGAGTCGGGGGCTCACGGCGCACTGACGCGTGTGGAGCGTTCCGTCCAGGCCGATGTAGACCGCCTCGCCGGGGAGCACGTCGCGCACGACGTCGAAGCCCGCGTTGTCGAGCACGAGCGACTCCGACGCCACGATCCACTCGTCGGCACCGTTCGCAGCCTTACGCGTGCCGAGGATGAGCGGACGGATGCCGAACGGGTCGCGGAAGGCGAGCAGCCCGTACCCGGCCAGCAGCGCGATGGCGGCATAGGATCCCTCGACGCGCTCGTGCACGCGGGCGACGGCCTGGAACACCTGCTCGGGGTCAAGTTCCAGTCCGCCGATCGCCGCCTGCAGCTCGTTGGCGAGCACGTTCACCAGCAGCTCGGTGTCCGAGCTGGTGTTCAGATGCCGGCGGTCCTTGTGGAACAGCTCGTCGGTGAGCTCGCGCGTGTTGGTGAGGTTCCCGTTGTGCACGAGGACGATGCCATACGGGGCGTTCACGTAGAACGGCTGAGCCTCCTCCTCGCTAGACGCGGTGCCCTTCGTCGCATACCGGCAATGCCCCAGGCCGATCGTCCCCAGCAGCGATCGCATGTCACGGGTGCGGAAGGCTTCCCGCACCTGACCACGGGCCTTGTGCATGTGGAAGACGCCGCTCGGCTCCGCCGTGGAGATCCCGGTCGAGTCCTGTCCACGGTGCTGCAGCAGCAGCAGGCCGTCATAGATGTCCTGGTTGACCGAGCCCTGCCCGACCACGCCGACGATGCCGCACATATGGGTTAATTCGCTCCGTCTCGCGGGATGTCGGCATAGCCGCCGACCAGGCGTACCGCTCCACCGTCGACGCCTTTGGCGCCCTGAATCCACTCGCCCGCAGGCGCGGCCGTGGCCCGGACGGACCCGAGCGCCCAGGCGGGGATGCCGTCACGTTCGAGAGCATCGATGGCTTCGTCCACCGCGTCCTCGGCGACGACGGCGAGGAAACCGACACCCAGGTTCCAGGTGCCTTCCGTCGATGCCAACTGCAGCCCGCCGGCCTCCGCCAGCACCCGGAACACCGCAGGCGGGGACCAGGTGGAACGGTCCAGCTCGGACCAGGTGCCCGCCGGCAGCACGCGCGCAAGATTCGCCCCGATGCCGCCGCCCGTGACGTGGCTGAGGGCATGGAGCCGGTCACCGAGTCCGGCGGCGAGCCGCAGCAACGGCGCCGTGTACAGGCGTGTCGGTTCGAGCAGCGCCTCGCCCCACGTCGCTCCAAGATCTGCCGAGCGGTCGCCGTACTGGATGCCGGCGCCGGCGACAATGTGACGCACGAGCGAGAACCCGTTGGCGTGCAGGCCGCTCGACGCGAGAGCGATCACTGTGTCGCCGGGCCCGATCCGGTCGGCGCCGAGCACCCGATCGGCTTCGACGACACCCGTCGCCGCTCCCGCCACGTCGTAGTCGCTCGGCCCGAGAAGGCCCGGATGCTCCGCGGTCTCGCCGCCGACCAGCGCGGTCCCGGTGGCGGCGCATCCGTCGGCGATACCCCGGACGATGTCCGCGATGCGTTCGGGGACGACCTTCCCGCAGGCGATGTAGTCGGTCATGAACAGCGGCTTGGCGCCGACCACGACGATGTCGTCCACGACCATGCCGACCAGATCCTGGCCGATGGTGTCGTGCTTGTCGATCGCCTGCGCGATAGCGACCTTGGTTCCGACACCGTCGGTGCTGGTCGCAAGCAGGGGCCGGGTATACCCGCGCAGAGCGGACACATCGAACAGGCCAGCGAAACCGCCCACACCGCCGACGACCTCCGCGCCCTGTGTCCGGCGAACGGCGGACTTCATCAGCTCCACCGCGAGATCTCCTGCTGCGGTATCGACACCTGCCTCAGAGTATGGATTGCGGGGTGCGGCGGCCACCGTCTAAGCCTAGCGGCCGTGGGGCTCCCCGGTCGCCCTACAATTGCCGCATGCACAGCCCCGGGCGCCCGGAGTGGCTCATCCGAGAAGACGCCGGTCGTCCCGTGCTGCTCGCCCTGTTCCTCCGGCAGCGGCTCGGGCTGCGCAGCCCCGCGGAGCTGCCCGCGCTGCGCGACGTGCCGGTCGCGGCATCCGATCGTCCGGACGCCCAGCAGGCGGTTCTCGAGCACCAATGGCGCGAGTACTGGGCAATGACCGTCGAGCCTCAAGCGCATCCCGCGGCCGGTCCGCTGGAGCTGGTCGAAGGCTTCGCAACAATGGTGGCGTTGCCGCTCGGCGGCGCTGACCAACTGCGCGCCGAGATCGCACCGCACGCGGCCGACGCCGTCGCCTATGCCACCGAAGCGCATCACGCATACGCGGCCCGCACTTCCGACGTCCCCGCCGACGCCGGCTACCGAGCGTACGCCAGCGCCATCGCCGAGCATGAGCGTCAGGTCGGGCGCCCGGCGCACTCGTTCGAACTGAACGTGCAAGTGCTGCCGCTGACCCAACGCGGACTGTGGTGGATCGGCTCCCTGACGATCGCGGTGACCGATGGTCTCCGGCGGGACGTCGCCGCGTTCGACACGGCGATCCACCCGGTCATCGCCGATCTCGCCTAGTCATTCCTCGACGCGTACGCGCTCGCGATCCACGCGGACCTCTCGCGAACGTCGTCCCACGGTGCGGTCGAGCAACAGGGCGACGAGACCGCCCACGATGAGGCCGACGACGATGCCCGCCAGCGCGAGGAAGCCGAAGACTTGCATCTTCGAATACTCGTAGCCCTCCTCACTGGTCTGATCCGTTCCGTTGAAGACGAACGTCAGGACGAGCGCTGCGATCACGCCGAGCAGCGCGCCCAGGACGAGGAAGAGGATGTGACGGGGTGCACGACGGACGCGCACCGTCTCGAGGTGTTCCTCGACGGTGACGCGGGGTTCGGGGTTCGGCTCTTCGGCCATCGCCCTATTCTCTCATTCGGCGCGCTGTGGATACGCCCACCGCCGGCGCGTGTAGAAGGGGCGCCCCGTGACGGATCACGGAGCGCCCCTTCTCAAGCAGACGCCGTTAGGCGCTGGCCACCCGGCGACGACGCAGCGCCACCGCACCGACACCCACGACCAGCATCGTCAGGCCGATCCACAACGCACCGTTCGCATCCGACCCACCCGTCACGGCCAGCGTGCCGTCCGTAGTCGAGTCACAGGTGACCTCGGCTCCCAGCGGGAAGCTGAACGACACGGAGTCGAGAGTCGTGCCCGCCGGGTAGAACACGCTGCCGTTGTAGCTGAACAGCTGCGCACCGGACGACGTGATGGTCGCAGACGCGTTGCTCCAAGAGATGCTGCTGCTCGTGGAGGATGCCGTCGGGAGGGTGAGGTTAGCCAGCGCGATCTCACCCGTGGACGCCGTGGTCACATAGAGCACGGCGGACGTCGCGCCGGTCACCTGGATGCGCAGGTTCGACAGCGTGATGTCGAGGATGCCGGAGTGACCGTAGTAGTGCACCGAGCCGTTGTAGGTCACCGAGCCGCTGTGGGTGTCGACACTGTATGCGCCGCTACCGGTGCCCCACGCGCCCGAGATCGAGCCGCTGGCGATCGGGCCGTTGATGTAGTCGACGAACGACTGCTTGAAGCCCCAGTCGATGGTCGCGCCCGACACCGAATTCGCCACGCAGACTTCCGCCGCCGCAGCAGTCGTCTCACTCGTGTTCGTACCGCTCGTGACTTCGCCGGACGTGTCCGCCGCGGCCACGGTGAAGTACGCCGCTGTGATCTCCGTGCCGTCCGCGCGGGTCAGCACGATCGAGTGGCTGCCGGCCTCGAAGTCGGCCGGCACGACCCAGGTGAACACCACGGTGCCATCCGCGTAGGCGGTCTGGGCGGGAAGGCTGACCGGATCGGAGTGGACCGTCGCGGCGATCAACTCACCCGCATCGAATCCCGTTCCCGTGATGGTCAACGCCTGCCCCGGCGTCACCTGGGTGCTGCTCAGGCTCACCACCGGAGTAAGACCCGCGTCTTCGAGCGGGATCGTGAACGTCGCCGGGTCGAGAGCCTGGCCGGCGGCGTAGAAGCCCATGAAGGCCGCCGCTCCCTCGCTGGTCAGTGTCGCGGCTGCGTCCGTCCAGGTAATCGACGCACCATCGCCCGAGACCACACCATTCGGCAGGGTCAGCGTCGCCACCGGGACATCCGTCGCATCGACTGCAGGGCTGCTGCCGTATCCGGCCGAGCTGACGTCCGCATACAGCGTCGCGGTCGTCGGGCTCGTGATCACGATGCTCGGGTTGTCGATCGTCAGGTCGAGCGCGCCCTCATGGCCGCTGAAGTTGACGGAACCCGCCCAGTCGATCGATCCGGTACCCGAATCCTGATCGTAGGAGCCGACCCCGTTCGACCACAGGAACGCGCCGTCCGACTGCGTTCCGACGCCGTCCGTCGTGATCGCGCCTTCGGCGAAGCCGACGATGTAGTTGCGGAAGCTTTCCTTCACGCCCCAGTCGAGGGTCGCGCCGGTGACGTCGATCGACCCCGTCTCAGCCGTGACGGTGTAGGTGACGGCATCCGAGGTGGAGCCGCTGTATGCCGTCACGTCGTCGGGCGTGAAGGTCGCCGTCAAGCTGTGATCGCCCTCAGCCAGCGCTGCCGTGGTCAGGGATGCTGTTCCGGACTCGACGTCGGCCGTGCCCAAGGAGGTCGTCCCGTCGAAGAACTCGACCGCGCCGACCGCTGCCGGCGAGATCGCCGCCGTGAGCGTCACGTCCGAGCCTGCCGTGGTCGTTGAGGCAGGAGACACCGACAGTGTCGTCGTCGTATCCGCCACATCGGTCTCCGCGAAGCTGATCGGGGTGGAGACCTCGTTCACAGCCTGCGTCACACCACCCGCGCCGATCGTGAACACCGACAACGTCCCCGTCGAACTGTTCGCCAACGCCTCCAACGTCGCCTGATCAACCGTCACCGTCCAGGTGAAATCAGCCGTCCCGTCATCATTCAACGTCCACAACACATACGGAGACGCACTACTCGAACCCTGCACCCACGCCGCATACGCGTTCGTCCGAGTCGACGACGCCGCACCAGCCGACGGCTGCCACACATCCGACAGATAACCGATCTCCACATAGAAACCAGCCGCAGAACCCGCCGAGGGACCATAAATGCCCGTCGCCGACGTATCGAAGATCTCACCCGTCACCGTGATCGTCGCACCATCCGCATCCAGACCCGTCGACGGCGTCACCGTCAACGACGGAGTCGGCGTCACCACCGGCGGCGTCTCGACTGCTGTCACGGTGTAGGGCACCGCTGCCGATGTCGAGCCGGCGTACGCCGCAACGTCCGACGGCGTGAACTCCGCGGTGAGGCTGTGGTTACCAGTGACGAGCGTCGACGTTGATATCGACGCGGCCCCGGCGGCAACGTCCACCGTGTCGAGCGTGGTGGTGCCGTCAAAGAACGTCACGGATCCGTCCGCCGCGGGTGACACCGTCGCGGTCAACGTGACCTCGGATCCCTCCGTCGCCGTGCCAGCCGGGGTGGCGGCCAAGGTCGTGGTCGTGGTCGCGGGCGCGACGGCCTCGGCCTCGGCCTCAACGGTCGTGGTCAGAGTCAGATCAGCGCCGAACGCGTTATTGTTCACACCGCCCGGACCGTACATAAAGCCCGCCGTCACACCTGCGGCAGTTCCGTAGATGGAAGAACCCGGCACGCTGATCGTGGCACTGCCGTCAGCAACCGTGATGCTGGCCGAGTCGCTCGTGGCGAACAGCACGCCGTCCGTCTCACCGGTCGCCGGGCTATCGGTCGAGGCGACGATGCCGTTGAAGGAAGCGGTGAACACGTAGGAGATGTCCGCGTAGATGTCGGCGTGCGTGCCATCGACGACCACCCGGAAGTTCTGCAGGGTCTCGTCGATGCCATGCGCGCTGAGGACCCAGTGCGTACCACCGGTGGTGGACACATCTGCCACAGTCGACGAGGTCACGCTGCCAGTCGCGCCCGGATACTTGTACAAGGTCGTCGACGGGGCCACCGGATCGATCGCCTGGGTGCCACCCCAGACCGGATTCAGGATGTAGGTGTTCCAGCTGGAGTTCACATTCCAGGCGAGTGAGCCACTGGTGACATCACCGGCGGCAGCCTGCGCAGGAAGCGCGGTCCCGACCACGGCAGCGGATGAGAACAGGGCGCCGGTGACGATTCCCGCCATCACGCGCCAAAGCGATGCTTTCCTGGTTGACTGCACAGTCTTCTCCTGGATCTCTTCGGGTAGCCGCCACCCCATCGGGGGCAAAGATAGGGGAGGCTTATTTAAGCCATGACGCTTAGCCTAACCTCACCAAGCAGAATGGCAAGAATTCGCGAGACGAATCGTTATCGGGACGAAGCCGCGAGACCGCGACGCGGCAGGATGATCGGGCGTCCGGTGTCCGGATCGGGAAGCACCCGCACCGGTGTGTCGTAGACCTGCTCGACCAGCCCCTCCGTCAGCACCCGTGCGGGAGCACCGTATGCGGCGAGTCTCCCCTCGTGGATGATCGCGACATCGTCGGCGTACGCGGCAGCCAGGGACAGATCGTGGAGGACCACGATGATCGCCCGGCCTGCCGCGGCGAGTTCCCGCGCGATGCGTAACACCTCTTCCTGGTGTTTCAGGTCGAGCGCGGCGGTCGGCTCGTCGAGCATCACGATCGGGGTGTCCTGGGCGAGCACCCGCGCCAGCGACGCCCGCGCCCGCTCTCCTCCCGAGAGGGAGGAGAAAGGCCGAGACCCGAGGTGGGTGACGTCGGTGCGCACCATCGCGTCCACGATGACGACCTCGTCGTCGCCGGCGCCGCTGCCGATCCAGGGAGCGCGACCCATCTCGACCACCTCGTAGGTGGTGAACGAGAAGCTGACCTGGTTGAACTGCAACAGCACGGCACGCCGGCGCGCGAGCTCTTTCGCGCCGTGCTCAGCAACAGCTCGACCGTCCAACAACACAGCGCCCGAGGTGGCACTCAGATCGCCGGTCAGCACACTCAGCAACGTCGACTTACCGGCGCCGTTCGGTCCCACCAGTGCGAGCACTCGGCCGTAACGCACGTCGAGGTCGATGCCGTCCAGGATCGTGATCCCGTCGATGCGGTAACCGACACCGCGGAGTTCGTAGGCGATCTCCGCCGTCATGCCCAGCCACCCGCCCTGCGACGGCTGCGACGGATGAGCCAGTAGAAGAACGGCCCTCCGATGAGAGAGGTGAGGATGCCGATCGGCAGATCCGCCGACGGGATGACGGTCCGTGCCAGCAGATCCGCATAGACGAGCAGCGTGGCGCCGCCCAGGAAGGAGGCGATGATCAGCGGTCGGTTGGAGGGGCCGAGCAGCATTCGCACCAGATGCGGAACGACCAGCCCGACGAAGGAGATGATCCCCACGAACGCGACCGCCACACCGGTCAGCAGAGCGACGAGGACGATCGACGCGACCCGGAGCGCCTCGACCCTGACCCCCAGATGAGATGCTGTGCGCTCCCCGAGGGAGAGCAGGTCGTATTGCCTCCCGAAGCCGATCGACACGGAGGTCGCGATGGCGCCCACCAGCACGACGATCAAAACCTCCTGCCAGCGGGAGCCGTTCATCGAACCGAGCTGCCAGAAAACGATCTGTTCGCGAGACGACGTGTCGCCGAGGAACATGAACAGGGCCAGGCCCGCCCCAGCGAACGCATTGACGGCGATGCCGGTGAGGATCAGGGTCACCGCCTCGGTACGGCCCTGCGCCCTGGCCGTTGTGTACACGAGCAGCGTCGCGATCAGGCCGCCCGCGAAGGCGAGCACCGCCGGAGTCCAAGAACCGAACATCGTGAGCCCGAACACGATCGACGCGGCCGCTCCGACGGCCGCCCCGGAGGAGACCCCGACGACCCCCGGCTCTGCGAGCGGGTTGCCGAAGATCGCCTGCATGACCGCACCGGCCACCGCCAGCAGCGCCCCCACGAACAGCGACATCACGACACGGGGGAAGCGGATCTGCCACAGCGTCTGCTCGATGATGGAGTCGGTCGGGGCCCAGCCGTTCTGGATGCCGACCGATCGAAGTAACGAGCCCACGACCTCCGTCGGACTGATCGGCAGCTGGCCGAGCCCGGCCGAGAGCAGGACACCGACCACCAAAAGCACGGAGACCGAGATGTAGACGATCGCACGCCGGGAGCCGGTGATGCGGCCCTTCATCGTCGACGCGGCACGGTTGGCCTCGACGTTCACGAGCCAGATCCGTCCGGCGCGTAGATCGCGCGGGCGAGGGCGTCGAGCACACCGGCGGAGCGCGGACCGAAGGACAGGATCTCGCCGTCGGCCATGTCAACGAACCGGCGGTTCTGCCCAGCCGTGGTGATCGCGATGGCCGGCTTGTCCTGCAGGAGACCATCGATTCCGCCGACGGAGGACAGGCCGTCGGTCATGACGAGGATCAGGTCCGGATCGGCGGCGACCATGGCCTCGTCCGTCATGGGTTTCATGCCGTCCCAGCCGAGTTCGGCTGCGACATCGATCCCACCCAGCGCATCGATCAGCTGGTCTGCGCCCGACCCCTCACCGAACAGGTAGTAGATGCCGGCAGAGCCACGCAGGTAGAGGAAGATGATGCGGAGCTTGTCCTCTTCTGCCGTCGGGACGATCTCCGAGATCATGGCGGTCTCGGCATCCACCTGCGAGGTGATCTGTTCCGCCAGCGCCTCCCCCGCTGCGGGGGCGCCGAAGACCGCGGCGACGTCACGGGCCAGCTGCGCCGCCCCGTCGAAGGAAGCATCGTTGTCGACCGTGACGACGGCGATTCCAACATCACGCAACTGCTCGATCACGTCGCGCGGGCCGACGGTGCCGTCGGTGATCACGAGCGTGGGCTTTAACGCGATGATTGCTTCGGCGTTGACGTCGATCGAGCCATTGGTGACCACCGGCAGATCGGCGGCACCGTCGAAAGTGGTCGCGATGTCGCGCCCGACCAGGGTGTCACCGAAGCCGAGGCCCCAGACCGTGCCGGCGATCGAACCGGCGATGTCGATGGCGATCACCCGCGAGTCGTCGGTGACCGTCACCTCGGTATCGCCACCCTGGTCGTGGGAGGTGACCGTCGCCGGAAGCGTCTGCGTTCGATCGGCATCGACGACCTCCACCGCCGCATCCGACATAACTGCCGTGGATGGCCCCTGGTACGACTGAGGGTCGCTGAGGACGTCGAGCTGGTCTAGCGGTGTGGTGTCGACGACCGCGCTGGTCTCGGTTGTCTGCGACGTCGACCCCGCGCAGCCGACCAGCGTGACGGCGAGCGCTGCGGCAGCGATCAGTGCGCCGAGCCGACGCCTCACAGACCGTCGCCGCCCCCGCGCCGGCCTTTGCTTCGCCGGCGGCGGACGCTGACGATTCCGAGCACGACGACTCCGATCACGAGCACGCCGATCACCACGACGCCCGCGAGCCAGGGCGCCACCGACGTGTCATCGACCGCGGGCGCAGCATCGGAGGCGTCGGCACTCGGTTCGGCCGTCGTCGCGTCGTCAACGGCGCAGGACAGATCGGCGGTGAACGTCAGCGCATCGAAAGCGGTGCCCGCCTCGTAGTTGCCGAACGCCGTGAAACCCTCGGCGGTGATCGCCGTGGGCACGGCCGTACCCGAGATGCTGTCATCGGTGATGGTCAGCGGCGCGGACGTGACGTCGAGCGAGACGAAAGGTGTCTGCGCGTAGGACTGCACGTTGTCGGTATTACCCGCCAGGGCGTCGTCCATTGTGAGCCCCTCGACGTCGAGCAGGAGCTGCGCGGTGCCGTCGGCGGCGAGCACGAGGGTCGGGTTGGCGATGGTCGTGTCGAGCAAGCCATCATGGCCGGTGAACTCGACGCCGCCGGCGAAGTTGATCTCACCGACACCGGTTGACGGGTCGTAGCTTCCCGTCGCCGCCGGCCACGAGAACTCCGGCGTCGCGTACGTCGCAGGAGCGATCTCAGTCCAGGTGCCATTGGCTATCGTGCCCGAGATGTACGCGCGGAACGACTGTTTGAAACCCCAGGTGAGTGCGCCGTCGAGGACGATGCACTCACTGGCCGCAGTCGTGGATTCGGCCGCAGACGCGGGCGCAGCGACCAACACGGGGAACGCGAGGGACGCGGCAAGAGCAGCGGCGAGAAACGTGGATGTCCGGCGCATGGAAGACTGCCGATCTTTCGGGAAGGTGTCGGGAGGAAGATTAGGAATGCCTAACCGATCTTCTCAGAATACCCGGCGCCCTGTCATGCCTGACCCTCGCCGGGATCACGGTCGCAGCGGCAGCAGCGCGGAGAGGTCCGCCCGTGTTCCCGAGGCCGTGATGAGACCGGCGCCGGCGGCATCCGACCAGGAGCGGGATCCGGTCGCCAGCGCGATCCACGTCTCCGGATCGGTCTCGACCACGTTCGGTGGTGTGCCGCGGGTGTGGCGCGGCCCGTCGACCACCTGGACGGCGCCGAACGGCGGCACCCGCACCTCAACCGTGTGACCGGGCGCCTTCTCTTCCAGCAGCTGCAACAGGTAGCGCACCGCGGTCGCACGGTCGGCGCGCGACACCGCCTCACCGGCATCCGTCGCGGCAGCGAGCACCGCCAGCGCCGCGCGCCCGTCGCCGGTGGGGATCTGCCGTGCCATGCCTCCACGCTACGCGTTCATCACTCAGGCAGATCCGCGGCTGAGCCGCCTGCGACCGCCTCGGAGGGGCGGATCTGCCTGAGTGATGCGCAGGGCGGCGCGGCGCTCGCCGGGGACTCGGTGCGGCGCAAGCCCCGGATAGGCTGACCCGGTGAGAATCCTCGTCCTCGGCTCCGGTGCGCGCGAGCACGCCATCGTCCTCGCTCTCCGCGCCGAGCAGGCCCCGCACGAGATCTTCGCCGCACCGGGGAACGCCGGAATCGCCGGCGATGCCACGGTCATCACCCTCGACGCGAACGACCCGGTAGCGGTCGCCGACCACGCGAACACCCACTCGATCGATCTGGTCGTCATCGGACCAGAGGCGCCGCTCGTCGCGGGCGTCGCCGACGCGCTGCGCGAGCGTGGGATCCCGGTCTTCGGCCCGGGCAAGGCGGCCGCCCAGCTGGAGGGATCGAAGACGTTCGCGAAGCGCGTGATGGAGGCCGCGGGCGTGCCCACCGGCCGCGCGATCCGTGCCCGGACCCTCGCTGAGGTCGAGGTCGCTCTCGACACGCTCGGCGCCCCCCACGTCGTTAAGGCTGATGGCTTGGCCGCCGGCAAGGGCGTGCTCGTTACCCCCGACCGCGCCGCAGCCCTCGCCCACGCCGAGGAGTACCTTCCCGGCGGCCCGGTGCTGATCGAGGAGTTCCTTTCGGGTCCAGAGGTCTCGCTCTTCTTCCTCAGCGACGGCGACACCGTTCGGCCGCTCAGCCCCGCACAGGACTACAAACGGCTCCGCGACGACGACGAGGGCCCGAACACCGGCGGCATGGGCGCATACTCCCCGTTGCCCTGGCTCGACGACCGGTTCGGCAGCGAAAAGGCCTTCGTCGACCTCGTCACGAGGACCGTCGCAGAGCCCGTTATCCGACAGTTGGACGCCGAGGGAACCCCCTTCATCGGCCTGCTCTACGCCGGGCTGATCCTCACGGACGACGGGGTGAAGGTCATCGAGTTCAACGCGCGGTTCGGCGACCCGGAGACGCAGGTCGTGCTCCCCCGTCTCCTCGATCCGCTGTCCGAGCTGTTGCGCGCTGCCGCGGTCGGCACCCTCGAAGACGTGACCCGCCCGGCCTTCGCGGACACCGCAGCCGTCACCGTCGTGGTCGCCAGCGAGGGCTACCCGCAGGCACCGGTCGCCGGGCGCGCGCTGTCGGGGTTGGACGCCGCATCCGCGATCGAGGGCGTGCATCTCGCGCACGCCGCCACCGCGGAGCGCGACGGCGGACTCGTCGCCACCGGCGGCCGGGTACTGAACGTCATCGCCGTCGGCACGACGTTCGACCAGGCCCGACAACGCGCCTACCAGGCGATCGACGAGATCACTCTGCCCGGCGCGCAGTACCGGCGCGACATCGCTGCGCGCGTCAGCGACTGAGGGACCCGACGCGCGGCAGGGAAGGCGCTGCGCCCACGACAGGGACGCGCTCTCGCGGGATCGCCAGGACTCCGCGCACCGAAGGCCGATCCGGTCTCTGAATTTCGACGTATGGTAGAAGATGTTCTACGCTCCGTAGAAACTTTGACACCGACCTCGAGGATCCCGTGGAGCTCGACCCCCTGCTGATCGCCCGCTGGCAATTCGGCATCACCACCGTCTACCACTACTGGATGGTCCCGCTGACCATCGGGCTGGGACCGATCCTGGTCGGGATGCAGGCGCGGTGGGTACGCACCGGCCGCGAGATCTACCTGCGCATGACGAAGTTCTGGGGAAAGATCTTCCTGATCAACTTCATCATGGGCGTGGCCACCGGCATCGTGCAGGAGTTCCAGTTCGGACTCGCCTGGAGCGAGTACTCGCGCTTTGTCGGCGACGTCTTCGGCGCTCCGCTGGCGATGGAGGGGATGCTCGCGTTCTTCTTCGAGTCGATCTTCCTGGGGCTGTGGATCTTCGGCTGGGATCGCCTCCCCAGACGTCTCCACCTGTTCATGCTGTGCGGCGCCGTGCTGGCCAGCGTCCTGTCGGCGTACTTCATCATCGTGGCCAACTCGTGGATGCAGCATCCGGTGGGCGCCGAGTTGATCGACGGCCGCGCCGTGCTCACCGACATCGTCGCCGTTCTCACCAACAACACTGCGCTCGCCGCCTTCGCCCACGCGATCTGCGGTGCGGCCGCCGTCGGTGCCGGCGTCGTCGTGGGCGTGTCCTGGTACCACCTGTGGCGGCGCCGCCACGACGGCATCGACACCGTCGACGCCACCGGTCGCGTCGTGGTGGGCCAGGCCCCGGAGATCGCCGGGCGCGACCGGCTCGACCACTCCATGTGGCTGCGCTCGCTACGGATCGGGGCCGTCGTCGGCATCCTCGCGTTCGGCAGCGTAGCGCTGACCGGCGACGAACTGGGCAAACTCATGTACGAGCAGCAGCCGCTGAAGATGGCCAGCGCGGAGGGCGCGTGCCACACCGGTACGTCGTTCTCGGTACTGACCATCGGCAACCTCGGCTCGGAGAGCTGCGACGACATCACCACCGTCATCGAGATCCCGGGGATTCTGTCCTTCCTCGCCAAGGGCGACTTCACGACCGACGTGCCCGGGATCAACGACCTGCTGCCGGTCTACCAGGCGCTTTACGGCGAGACCTATCCCGACGATGCGGCCTACGGCGACTATGCCGGCCAGGAGATCGACTACCTCCCGGTCCTCGAGGTGACCTACTGGGGCTTCCGGTTCATGATCGGCTTCGGCGCGGCCGCGGCCGGTGTGTGCGTGCTGACGCTCTGGCTCACCCGCAAGGGGACGGTCCCGGCATCGCGGTGGATGATGCGACTCGCCGTACTCTCGATCGGCGCATCCTTCGCGGCCAACACCGCCGGGTGGGTCTTCACGGAGATGGGCAGGCAGCCGTTCGTCGTGGTGCCGAACCAAGAGTCCAACAACGCCATCTTCATGTTCACGGCCGCCGCCGTCTCCCCCGGCGTTTCCGGCGGCGAACTGCTGTTCAGCGTCTGCGCGTTCACCGTGCTCTACGCGACGATGCTCGTCGTGGAGCTGTTCCTCATGGTGCGCTACGTGCGCGGCGGCGCGGCTTCGGGCATGCCCTCGCTGGAGCATCCGCTCGACGACGACCATCACGCGCCGCCGGGTGCTGCCGGGACATCGACGGCGTCGAAGGAGGGAGAGGACTATGTGCTCGAATCGGCGTTCTGACCTACGGTCCGCCCCGGCCGCGGGGCCCCGGCGATGATCGATCTGCCCACCCTGTGGTTCGTGGTCGTAGCCGTGCTTTGGTTCGGATACCTCATGCTGGAGTGCTTCGACATGGGCGTCGGCATGCATCTCTTCCTCATCGCGCGCTCGCCGCTGCAGCGCCGGGTGCTGCTGAACACGATCGGGCCGTTCTGGGACGGCAACGAGGTGTGGCTGATCACGGCCGGAGCCGCGACCTTCGCGGCATTCCCGTCCTGGTACGCGTCGCTATTCTCTGGCCTTTACATCCCCCTGGTGATCGTTCTGCTGGCGCTCATCGTTCGCGCGATCGCCATCGAATACCGCAGCAAGCACCACACCGAACGGTGGACTCGCACCTGGGACGTGGGCATCGCCGCAGGGTCGCTGATCGCGTCGTTCGGGGTCGGGGCCATGCTCGCCGTGACCACGACCGGGCTGCCGATCGACGCGGCGGGCAACCGGGTGGGCGGGGCCTGGGCCTGGCTGAGCGCACCGGCGGTGATCGGCGGACTGGCGCTCGTCGGCTTCAGCCTCGTCCACGGCGCCACGTTCCTGACCCTCCGCTCGCGCGGCCCGGTGCGTGCGCGCGCTCGCGCCTTCGTACTGCGGTGGACGCCGCTGGCGATCGTGCCCCTGATCGTCTGGGTGCTGTGGGTGCAGCTCCAGTCGGGCTGGTGGCTCACCTGGGCGGCAACGGCCGCGGCGACGCTGCTGCTCGCGGGGTCCTGGGTGCTGCAACGACGCGGCAGGGAAGGATTCGCCTTCGCTCTGATGGCGGGGTTCCTGGCGCTCGGCGTGGGCGGCATGTTCGCGGCGGTGTACCCGGTCGTCCTGCCGTCGACGCTGGACGCGGCCTTCGACCTCGATGTCTGGAACGCCGCCAGCGGCGACTACACCCTGCGAGTGATGTCGATCGTCGCGTTGTTCGGCGTTCCCGCGGTGATCGCAACGCAGGCCTGGAGCTACTGGGTGTTCCGGCGACGACTGTCCGAACGGAACATCCCGCCGCTGCACGAGATCCGCCCGGCCGTGCGACGTGCGCAGCCGACGCCGGCACAGCCCTTCGACAAGCTGTAGAATTTATTGCAGAGCATCCGACGCCGACGTGAAGGGGGATCCGACCATGGCCTCGCTGGGAGACTTGGAGCGCGCAGTGATGGACGTCCTCTGGGATGCCGGCGATGTCGACCTGACCGCCTACGACGTGCAAGACCGGCTGAACGGCGTCCACCCCCGGAGCCTCGCGGTCACGACGCTGCTGACCGTCCTCTCCCGGCTGGCGAAGAAGGGTCTCGTGAGCTGCGACCGTTCGGTCAGGCCCCATCATTACCGGGCCACGGCATCGCGCTCGACCCACGTCGCCACGCTCATGAACGAGGTCCTCGGCGAGGCGGTCGACCACCGGGCCGTGCTGGAGAGATTCGTGGGGCAGGTGTCGGCGGAGGACGCCGCCGTGCTGCGCCGCCTGCTCTCCTCCGACGGTTCCGCCGCCGTATGACGGCATGACGTCGACGCAGCTGGTGGCTCTGGCCTCGGCGCTCTTCCTGGCCGCCGCCGCCGCGGTGCTCGCCTGGCCGGTTCCCATCGCGCTGTCACGGGCGGGGTGGCCGGCGCGAACCCCCGCCCGTGGGCTGCTGATCTGGCAGGCGATCGGTGTCGTGGGCGGGCTGTCGATGATCGGCGCGCTGCTGTGTGCCGGGCTCGCGGCCCTGCCGCAACATCCACTCCTGTCCGCCCTCCCGGCGGCCGCCCTGGCCGTCTACCTACTCACCCACCTGGCCGTCACCGTGGCGCAGGTGCTGCGGCAACGGCGGCGGCACCACGCGCTGCTCGCGATGCTGACGGCGCCGCATCCCACCCGCGCCCGCACGCGGGTGATCGACGACGCCGTGCCGGTGGCCTACTGTCTGCCGCGGGGGGTGGGATCGGTGACCGTGCTGTCGCGGGGACTTCTGGAGACCCTGGCGCCGGAAGAGCTTGCTGCGGTCATCGCACACGAGCGCGCCCATGTGGAGCAGCGGCACGACCTCCTGCTGCTGGCCTTCCGCGCCTGGCGGGCCGCACTGCCCTGGTTTCCCATCGCCGCGCGCGCGGAGGAAGAGGTGGCCGCCCTGGTGGAGATGCTCGCCGACGACGTCGCACGCCGCTCGGTGTCCACCGATGCGTTGGCGCGGGCGATCCTCGCGGTCGGCGGCAGCGGCAGCGCCGGGGGCGTCACCGCCACGACCGGCGGCGAGGGTTCGCCGCGGATGCGCGATCGCTTCCGGCGGCTCGTTCCCTGACCGAGGCAGGCATCGCTCGTCTGCGGTGTCGCAGAATTGCGCTTATGTCGCAGGATTCCGGCGAAAATCTGCGGCATAGGCGCGATCTTGCGACGAACCCCGAGCACCTCAGGGGCGCGCCAGGCCAAGGTGCTCGCGCAGCGTCGTACCGGCGTACTCCCGGCGGAACAGGCCGCGCCGCTGCAGGATCGGGACGACCTGCTCGGCGAACTCCCTCAGCTGCCCGGGGATCGTGTGCGGCATCACGTTGAACCCGTCGGCGGCGCCGGATTCGAACCACGACTGCAGTTCGTCGGCGATGCGTTCGGCCGAGCCGACCACCTGATGGTGGCCACGCTGGGCGGCGACCCGTCGGGCGAAGTCACGCAGCGTGAGCTTCTCGGTCTCGGCGATGCGCTTGTAGACCGCGAGGCGCGACTGATGGCCCTGCACGGTTTCGGGGTCGGGCAGGGTGGGAACCGGGCCGTCCAGCGGATAATCCCGTAGATCGAGCTGCACCACATCCCGGATGCTGCCGAGGATGTGCTCGGGCTGCACCGTCTCGATGAGCTCCGCGTTGATCCGATGGGCCTCCTCATCGGTGGAACCCACCACATACGAGAAACCGGGCATGATCACCACGTCGGTCTCGGCGCGGCCGGCGGCGCGCACCCGCCCCCTGATCTCGTCGGCGAACGCGACGCCGGATTCGAGAGTGGTCTGGGCGGTGAAGATCATCTCGGCGTGCGCTGCAGCGAAGGCCATCCCGCGACCGGAGGACCCCGCCTGCACCCGCACCGGTTCCCCCTGCACAGAGCGACGGAACTCGCCCGGGCCTGCGACCTGGAAATACCGGCCGTGATGGTCTATCGGGCGCACCGAGCCGGGCCGGGTGTAGACGCCGGCCTCACGATCCCAGGTGACCGCATCCTCGTCCCAGCTGCGCCACAGCGCCCGCACGATCTGCAACGCCTCCTCGGCGATCTCGTAGCGCTCGTCGTGCGGAAGGTGATCGTCGAGGCCGAAGTTGCGCACCGTGTCGGCGGAATAGCTGGTGACGATGTTCCACCCGGCACGCCCCCGCGACAGGTGGTCGAGCGCGAGCACCTGTCGCGCGATGAGATAGGGATGCTGGAACGTCGTGGACGCGGTGGCGACGATGCCGAGTCGCTCGGTCACCGCGGCGAGCGCGCCGCCCAGGGAGAACGGCTCGAAGGCGTCGACCGGGGGTCCGTACTGCCAGCTGCCGTCGGCGCCGGCCGTGAGCTTGTCGGCGATGAAGAACGCGTCGAACCTGGCCTGCTCGATGATGCGGGCTGCCTCGTGGTATTCGCGGAAGTCGTTCGTGCTGTCGGCGGGGATCTCGGGCAGTCGCCACGCCGAGGCGAGCTGCCCATGGGGCAACGCGAACAGGGCGAGATGCAACTGGCGGTGGGTACGGGTCACAGGAGCTCCAGTTAGGTAAGGTTTACCTTATCAACATATCCCGCCACCCCGAGGGCACACCATGACCGCGACGCGTCCGATCGATCCCGCGCTGGCCCGCACCTGGTTGATGCTCTCGGGTCGCCCCGGCCGCGATTACGCCTCCGCCGTCGCGGGCTCCGCCGCCGATGCCGCGGTGATCGACCTCGAGGACGCCGTTCCTCCGTCGGAGAAGGAGGCCGCCCGCGCCCGCCTGGTTGCCTGGCTGTCCTCCGGCGGCCGGGCCTGGGTGCGGATCGACGCGAGGGGGACGGAGCACTGGGCGGCATCCGTGAACCTGCTCCGGCGCACCGCCGGCCTCGCCGGTGTCGTGCTGGCCAAGACGGAGGCACCCGGCGAGGTCGCGGATACCGCGATCGCCCTTCCGGGAGTGCCGATCGTGCCGCTGATCGAGTCCGCCCGGGGCCTGACCCGGGTCGAGCAGATCGCGGCCACGCCGGGGGTGCTGCGGCTCGGATTCGGCACCGGCGACTTCCGCCGGGACACCGGTCTGCCCGATACCGCGACGGCGCTGGCGTACGCCCACGGCCGGATCACCGTCGCCGGGGCTGCGGCGGGCCTGACCGGGGCGATCGACGGCGGAGCGGTCGGCGAGGACGCGACGGCGCTGCGGGAGCAGGCCGCGGTGGCTGCGACACACGGCTTCACCGCCAAATTCGCGCTGCGCGAGTCCCAGATCGCCCCGCTGAACCTCGCGTTCACGCCCTCCGCCGACGAGGTGGAGGAGGCCGCCGCCGCCGTGGCGGCCTCGGAAGCCGCGGCCGGTCCCGGAGGCGGCGATGATCTGCCCCGGCTGCTGATCGCCCGACGGCTGCTCGCCCGCGCCCACGCCTACGGGCACTGACAACGAAGGAGACACACATGTCGCACAGCTCGGAACCGGGCGCCGCATCCCCCACCGCCGCCCCGGTTGTCCGCTGGAACGGCGGCCTGCAGCAGGAAGCAATCGACCTCCTCATTTCCGGCGGGCGCATCGTCGTCAGCCCGACCAAGGTCGGCTACATCATCCTCGCGACAGACCGGCGCGGGCTGGAGCGCAAGTTCGAGGTCAAGAACCGCCCCCGCCGCAAACCCGGCGTGGTGCTGTGCAGCTCGCTCGACCAGCTGACGACGCTGGCCGAGCTCACCGGCGAGGCCGAGGCGTTCTACCGCGACCACTGGGAGCAGGACGTGCTGATGGGCTGCATCCTGCCGTGGCGCCAGGATGCACGAAGCCTCCTGCCCGAAGGAGCAGCGGAGTTCGCAACCGACGGGCGCGGCACGAGCTGCTTCGTGGTGCGCTTCGGCACGCCCGGCGAGCGGATCGCGCAGGAACTCTGGGAGCGCGACCGCACGCTGTTGTTCGCGAGCTCGGCGAATCCGTCGGGGCAGGGCAACCGCGGGGTCGTCGCGGGCATCGGCGACCGCATCGCGCAGGGTGTCGACCTGGTGATCGAGGCGGACGACTACGTGCGGTCCATCCAGCCAGAGGCCGATCGCCGGTACGAGCAGGGCGTGATGGTCTCATTCGTGGACGCCGACGGCCGACTCGTGCCCGAACAGCACGGCGAGCGGGGGGTGAGCCCGGTTCCGACGCTGATCCGAGCGGGACTGTCGCAGGATCGCATCCTGTCGAACCTCGCCGCGCGGTTCCCCAGCTGGGACTACCGCCACGGTCAGTACTACTGACCGGTCGCGCGCCCCGCCACGCCGGCGCTGACGAGAGGCTCCCGACCTCCTGGCAGAATCGGGACGGTGAGCGGTTCCGGACTCGATGCCGACACCCGAGGGATGCTGTGGCGCTTCGCGCCCATGATCTACGGGCCGACGTTCCTGTTCGGTCTCGGCGAAGGCGCCCTGATCCCGCTGCTGCCCTCGATCGCCCAAAGCATCGGCGCCAACCTCACGCAGGCGGCATTGATCGCCTCGGTCATCGTGATAGCGCGCGTCATCGGCAACATCCCCGCCGGGTGGGCCGTCTCCCGCATCGGTGAGAGATGGACGATGGGTGCGGCCGGGGCGATCGCCCTGGTCGGCGTGCTGGGATTGATCTTCTCCCCCAGCCTGCCGCTGCTGGCGATCTCGGTGTTCGGGATCGGGCTGTGCGCCGCAGCCTTCGGTCTGGCACGGCACGCGTTCATGACCACCCGGGTCCCTCTGCAGTACCGGGCGCGGGCGCTGTCGGTGCTGGGCGGATCATTCCGGCTCGGCATGTTCATCGGGCCGTTCGTGGCGGCGGGTCTCGTGAGCTGGCTCGGCGACGACCTCTCGACCGCCTGGTTCTTCGTCGGATGCCTGATCACGCTGATCCTCCTGGTGCTGCTGGGGCACGACCCCGAGAACGACCTGGCGTCGGAGGGTGTTCTGCCCACTTCGCCGTTGCCGCGCGTCGAGGACGACATCGCCGACGACACCGGCGAGTCAACGACCGGGTCCATTCCGGCAGCCGAGCGTCAGGGGATGTTCCGCGTGATGTGGCGGCACCGGGCAGTGCTGTCGCGGCTGGGGCTGTCGGCGGCGTCGCTGTCGGGGATCCGCCAAGCCCGGATCTACCTGCTGCCGCTGTGGGGTCTCTCACTCGGACTCGACTCCGAGGTCGTCTCGCTCGTGGTCGGCCTGACCGGCGCGCTCGAATTCCTGCTGTTCTATTCGAGCGGTCAGATCATGGACCGGTGGGGACGGCTCTGGGCCTCCCTGCCGTCGATGGTGCTCATGAGCGGCGCGTTCTTCGCGCTCGCGTTCACCCACGACATCGACGGACACGTCGGCTGGTTCATCGCCGCCGCGATCGTGATCGGCATCGGCAACGGCCTGTCCAGCGGCATCCTCATGACCCTGGGCGCCGATCTCGCACCCACACCCGACCCGGCGCCCTTCCTGGGCGCGTGGCGGACGCTGACGGATGCCGGCGGTGCCGCGGCGCCGGTCATCGTCGCCGTACTCACCGCGGTGTCGACGCTCTCGATCGCGACCGGCGTGGTCGGGCTGCTGGGCCTGATCGGCGCGCTCGGTTTCTGGCGCTACGTGCCGCGGTACGCACCGCACGGCTGATCCGGCACCACTGCTGCTAGCCCAGTAGCGCCCGCAGCCCGGCCATCAGACCGTCGAGCTCGGCGTCCGCCACGCCCGCGGCCAGACGGGTCTGCAGCTGCGCGACCATCGGTCGCAGGCGCGCCCGCTCCGCCCGCCCGAACTCGGTCAGCGAGACCGTGTTCCGCCGCGCGTCCGCCGCATCCCGCTGTCGCCCGATGAGTCCGCGCCGCTGCATCCGCGAGACCAGGTCGGCGATGGTAGAGCGGTCGAGGTCGACCGCGTCGCACAGCTCGCGCTGACTCGCGTCGCCACGATCGAGCACCGCAAGCACGGAGTATTGCACGCTCGTGATCTCCGTCGAGACCATCTCGGCCCACAGGGCGACATGGCGCTGCTGCGCGCGTCGGATGAGATAGCCGAGGTGGACCTCGGGCTCGGACGCGTCGACCGAGGTGACGGGACTCCGCATCCGCCCATCATCGCAGGACGACGGCGGGCTCCCGCAAG
Source organism: Actinomycetales bacterium (assembly GCA_015654575.1). Lineage (GTDB taxonomy): Bacteria > Actinomycetota > Actinomycetes > Actinomycetales > Microbacteriaceae > Microbacterium. The sequence goes on from JAATGR010000146.1 coordinate 30,934, forward strand.
AAGCCGGCGAAGAAGTCGGTCACCTCGGCGCGAGCCGCCAACGGGAGGACCTGCGCGACGTACTGATCCGGGCGGACGATCACGATCGCCCCGGCGGGGTCTATCCCGCGCTCGACGAAGATGTCAGTCTCGGCGTCGCGCGCCCAGGCCTTCTCCCAGTCCTGCAGGCCGAGCGGCCCGGTGCACGGCAGCAGCACCGCGGGCAAGCCGGTCGCGTCGATCTCGTGGTGACCGGCGCGGAACACCCCGTGAAACTCGATCGTCGCGTCGATGTCGTCGCCGCCACGCGCGAACCGTTGCAGCGGCGAGTCGGCCGCCTCGCCCAGCCAGGTCGCGAAGCCGCGCAGCCCTGAGCCGTCGGCGTCGCCGAAGGCGTAGAGGCGCCAGCGGCCGTCGGCCCGGTGGGCGTGGCCCAGCTGCATCCGTCTCGCATCCGCCAGTCGGACGACGGGCGCGGAGTGGAACCGGGTGCCGATCACGAAACCGCGCGCGAGCGCCTGGTGCTCGTCCGTTCCGGTCAGCGCCGACGGCCTGCACTGCGTGGCGAGGCCCGCGGTGTAGCGCCCCTGACGCGTGAACTCCGCCTGCATCGCCTCGGCGGTCACGCCGCCCTGTTCCGGGTGCTCCGGATCGAGAACCGGTTGGGCGACGAACGCCGACCAGAACCGGTCGAAGTCGATGAGATCCTTCGCCACCCGCCGACGTTCCGCGGAGTAGGAGTGCAGCAGCGCCGCATCCGACCGTCCCTCCAGCACCGCGGCGAGCTTCCAGCCGAGATTGAACGCGTCCTGCATAGACACGTTCATGCCCTGTCCGGCCTTCGCCGAGTGTGTGTGACAGGCATCGCCGGCGATGAACACGCGCGGCAGACGCCCGGTCGCGTCGTCGGCGGGGACGTCGTCGAACCTATCCGCCAGCCGCTGTCCCACCTCGTAGACAGACGACCAGGCGACCGATCGCACGTCGATCGAATAGGGGTGCAGGATGGCGTTCGCCACCTCCGTGAGCTGCTCGACCGTCGTGTGGCGGATCGCCGTATCACCCGCCTGCACCTCGCCGAGATCCACGTAGCAACGCACCATGCTCCCGCCCTCGCGCGGGATCATCATCAGCGTGCCCTTACCGGCCGACTGGATCACGTTCTTCGTGCGCCAGTCGGGGAAATCGGTGACCGCCAGCACGTCCATGACTCCCCAGGCGTGGTTCGCGGCGTCTCCCTCGAGGTGACGACCGATCGCGCAACGCACGTTGCTGCGGGAACCGTCGCAGCCGACGACGTAGCGCGCCCGCACCGTGAACTCCTGACCGCTCCCGCTGCGGCGCAGCGTCGCCTCGACCGGATGCTCCCCCTCCCCGACGGTGAGCGTCACGAACTCGACACCGTAGTCCGGCCGAAGCCTGCTCGAGGATTTCGCCGCGTTCTCGAGCAGGTAGTGCTGCATCCGCGCCTGGTTGACGATGACGTGCGGGAACTCGCTGAGCCCCGCGGGAGTGTCCTCCACCCATCCGCTGCGAACGATGCGTGAACGGTCCGTGTCGGAGGGACTCCAGAACCGCACCTCGCCTACCCAGTACGCCTCGCGCAGCAGCGCATCGGCCAGCCCGAACGCCTCGAACATCTCGACCGTGCGGCAGGCGACACCGTCGGCGTGCCCGAGCTGCAGCGGGGTCTCCCGGCGTTCGACGATCCGCGTCTGGATGCCGGGGAACGCGGCCAGCTGCGCAGCCAGCACGGAACCCGCGGGGCCGGTGCCGACGATCAGCACGTCGACCTCTCCGGGGAGGTCCTCGCTCCGGCGCTGCGCCTGTGCGGATGCGGGGTGGATGTCCGGGTCGCCCGGGCGGTAACCGTCTCGATAGAACTGCACGTCGTTCTCCTTCGAACCTGCGTCGGCGTGGCGCGTCGCCCAATATACTCCGCACCCCAACCATTTGTCCCATCGGCTTTTGGTGGCAGGATTGGCGACAATCACCTGCCGGCCTCCACGGCCGAGAATGGAGCCCTCGTGATCATCGACATCCACGGTCACTACACGACCGCACCGGCCCCGCTGCAGGCCTGGCGGGACGCGCAGGTCGCCGCGTTCGATGCGGGGACCGCGGCGCCGGCATCCGACCCGGTGATCACGGACGACGAGATCCGCGAGAGCATCGAGCCGAACCAGCTGCGCCTGATGGACGAGCGCGGGATCGATGTGACCGTGTTCTCCCCCCGCGCCTCATTCATGGCGCACCACATCGGGGACTTCGAGGTATCGGCACGGTGGGCCCGCATCTGCAACGACCTGTGCGCACGCGTCGCCCGCCTCTACCCGGGCCGCTTCGCACCCGCCGCGATGCTGCCCCAGTCGCCGGGCGTCGATCCCGCGACCTGCGTGCCCGAGCTCGAGCGGGTCGTCGACGAGCTCGGCGCCGTCGCGATCAACCTGAACCCCGATCCCTCCGGGGGCCTCTGGACCTCGCCGCCGCTGACCGACCCCTCGTGGTTCCCGATCTACGAGAAGATGATCGAGCACGACATCCCCGCGATGGTGCACGTCTCGACCAGCGTCAACCCGGCGTTCCACACCACCGGCGCGCACTACCTGAACGCCGACACGACGGCGGTCATGCAGCTCATCCAGGGCGACCTCTTCACCCGCTTCCCCGGGCTGCGGCTGGTCATCCCCCACGGCGGCGGGGCCGCACCGTACCACTGGGGGCGGTTCCGCGGGCTGGCGATGGCCCTGGGCAAGCCGGACCTCAGCGAGCACATCCTCGGCAACGTGTTCTTCGACACCTGCGTCTACCACCAGCCCGGGATCGACCTGCTGCTGGAGGTCATCCCGACCGAGAACATCCTGTTCGCCTCCGAGATGATCGGCGCCGTCCGCGACATCGACCCGAGCACCGGGCACTACTTCGACGACACCCGCCGTTACGTCGAATCGGCCGACATCCCGGCCGACCGGCTGCCGCTGATCGAGGAGCACAACGCGCGGCGCGTGTACCCCCGGCTGGCCGCCTGGGTCTGACGACTCCCAGACGGCGGGACCGATGACCAGACCCCCACGAATTGTCGCCAATAATGGCGGATATAGTAGCGGGGGCGCACGTCGACGACGACCGCCCACACACCTCAGAAGGAGTGCCCAGGATGACCGGGATCGTGGTGACCGACATCGCTCGTGCCGACAGCGAGATCATCGACAGGCTGGCCCGGCTCGGGTCGGCGACCGTGCACGAGGCGCAGGGTCGCACCGGCTATGTCGGCGTCGGCGTCCATCCGATCCAGCATGGCGCGGCGATCGCCGGCAGCGCGATCACCGTGCTCACCGCTCCCGGCGACAACCTCATGGTCCACGTCGCGATCGAGCAGTCGCGCTCCGGCGACGTTATCGTCGTGGTCCCCCGCGGGGAATCGCCGTACGGGCACATCGGCGAGCTCATGGCGACGCAGATGCAGGTGCGCGGCGTGCGCGGCTACGTCACCTCCGCCGGGGTCCGCGACACGACGGAGCTACGCTCGATGGGGTTCCCCGCGTGGACGACACACATCGCCTCCGAGGGGTGTGTCAAGGACACCCCCGGCTCCGTCAACGTGCCCGTCGTGCTCGGCGCCGCGCTGGTTAACCCCGGAGACATCGTGGTCGCCGACGACGATGGCGTGACGATCGTGCCGCGCGAGAACGCCGCCGAGGTGCTCGCCGCCGCCGAGGCTCGCGCCGCCAAGGAGGCCGCGAACCGGAAGCGTTACGAGGCGGGCGAGATCTCGATGGACATCAATGCGCTGCGGCCCGTGCTCGACGAGCTCGGCGTGCGCACCGTCACCCAGGCGGAGTACGACGGTGGCCGGCACTGACGAGGTGCGCGACGGCATCCCCTGCATGCTCCTGCGGGGAGGCACCTCAAAGGGTGCGTACTTCCTCGCCGACGACGTCCCCTCAGACCCGGACGAGCGCGATGCACTGATGCTGCGGATCATGGGCAGCCCCGACCCGACCCAGATCGACGGTCTCGGGGGCGCCCATCCGCTCACCAGCAAGGTCGCGATCGTCTCCCGGTCCGAGGAGCCCGACGTCGACATCGACTACCTGTTCCTGCAGGTCGTGGTCGATGAGCCCGTCGTCGCGACCGCCCAGACCTGCGGGAACCTGCTCGCCGGTGTCGGACCCTTCGCCATCGAACGGGGCCTCGTCCCCGCCGGGGAGCCGACCACGACCGTGCGGATCCGACTCGTGAACACCGGAGACATCGCCACCGCCGTCTTCGCGACCCCGGACGGCCGGGTCGACTACGACGGCCCCGCAGCCATCGACGGCGTGCCCGGCTCCGCCTGCCCGATCGACCTGGAGCTGACGGCGCCTCCGGGCAAGCCCCTGCTGCCCACCGGCAACCCCGCCGACGAGATCGACGGCCACCGCGTCACCCTGGTGGACAACGGGATGCCGGTCGTGCTGCTGAACGCGGCGGAGTTCGGCGTCGCCGGCACCGAGTCGCCGGCAGAGCTGGAGTCCCGCCCCGAGCTGGCGGCGCGGCTGGAGCGGGTGCGGCGGGCGGGCGGCACGCTCATGGGCCTCGGCGACGTCGCGAACCAGACGGTGCCGAAGATGTTCCTCCTCTCCGCCCCGACCGCGGGCGGGGCGATCTCGACGCGCGCGTTCATCCCGCATCGGGTGCACACCTCGGTCGGCGTGCTGATGGCCGCGTCCGTCGCGGCCGGCATCCGCGTTCCCGGGGCCGTCGGCTCCGACCTGGCGGAGCTTCCGGCCGACGGCGATCCGATCGGCGTCGAGCATCCGAGCGGCGTCTTCCCCGCGGAGGTCACCGTGCAGCAGGACGCCGACGGTGCGTGGCACGCCACATCGCTGTCGCGGCGCACCGCCCGCAAGATCTTCGACGGCCGCGTCTTCCCCCGGCCCCGGCTCTAGCTCACCGCTTTCCCCCACGTCAGAGAGGACCCACCATGGCACATCCAGAGAGCTTCGATCTCGCCCACCTCGGCGGCATCGAACTGTTCACCCCAAAATTCGACGAGAGCCTGCATTTCTTCCGTGACCTGCTCGCGATGCGCGAGGTCGCGCGCGTGGGCAACTCGGCGTATCTGCGCACCTGGGACGAGTACCAGCTGTACTCGCTCAAGCTCACCGCCTCCGACACGAACGGCGTCGGGCGGACCCTGTTCCGCACGACCAGCCAGGAGGCCCTCGACCGCCGGGTCGCCGCAATCGAGGCGACCGGTCTCGGCCACGGCTGGCGCGATCCCGAGGTGGGCGTGGGCCGCTCGTACGAGTTCGAGGACCCGGACGGGCACCTCATGGGCATCTACTACGAGACCGAGCTCTACGTGCCCGACGACGAGGACCGCCCGGCGCTGAAGAACCAGGCGTCGCGGTTCCCCGGCCGGGGCATCAACGTGCGCCGCCTCGACCACATCAACTACCTTGCGAGCGACGTGAACGCGGCCGGCGAGTTCTGGCGCGACGTGATGAAGGCGCGCGAGTCGGAGCGCGTGAAGCTGGATGCCGGCGGCTACGGCGCCTGGTGGTTCCGCTTCCACCAGAAGTCGTATGACGTCGTGTACTCCGACGACTGGTCGCGCGAGCGCGGCCGGTTCCACCACTTCGCGTTCGCACCCGACAACCGGGAGGACATCCTCAAGGCGGCGGACATCTGCCTCGAGAACGGCATCTACATCGAGTACGGCCCGTACAAGCACGCCATCAACCAGACCTTCTTCCTCTACGTCTGGGAGCCCGGCGGCAACCGCATCGAGTTCGCGACCGCGCAGGCGCGGCTCATCCTCGACCCGGACTGGCCGGTCGTGGAGTGGACCCAGGCCGAGCGGGCGAAGGGCCAGGCCTGGGGCATGAAGACCGTGGCGACGTTCCACACGCACGGCACCCCGTACGTGCACGACCAGGAGGCGATCGACGCCGCCGCCCTGGCGGGCGTCCCCTACGAGCCGACCGACGCGAACGAGCTGAGCGAGTAGTCGCGACAGCGCCGCATCCGTCTGGGGCTCCCGCCGGTGGGGTCAGCCCCAGACGGATGCGGCGGTGTCGACGACCAGCCGGATCTTCGCCCACTGCTCATCCTCGGTGAGCGCGTTGCCCTCCTCTGTGGAGGCGAAACCGCACTGCGGACTCAACGCGAGCTGCTCCAGCGGGGCGAAGGCCTGCGCCTCGTCGATCCGTCGGCGCACGGCATCCGCGTGCTCGAGTCCGCCCGTCTTGGTCGTGATCAGCCCGAGCACCGCGATCTTGTCGCCCTCGGGCAGGAAGCGCAACGGCTCGAAGCCACCCGCGCGCTCGGAGTCGTACTCGAGGAAATAGCCGTCGTAGCCGGTGTTGCCCAAAAGCTGCTCGGCGACCGGCTCGTAACCGCCGGAGGAGATCCACGTGGAACGGAAGTTGCCACGGCACACGTGCGTGGTCACGACGAGGTCATCGGGCTTGCCGTCGAGGACGCGGTTCAGCAGCGTCGCGTAGCGCTCGGCGATGCCGTCCGTCCGGATGCCGCGCTCCCGCGCCTTCCCGAGCTCGACCTCCGAGCACAGGTACGCCCAGGCGGTGTCGTCGAACTGCAGGTAACGTGCGCCCGCGTCGTAGAAGGCGGCGAGCGCATCGCGGTAGGCCCGCACCAGGTCGTCGACGATGGCATCCCGACCGTCGTAGAACGCCGGGTCGACGGCATCGGGCTCAAGCCGGAAATCGAGCACGGTCGGCGCCGGGATCGTGAACTTCGGCACCGTTCCGACCGACGCCGCATCCTTCTGCAGCGCCCGGAAGTGGGCGAGGAACTGGTGGGCGTCGGAGAATCCGATGGGGCCGGAGACGCGGATGCCGCGGTGCCCCGTCTGCACGCCCTGGAACTGGATGCCGTGGTCGAGGTCGACGATGTCGACGCCGTCGAGACCGCCGAAGAAGTCGAAGTGCCACCAGGAGCGGCGGAACTCGCCGTCGGACGCGACCTGCAGGCCCGCGGCCGACTCCTTCGCGACAAGGTCGGCGACGGCGGCGTCCTCAACGGCGCGGAGGCCCTCCTCGGCGAGCTCGCCCTGCGCCCGGCGATGACGGGCATCGGCGAGCGGGGCGGGACGGAGGAAGCTGCCGACGATATCGGCGCGGAACGGCGGGCGAGCGGTCATCCGTCGATCGTATCGAGGCGACGGGGCAGGCGTGTGCCGAACGGCATCCGGCGTCATCTCAGGGCGACGGCCGGGCGCCCGCGCCCTCGACCTCGACCGGCACGAGCGCGGCCGCCCCGACCAACGGCCCCTCACCGCCCAGCGCAGCCGGGACCACGCGCGTGCGGCGCGCATAGCCGAGCACGGCTGCCTCCGCCAGCGCCCTCGCCACACGCGGGACGTAGTCGTCGGAGACCTGGGAGAACCCGCCGCCGATGACCACGACGTCGAGATCGACCAGCGTCGCCGCATCCGCGAGCGCACCGCCCACCGCCACCGCCGACCGCTCGATGGCCGCGCGGGCGATCTCGTCGCCCGCCGCCGCCGATATCCCCAGCGCCGGACCGTCTTCGCCGCGCCAGCCCTGCGCGCGCGCCCATGCCACCGTCGCCGGACCGGACGCGACCTGCTCGAGCGTGGCGCCGTGCCCCCGCGCGAGGGTCTGACCGATGTGTCCGGCGTTTCCCGAGGCACCGTGGAGCGGGCGCCCGTCGATCACGAAGCCGCCGCCGATCCCGGTGGACACCACGATCGACAGGCTCGCCCGGGCATCGCGTGCCGCCCCCCACCGCGCTTCGGCGAGCGCGAGGCATTCGCCGTCGTGGCCGAGGTGCACGGGCACCGCGCCGAGCCCGCTCGCACCCAGCGCCGAGGTCACGGCATCGCACAGCGCGAAACCCCGCGCGGCGGGCATGTTCACCGGGAAGATCGTGCCGTCCTGCCGGCGCAACGGTCCGGCGCTGCCGATACCGGCCCCCACCAGGGATGCACCGGCGGGGAGCGCGGCGAGGGCGCCGGCGACCACGGTCCGCACCGCCGCCGTCAATCGCTCGGGCGTGGACTCCGGACCGGTCGGCACCCGGTTCCTGGTACCGGCGAAGATGTCGCCCTCCGTGTCCACCAGGGCGGCTTCCAGCTTGGTGCCCCCCAGGTCGACGGCGAGGACGACTCCGCTCACGACTTGACCGAACCACTCATGAGCCCGCCCACGAAGTACTTGCCCAGCAGGATGTAGACCACCAGAGTCGGGACGGAGGCAATCAGCGCTCCCGCCATGGCCGCCCCGTAGTTGGCCAGCTGCGCCCCCTGCGACAGGTTGACCAACGACAGCGAGACAGGCCCGCCCTGCACATTGGACAGGAACAGCGCGAACAGATAGTCGTTCCACGCCGAGGTGAACTGCCAGATGATCGTCACGACGAACCCCGGCAGGGACAGCGGAAGCACGATGCGCCAGTAGGTGCCCAGCATCCCGCTGCCGTCGACGCGGGCGGCCTCCATGAGCTCATGCGGGATCCCGACGTAGTAGTTCCGGAAGATCAGCGTGCAGATCGGCAGGCCGTAGATGACATGGACGATCAGCAGCGTAGTGATGTTACTCGGCAGCCCCAGGCTCGTCTTCATCTGCACCAGCGGCGTCATGATCGCCTGGTACGGGATGAACATGCCGAAGAGGATGAAGGTGAACACCAGATCGGCGCGGGGGAACCGCCACCGCGACAGCACGAAGCCGTTCATCGACCCGAGCACTGCCGAGATCAGCGCCGCCGGGATCGCCAGCAGGAAGGTGCGGCCGAGCGGCGCGGCCAGCGCCTCCCAGGCGGTGACCCAGTTGTCGAAGCCGGTGGCGCCGCCGGGCTTGGCGGCTTCCCACGGCCAGCGGACCGGGAGCCCCCAGGAGGTGGCCGGGTTCACGTCGGACGGCGGCTTGAGGCTGGTCACGATCAGCACGTAAACCGGCATCAGCACGACGATCACGAACAGGATCAGCAGCACGTACTTGGCCGTGCGGCTCAGGCGGCGCCCGCCGCGTCCGGGCACGCGGTCGCGCGAGCGGCGGATGCGGGTGACCGTGGTGGTCGTCGCCTCGGAGGCGGTCGTGGCGGTCATCGTGACCTCTTTCCGGCACGGGCGATCGAGATCAGGTACGGCACGATGAACACGCAGACCAGCACCAGCAGGATCGTCGCGATCGTCGCGGCGGTGGCGTAGTCGTTGTAGGTGAGGGCGACCCACATGTAGGTCGCCGGGACCTCGGTCTGGTAGATGGATCCGGTGATGGAGACGATCAGGTCGAACACCTTCAGCGACATGTGGGCGACGATCACCAGGGCCGACAGCGCGACCGGGCTGAGCTGCGGGAAGATCACGTATCGGTAAAGCTTCCACTCGCTCGCCCCGTCCATGCGGGCCGCCTCCCGCAGCTCCTCGGGGATGCCGCGGAAGCCGGAGAGGAACAGCGCCATCACATAGCCCGACAGCTGCCAGACGGCGGGCATCGCGATCGCCGCCATGCCCCAGACCGGGGTGTTCCACCAGTCGTTCTGGAGGAAGCCCAGGCCCATCGATTCCAGCAGCCGGTTCAGCCCGGAGGCCCGGTCGCCGGTGGCCGAGTTGAGCAGCCAGCGCCACACGACGCCGGACGCGACGAACGAGACGGCCATCGGGAACAGGTAGATGCTCCGGAAGCCGCCCTCTGCGGTGACGCCCTTGTCGAGCATCCAGGCCCAGAGGAAGCCGAACACCATCGTGCCGGCCATGAACACGACCGTGAACACCGCGAGGTTCAGCAGGGAATGCAGGAAGCGATCCTGCGTGAGCAGGGTCACGAAGTTCTGGAGGCCGACGAACGATGAGTCGTCCGCCAGCGAATGCCGGTCGGTCATGGCGACCGACAGGTTCACGCCGATGAGGCCGTAGACGAAGATGCCCAGGATGATGATCGTCGGCGAGATGAGCAGCAGGGGCGGTCCCCAGTTGCGGATGCCTTTGTGCACGGATTCCTCCGAAGGACGAGCCGGGGGCAGCACCGTGAAGCGCCGCCCCCGGCCGGGATCAGGACTGGGCCTTCTGCGCCGCGTCGGACAGGGCCGTCTGCAGCGAGGAGGTGTCGCGGTCGGAACCGAACTTGCCGATGGCGGAGGAGATGTCCGTCAGCCACGAGACCTCGGCGGCGGCACCGTGCTCGAGCGAGCTGACGATCGTGTCGTCTGCGAAGCTCTCCAGCGCGGTCTGCTGGTATTCGCCGTAGTCGGCGGCATCCGCGTCGGTGCGGGCCGGGATGGATCCCTTGGCCTGGTTGAACGCCTTCTGCCCGTCGGCCGAGCTGATCGTGGTCAGCCAGTCCTTCGCGGCCTCCTCGTGGGGCGCGCCGACCGGCAGCGTGAACGAGTCGGCGAGGAAGTCGAACACGCCGTCCGTGCCGGCCGAGGCCCACGTGGTGTACTCGTCGCCGTAGGTCCAGCCGGCCTGCTCGAAGGCGGCCTCCGCCCAGTCGCCCATGACGTTGTAACCGGCCGACCCGTCGATGAGGATCTGCGTGGCGGCATCCCAGTCGAGCCCGGTGTAGTCGCTGTTGACGTAGTTCAGCAGCTGGTCGTAGTGGTCGATCGCAGTGGCGACGCCCGCGTCATCCCAGGAGGTCGTCCCGTCCCACAGGCCGGAGTAGCCGTCAGCGCCGAGGTCCGCGATCAGCACGGTCTCGAACAGCTGAACCTGGGTCCACTCGGTGCCGAGCGCCAGCGGGCTCTCCACGCCGGAGTCCTTCAGCTTCTGCAGGTCGTCGATCCAGGCGTCGATGTCGGCCGGGGCCACGGTCGGGTCGATTCCCGCGCTCTCGAGCACGTCGGTGTTGACCCAGGTGACGTTCGCGCGGTGGATGTTGCTCGGCACCGAGTAGATCTTGCCGTCGACGGTGAGCCGACTGATGAGCGAGGCGGGGAAGACGTCGGTCAGTCCGTTCTCGTCGTAGAACGAGGTGAGGTCCTGGACCTGGCCCGCAGCGATGTAGTCGCTCAGCTCGGCACCGGCGTGCGCCTGGAACGAGTCCGGCGGGTCGTTCGCCTCGAGTCGCGAGGCGAGCGCGGCCTTCGCGTTCGAGCCCGCACCACCGGCGACCGAGGCGTTGACGAATTCGATGTCGGGGTACTGCTCGTTGAACACGCTGACGAGCGCGTCGAGCCCGGCCTTCTCCGACCCGGAGGCCCACCAGGTGAAGACCTCGACCTGATCATCGGAACCCGACGCCTCCGATCCCGACCCACCCGAGCATCCGGCGAGCGCGAGGCCGGCGACCGCCAGGCCTCCGATCGCGATGAGTGACTTTCGCATTTCTCCTCCATTGGATTTGCGAGACCCCGCGGTGCTGCGGGTTGGAGCCTATGAAAACTGAAAACGTTGCCAATATCAAGCGGGGCCTTCATCAGGCCGACGATGTGACCGAATCGTGACCTCGTCCGGGCGGCGCGAACCGCGCTGGACGTGCACGCTACGCGGGGACATTCCCGTCGCGCGGGATCAGCGTCGTGCGCAGCTCCAGCGTGCGTGCGGGCCGGGTGCCGCCGCCGATCCGATCGAACAGCAGCGCCGCCGCGGCGCGCCCCATCGCCCGAGGATCCTGCGCGACGGTGGTCACCGGGGGCGAGACCAAGGACGCGAACGAGAAATCGTCGAACCCCGCGAAGACGGGATGGAACCCGGTCTTCGCCATCGCGGCGAGCAGCGCGCGGCTCACCCGGCTGTTCGTCGTCACCAGCGCGGTCGGCGGCTCGGTCCTGGCGGCGAGCGTCTGCAGTGCCGCGACGACGGATGTCACGTCGTCGTCGCCCACGATGAGCACATCGCGCTCCTCGACTTCCAGGCCGGCGGCCCGCATCCCCTCGCGGAATCCGCGCTGGCGCTCCTGGGAGGTGTACACGCCCGCGGTGTGGGCCAGGCAGGCGATGCGTCGATGCCCCTGGCCCGCCACGTGCCGCACCGCCGCGGCCATCCCCGCCGCGTTGTCGACGAGAACCGTGTCGGCCCCGACCTCGGGGGCAGGGCTGTCGACGAGGACGATCGGGGTTCCGGACAGATACTCCCGCCGGAGGAAGGAGAGATCCGCGCCGTCGGGAGGGGTGACGATCAACCCGTCGAGACGCCGACGGATCAGGCGATGCAGCACGCGGACCGCCTCGCTCGGGTCGTCGGTGCCGTTCGCGACCAGCACCAGTTGGTCGCGCGACTGCGCCTCCGCCTCGACGGCGCTGATCAGGCTGGAGTAGAAGGGGTCGGAGATGACGCGCACGACGACGCCGATCGTCCGGGTCGTGCCGGTGCGGAGGGTGTGGGCGAAGTCGTTCCGGCTGAACCCGAGTTCGGCGATGGCCTGCTCGACGAGGCGCACCTTGGTGCGACTGACGCCGTTGCCGCCGCTGACCACGCGGGAGACGGTGGAGAGTCCGACGCCGGCGTGGGCGGCGACATCCTTCATCGTGGGACGCCGCCCGACGGGCGCAGCCCCGCCGCTTTCGTCCACCATGGCGCCCCGTCGGATCAGCTACTGACGATAAAACGTTACCCGGAAGGGCGCGCACGACCGCGCAGCACCGGGCCGGTGTTCGCCGACGGTGCGGTCAGAAGACGAACTCCATGAGGTCGACACCGAGCGTGCGGAAGGCCTCGTGGACGCGCAGCCGATGAGCGATCGATAGATCGTCGAAACAGACGAACAGGGCGTACGCCGCGCCCGCGCGAGGTCCCGCGAGAACCCCCGCCTCCGCCCGCACACCGACGGCGCGCCCCGTCTTGTTCACGAACAGCAGCCCGTGCTCGTCGTCATCGTGCCCGAAGGGGTCGAGGCCTGTCGCCGAGGCCACGAGCGAGAGATCGTTCCCGAAGCTCAGCCACTCCGACACCTGCGCGCTGACGGCGGGGCTGACGACATCGGCGTTCACCAGGGAGGCGAACAGCCGCGCATACTCGCGGGCCGAGCCGACCGCGACATGCGGCGCATCATCCGGCCCCCGGCGATCGCGGAAGCTGTCCATGAGGGCGGATCGCGTCAGCCCCAGATCGTCGATCCGCGCCCGAACCGCGGGAAGCCCCACCCTGGCCAGCAACGCGTTGGCGGCAAGCGGGTCTCCGGCCGATGCCGCGAGCACGGCGAGGTCGGCCAGTGGCAGCGCCGGCGCCAACAGATGCCGCCACAGCCCGGAGGCGCCCACCGGATCCAGCGTCTCCTTCTCGACGATCTCAAGCGGGCTCAGCTCACCCGATTCGAACCTCGCCGCCGTCTCTATCAGCAGCGGCACGATCCCCAGGCCGGCGATCGGCATGCTCGTGATGTCGTCGCCGACGAGGAGCTCCGCACCGCCGTCGAGGTCATCGACGCGTACCGAGACCTGCATGCCGCTCTCGGCGACACCTTCCAGCGCCTTCATCGTGGAGGTGAACGAACGCCGTCCCGCGCCCGACCGGCGCGGCCTGCGGGTGCCGCCACGGTTTGCGCGGCGCGCCGCATCCGTCCCTCGGGTCGGCTCCGACGGCGTGGACACGGTGCTTCCTTCCGATTCGATACGGACGATCTCGCGGGCGTGCGGGCGGGCGGGCGCAGCGTTAAGCGACGGACGGACTCACCAGATGGTGACGCGCTCACCCGGCGCAAGCCACAGCGCGTCAGCCTCGGTCACCCCGAACGCGTCGTAGAACGCGTCGATGTTACGCACGATCTGGTTGCACCGGAACTCATTCGGAGAGTGCGGGTCGATCGTCAGCAGACGGAGCGTCTCGGCTTCCCGTCCCTTCTGCTGCCAGACCTGCGCCCAGCTCAGCAGCAGGCGCTGGATGCCGGAGAGCCCGTCGATCGTCTTGCCGACGGGGGCGACGGCCGGTTCTGAATCAGATTCGATGTCGGTGTCCGGGGCCGCCTCCGTGTCTGCCTCCGCACCCGGCTCGATGCCCGGTCCGGTGTCGGCCTCCGCGCCGTCAGAGCGGGCGAGCGCGAGCCCGTACGCCCGGATCGCGATGCCGAGGCCCCCCAGATCGCCGATGTTCTCGCCGATCGTCAACGCGCCGTTGACGTGGTGCTCCGGCGAGAGTCCCTCGGGCACGAGCGCGTCGTATTGCTCGATGAGACTTCTGGTGCGCGCCTCGAAGGCGGTGCGATCGGCATCCGTCCACCAGTCGCGCAGCGAGCCGTCGCCGTCGAAGCGGCTTCCCTGATCGTCGAAGCCGTGCCCGATCTCGTGTCCGATCACGGCGCCGATGCCGCCGTAGTTGGCCGCCGCATCCCGGTCGGCGTCGAAGAACGGATACTGCAGGATCGCGGCAGGGAACACGATCTCGTTCATGAGCGGGTTGTAGTAGGCGTTCACCGTCTGCGGCGTCATCAGCCACTCGTCACGGTCGATGGGCCGGCCGACTTTTCCGAGCTGCCGGTCGTGCTCGTGCACGTGGGTGCGACGCACGTTGCCGACGAGATCGGCCGCGTCGATCTCGAGGCCTTCGTAGTCGCGCCACGACACCGGGTAGCCGATCTTGGGGGTGAAGGCGTCGAGCTTGGCGCGCGCGCGCTCGCGGGTCTCGGGGCTCATCCACTCGAGCCGAGCGATCGACTCCCGGTAGGCCGCGATGAGGTCGCCGACGAGTTCATCCATCGCCTCCTTCGCCGCCGGCGGGAAGTGCCGCTCGACGTAGACCTTGCCGATGGCCTCGCCGAGGGCCGCCTCGACGAGGCCCACCCCGCGCTTCCACCGGTCGCGGTTGACGGGCACACCGGTCAGCTGCGTGCCATAGAACGTGAAGTTCTCGGCGACGAAATCGTCGGACAGGAACGCGGCCGCCGCATGCACGACCTTGAAACGCAGCCACGCCTTCCAGTCTTCAAGGCGCTCCTCGATCAGCAGCGTCCCGAGTCCTTCGAGGAAGCTCGGCTGCGAGACGACCGCCTCCGCCAGCGCGTCCGAATGGGACGGGGCGACCGCCTCCCGCCAGGGGAGCAGATCGACGCCGGCGAGCGCGACGACCTCGTCCCAGCCCTTGAGGTTGTAGGTCGCGACCGCATCCCGGCTGCGCACGTTGTCCCAGTGGTGCGTGGCGAGCTCGGTCTCCAGCGCGACGACGCGATCGGCGGCGGCATCCGGGTCCGGGATGCCCGCGAGGGCCAGGATCCGCTCGATGTGGGTGCGATAGGCGACCCGCGTCTCCTGGAACGACTCGAGCCGGTAGTAGCTCTCGTCCGGCATGGTCAGCCCCGACTGCAGCAGGAACGGCACATACCGCTGAGGATTTCCCGGATCGGGCTCGACGTAGAGGTCGATGATGCCCCCGACGCCCTCGCGCTCGAGCTCGCCGACGGTGCGCAGGAGCGAGGGGATCGAGTCGACGGCTTCGACGCGCGCCAGCTGGTCGCACAGCGGCTCGGCGCCGATCTCGGTGATGCGCGACGTGTCCATGAAGCTCGTGAACAGGTCGCCGATCTTGCGCGCCTCGGTGCCGGGATCGGCCTCCTGTGACTGCTCCACGATCTCTCGCACGTGCTTCTCAGCCTGCTCGGCCAGCAGGTGGAACGACCCCCATCGGGCCTTGTCGTCGGGGATCTCGGTGCGGGCGATCCAGTTGCCGTTGACGTAGCGGAACAGGTCGTCCTGGGGCCGGATGCTGTCGCTCAGATCGTCGAGCGCCAGACCGGAACGGGGAGAGTCGGTCATGCGATCCAGGATATGCCGCCCGGCTGCGGGACCGCCCCGTCCGGGCGCGTCGCGTCAC
>JAATGR010000205.1 GCA_015654575.1 Actinomycetales bacterium
ACAACACGCAGCGCCTCCACGGCTACCTCGACGACGTCCCGCCCGCCGAGTTCGAGGAAGCGTTCTATGCTGACCAAACAGCCGCCGAACGGCTGCTGGGAATCAAATAACGCGAGTCTCCATCAAACCCAGAGCGCTTCACTTCACGCCGGAAGTCATCCTTCCCGATCAGCAATAGCCGGCGTGAACATCTCCCGATCACGCTCCGCGTAGCGCATATCGCCCCGGAATGACTCTGCAACGGGTCATTGCACGGACCACGCTTACCAGGGCGCTATTCGCCGCGTGAGAGCTGGGCCAGCGCCCCGTCGATCTGCCGGGTGATGGCCTGCTTCAGGTCGAATCCGGCAGAAAGCGCCGGCCACTCGCTCAGGAGGGACTGCACGATCGGCACGTTGTCGAGCACGGCCGGGTCGATACGTTCGAACCAGGATTGCTCCGCGGCGCTCCGGGCACGAAGCCCCCGTTGCCATTGCAATTCGGAGGACACGAGGTACCAGCAGGACCGCCAGGTGTCGAGGGCCTGCTGCGCGCTGGCACCGGCGGCGTAGGCCGCCGAGATGAAGCGATCGGCGAGGATGAGAGCGGGCGGCCCCACGTGCGTGCCGGCGCGGAGGATGTCGATGATCCAGTCGATCCTGCCCAGCCGCTCCGCCATGTCAACGACGATCTGCACCATCGCATCGCGGGGGGAGGCGCCCGGCGCCGCCTGCGTCCAGCTGATCTCGTCGGCCACCGCGGTGAGGACGGCGAGGAGCAGGTCATCCTTGCTGGGCACGTAGTAGTACAGCGTCATCGGACGCGAATCCAGCTCCCTAGCGAGCTTGCGCATGCTCAGTGCGTCGGCGCCGTCACGTTCGATCATGCGGCGTGCGGCGGCGACGATTGCTGCTTTGTCGAGGTTCCCGGTCACCGCTGCTCCCTTGTCCGGATGCCGTCAGCGTACTAGGGTCCGTACGTGTACGAAATCTAGTACGCGTACGAAAGGTGCTCGTGTCCGCCTCGTCTTTGCGCCATGTCGGCGCACTCCTCACCACGGTGTTCGTGCTGCAGTTCATCGTCTCACTCGACGCGGCTCTGCTGAACGTCGCACTGCCGTCGATCGCCACCGATCTCGGGTTCACCGCGACGGGCCTGCAGTGGGTCGTCACCTCTTACATGCTGACGTTCGCCGGCCTGCTGCTCCTCGGCGGCCGGCTCGGCGACCTGTTCGGACGCCGCGTCATCGTGCTCACCGGACTGGCGATCTTCCTGGCTGCGAGCGTGGTCGCCGCCGCGGCACAGTCGCCCGCTGTCCTTATCGCCGCCCGGGCTACCCAGGGAATCGCCGGTGCGCTGGTGGCACCGGCATCCCTGGCGCTAATCCAGGCGAACCTGCCGGAGGGCCGCACGCGTGGTCGCGCGATGGCCCTGTGGGGTGCGGCGGGCGCCGGCGGCGGCGCGGTCGGGGTGGTGCTCAGCGGGCTGCTTTCGGACACGCTCGGGTGGCGGTTCGTGCTGCTGGTGAACGTGCCGATCATCGTGGTGGCTGCAGTCGCGGCCGTCCGGGGCATCCCGCGGCAGGATCGTGCCGCCCGCCGGGCGCCGCTGGATGTCCCGGGCGCGATGCTCGTCACCCTCGGCGTCGCGGCGATCGTGTGGGCGGTGTCGGCAGCGGGGGAGGACGGATGGTCTTCCGTGCGTGCCCTCAGCGGATTCGCGGTGGCGATCCTCCTGCTGCTCGCATTCGGGGTCGTCGAGTCCCGCTCCGCGCATCCGATCATGCCGCTCTCGCATTTCGCGCGCCGCACGGTCGCCGGCGCGAACGTGTTCGGGTTCCTGCTCTCGGCGGGCCAGCTCGCCGCGTTCTACTTCTGCTCGCTGTTCATGCAGCAGGTGTGGGGGCTCGAACCCCTGGTGGCCGGCGTGCTCTTCCTGCCGTTCTGCGTCTTCATCGTGCTCGGCATCGTGGTGGCGGGGCGGCTGCGCCGACGGATCGGCACCCGGTGGACGCTCGCCGTCCTGGGCGTCATCGGTGCGGCGGGACTCGGCTGGTTCGGGATGATGCCCGACGAGACGAGCATCTGGGCCGGTGTGATCGGCCCGAGCTTGCTCGGCGCGGTCGGCATCGGCGGGGCGATGGTGATCCTCGGGTCGGCCGCCACGGAGGGACTGCCGCCGACTGAGGCCGGCGTGGCATCCGGTGTGCTCAACAGCTCTCGCCAGCTCGGCGGCACCATCGGGCTCGCCGTTCTCGTGTCCGTCGCCGCCCACGCCACCGGAACCGATGCGACGGTCGCGGGACTCGCCGACGGCTACCGCGCCGCACTGACCGTGGCCGCGTTGCTCCTGGTGGCCGCGTCCGTCGCGGCGGCACTCGTCTTCCCGAGGCGCGATCGCGCACAGACCCGACCGATGGAGTCGTAGCGCCGAGCGGTGCGCCAAAATCGGATGAGCATGTCTTCGAAGAGGTCACCGGCGGCTGTCGCGTGACCGACACGCTCACGGTAGCGTCCCCGATCCTCGGCTTCCTCGCCGAACGGCTCGTCCTCGTGCCCTATCTGCGGCGTCTCATCCGCCGCCGGAACGTCGCTCTCCTACGCAGAGTCGGCTGACCCGCGGTGTGGAACGCCGCGCGCTACCGTGCCTTCTTGCCGCTTCGCACCAGCAGCGCGATGACGGCGGCGACGAGTGCGGCGACGGCGCAGTTGGCGAACAGCACGCGGTACCCGGTCAGGGAGGGAAGTTCGGAGGTTCCGACGACGATCGTGAAGGTGGCGAGGATGGAGCCGCCGAGCGCGCTGGCGAGGGAGCTTCCGAGGGAGCGGACGAGGGTGTTGACCCCGTTGGCGGAGGCGAGTTCGTGGTGGGGCGTGTTCTCACTGACCAGAGCGGGGATCGACGCATAGCCGATGCCGGTTCCGATGCCGACGATGGTGCTGCCGATGATGATCTCCGTGAGCGAGCCGGTGACGAAGATCCGCATGGCCCACCCGATGGCGATGACGGTGCCGCCGATGGCGAGCGTGCGTCCCGCACCGATGCCGTTGATCATCCGTGCGGCCACGGGGGAGAGCACGAGCATCGCCAGACCGCTCGGCAGCATCGTCAGCCCGGCCACCAGGGTCGTCGTCGCGAATCCGTAGCCGCTGGCGACGGGAGCCTGCACGTAGGTCGCGGTTCCGATGAGGGAGGCGAAGAGCGCGAAGCCGATGAACAGCGAGGCGATGTTGGTCAGGAGGATCGGGCGGCGCCCGATGGACCGCAGGTCGACCAGTGGCGCCGTGTGGCGGATTTCCCACAGGCCGAACAGCACGAACAGGACGGCGGCGGCGACGAACAGGATGATCGTCGTGAATGATCCCCATCCCCAGTCGCTGCCGTCGGACAGTGGCAGCAACAGAGTGATCAGGGCGCCGCCGAGCAGGAGAGCGCCGAGGATGTCGACCCGTCCGCCGGCCGCGTCTCGGGGCTCGGGGACCAAGGTCAGGATGCCGACGAAGGCGATGGCCGAGCCGGCGGCGGTCACCCAGAACAGGACGTGGAAGTCGCCGCTCTCCGCCAGAAGCCCGGCGAACGGCAGGCCGAGCGCGCCGCCGACGCCGAGCATGGCAGAGATGGTCGCCATCGCCGTCGCACGACGGTTCCTCGGCAGGAGCGTGGCCAGCAGGCTGATCCCCAGCGGGATCGCCGCCGCGGAGATGCCTTGGATCGAGCGGCCGATGATCAGGATGACGACGTCGTTGGACAGCGCGGTGATGAGCGAGCCGACGAGCATCGCGGCGACGGCGACGAGAAGCATCAGCCGCTTGCCCCACATGTCCCCGAGGCGCCCCATCACCGGCACGGCGACGGCCGCGACCAGGAGCGTCGAGGTCAGCAGCCATTGCACGGTTTCGCTCGAGGTGTTCAGCTGCGCGGGCAGCGCGGGCAGCACCGGGATCAGCAGGGACTGCGACAGCGACACGATGAGGGCCCTCAGGCCGATCGTGACCAGCCAGAGTCTCGCTTTGCCTCCGGTGACGTACTCGGCCTCGTTCTCGAGTTCGGCTTCTGATTCCTCGGCTCGCATCGCGTTCCCTCGTTCGTCATGCAGGCCCGGTGAAATCCTGCTGTCAACAGTGCAGACAGAACCTGTCAACGATGTTGACAGGGACGGCGGGCGGCGCTTGACTGAGGTTCATGAGAGACATCGCTGTTTCCTCCGGGAAGTCCACGTCGGGCGCGGCTCCAACGGCCAATGCCATCGCGGAGAGTGCGCGGGAGCTGTTCGCGAGGGACGGGTATTCCGCGACGTCGATCCGCGACGTCGCGCGACGGGCCGGTGTCGATCCGACGTTGGTGATGCGCCATTTCGGCTCCAAGGACGAGCTCTTCGTCCGCGTCATCGGCTTCGATGAACATTTCGCCCCCCATCTGGACGGCAAGCTCGAGACCGTGGGATTCCGGCTCGCGACCTACCTGCTGGACCCTGCTCACGACGAGATGCGGCGCACCTTCACCGCGCTGGTCCGCGCGGCCGACCATGAAGCTGTCCGCCTCGATCTCCAAGGCATCATCCGGAGGCTGCTCGTGGACAAGCTCAGCGCACGGATGTCCGGCCCCGACGCGGTCGTTCGCGCATGGCTGGTGTCCGCCCAGATGGTCGGGCTGATTCATTCCTGGGACCAGGTCGGTACGGATCGGACGACGCCAGACGGGCGCCGCCGCGTCGCGAAGCTCTACGGCGCAGCTATCCAGCAGCTGATCACCCCGGCGGTCTCCTGAGGCGCGTCGGCGCGTTCCTCACGCGTCGGGTGATGCTGTGTCGGGCGTATCCGCCCCGTTCGTCCAGGTCAGGGTGTAGCGATAGTAGAAGCGACGGCGCACGCAGCTCCCCGGAAGCGCGGACTGAGAGATGCGTCGGATCTCGGCGAGCGACTCCCGGGGGCGGGCGGTGGTCATGTCGGGGTATCCCGCTTCGCCGCGCAGCTTGCTCATCAATCGGACGGGCAGCAATTGCGCCCCGGAGACGGTCCAATCCCAGACGCCTTTGTTCGCCGACAGGCCGACGACGAACAGGCGGCCACCGGGATTGAGCTTCGCTTTCATCCGTTCGAGCGCGGTGAGCAACGGCAGGTGATGGAGCGTTGCTACGCAGGTGATCAGATCGAAGCTCCGCCCGTCCAGCTCCGTTGCGGTGAGGAACGACCCGAGGATGACCCGGACGTTGGGCGTCCCGGCGAGGCGTCGTTGCGCTCGCGCAATCGCCTGGGCATCGGGATCGACGCCGAACACCCGCGTGGCCCGCGCTGCGAGCCTCTCCACCAGGAGCCCGTCTCCGCAGCCGACATCGAGCACATCTCCGCCCCGCGCCGGCACGGCTGCGAGCAGTTCCGCGTGGTACGCGGTGTTGTGGTTCCAAGAGTCGGGCATGGACCTCATCGCCTCACGGAGCAGGTGCCTCGCGAGGCGATCGATGCGATCAAGCAGTACGCCATCGCGCCCCCGTCGGGACCGCGAGCCGCTCGTCCGCGGCAATCCCACCACGCACTTGTGCTTCCGCAGCGTTTACGTCATGTGGGATGAGCCGCTCTTGGTTGTCTGAGGAGATAGGGTCCGCCTTCGCCTTCGCCATGGTCTCATTTCTCCGTGATCATCGATAGTTGAGGTGAAGCGGGACAGAAGAGACGAGCAGCACCGCCGCGCCGGCCCACCCGGTGACTTCGCGCAAACCTGGTAGCCAGAACAGGGCGACTGTACCGACGCCAACGAGCACGCCTGCGAGCTCACCGAACAGTCGCATCACGTATAGGGAAATGATTGGTGGCTCTTCGTAGTTGAGGGGGTGGTGGGCTGAGTGCGTCGGTGCCC
>JAATGR010000068.1 GCA_015654575.1 Actinomycetales bacterium
CCGCCCTCATGAACATCCCGACGCTGTTCGTGTGGACCCACGACTCCGTCGCCCTCGGTGAGGACGGTCCCACCCATCAGCCGATCGAGCAGCTCGCCACCCTGCGCGCCATCCCCAACTTCACCCTGGTGCGTCCCGCGGACGCGAACGAGACGGCCGTCGCCTGGCTCGAACTGCTGCGCCGTCATCAGGGCCCCGCGGGCATCGCGCTGACCCGGCAGAACCTCCCCGTCTTCGCGCGCGGCGACGGTGCGGCCGCCGGAGACACCTTCGCCGCCGCATCCGGCACCGTCCGCGGCGCCTATGTGCTGGCCGAGGCACCCGAGGGCCGGATCGACGTGATCCTCATCGCCACCGGCTCCGAGGTGCAGTTGGCCGTCGAGGCTCGCGCCGCGCTCGCGGAGACCGGCATCGGCGCCCGCGTGGTGTCCGTTCCCAGCCTCGAGTGGTTCGCCGAGCAGGACGCGGACTACCGCGAATCGGTGCTGCCGAGCTCGGTGAAGGCGCGGGTCTCGGTCGAGGCCGGCACCGACCTGAGCTGGCGCGGTCTGGTCGGCGACACCGGCCGGTCGATCTCGATCGAGCACTTCGGCGCATCGGCCGATTACAAGACGCTGTTCCAGAAGTTCGGTTTCACGACCGAAGCCGTCGTGGATGCGGCGGTCGCGACCATTGAGGAGAACAAGTGAGCACCCGCACCGAGCAGTTGGCCGCCGCCGGCGTCAGCATCTGGCTGGACGACCTGTCGCGTTCGCGCATCGTCTCCGGCAACCTCGCGGAGTTGATCGCTTCGCGCACGGTCACGGGGGTGACCACGAACCCGACGATCTTCCAGGGCGCGATCGGCAACCAGAACGACGACTCGTACCAGGCCGCTCTCGCCGATCTGGCCCGGTCGGGCGCGGATGCCGATGCCGCGATCTTCGCGTTGACCACCGAGGACGTGCAGGCCGCCTCCGACATCTTCCGCCCGGTGTTCGATTCGACCCGGGGCGTCGACGGCCGTGTGTCGATCGAGGTGTCCCCCTATCTGGCGCACGACACCGAGGCCACCATCGCGGAGGCGAAGAAGCTGTGGGCGAAGGTCGATCGCCCCAATGCGCTGATCAAGATCCCGGCGACCAAGGCGGGGCTCCCGGCCATCACC
This sequence comes from Actinomycetales bacterium, assembly GCA_015654575.1. Classification (GTDB taxonomy): domain Bacteria; phylum Actinomycetota; class Actinomycetes; order Actinomycetales; family Microbacteriaceae; genus Microbacterium. The sequence goes on from JAATGR010000068.1 coordinate 1,148, forward strand.
GAGGTGATCGGGTCCGGCATCAGCGTGAACGTGACGCTGATCTTCTCGCTGGAGCGGTACGCGGAGGTCATCGAGGCATACCTGGCAGGGGTCGAGAAGGCGCGCGACGCCGGGATCGACGTGTCGACGATCGAATCCGTCGCCTCCTTCTTCGTGTCCCGGGTGGACACCGAGGTCGACAAGCGGCTCACCGGCATTGGCACCGACGAGGCGCTGGCGTTGAAGAGCAAGGCGGGTCTGGCGAACGCCCGGCTCGCATACGAGCTGTTCGAGCAGGCGTTCGCCACCGAACGCGTCCGCGCGCTTGTCGCCGGCGGCGCCCGCGTCCAGCGTCCGCTGTGGGCCTCGACCGGCGTGAAAGACCCGGCGCTTCCCGACACCCTGTACGTGACCGAACTGGTCGCGGCGGGCACCGTGAACACCATGCCGGAGAAGACGCTGCAGGCCACCTACGACCACGCCGACGTCACCGGCGACACGATCACCGGGAACTACGCCGACGCGCACGCGGTGTTCGACGACCTCGCCCGCGTCGGAGTCGACTTCGCCGACGTCACCCAGGTCCTCGAGGACGAAGGCGTGGAGAAGTTCATCGTCTCCTGGCGCGACCTACAGCAGACCGTCACCACCGCGCTGGAGCACACCCGGTGAGTTTCGACCTTCACCTCAGCGGACGCGTCCGTGACGTGGCCGACCAGACGGTGCCGGCGCTGGCCGCCTCCCTCGTCGCGTCCGGCATCACGGCGCAGGACGCGACGCTGTGGGGCGCCAACGCCGAGACGGAGGCGGGCACGCGCCTCGGATGGGTCGACGCCGTCAGCGTATCGCGGCCCCTGGTCTCGGAGATCGAGACCCTGCGGGAGGTCCTCCGCGCTGAAGGTGTCACGCGGATCGTGCTCGCCGGCATGGGCGGATCGTCCCTCGCTCCCGAGGTTATCGCGCAGACCGCAGGCGTGCCGCTCGTCGTCCTGGATTCCACCTCCCCCGGTCAGGTCCTGGCGGCGCTCGACGGCGACGCCGAGACCGGCGGCCTGGCACAGACGGCGTTGGTCGTCTCCTCCAAGAGCGGATCGACGGTGGAAACCGATTCCGCCAAGCGGGCGTTCGAGGCGGCCTTCCGCGACCTCGGAATCAATCCGGCCGAACGGATCGTCGTCGTCACGGATCCGGGGTCGCCGCTGGACGCCTCGGCCCGGGCCGACGGATACCGGGTCTTCACCGCCGATCCGACGGTCGGCGGCCGCTATTCCGCGCTGACGGCCTTCGGACTCGTGCCGGCGGGCCTGGCGGGCGCCGACATCGGCGAGCTGCTGGACGAGGCCGAGGCGACCCTGCTGGAGGTCGCGATCGACGACCCTCGCAACCCCGCGCTGGTCCTGGCCGCGGCGATCGCCGGCGGCGAGCCCCGCGCGGACAAGCTGGGGCTCATCTCCGACGGCACGCACATCGCGGGTCTGCCCGACTGGATCGAGCAGCTCATCGCCGAATCGACCGGGAAGGACGGCACCGGCATCCTGCCCGTCGTGCTGCTGCCGGTCTCCCCCGAGGCGGAGAACCCTCCCGCAGACCTTCAGATCGTGCGGTTCGTCGATGACGCGCACCACGACCGCCTGTTCGAGCGTCACGAGGGCGAGGTGCTGATCTCCGGATCGCTCGGCGCTCAGTTCATCGTCTGGGAGTACGCGACCGCGATCGCCGGGCGGATCCTGGGCATCGACC
>JAATGR010000217.1 GCA_015654575.1 Actinomycetales bacterium
CCTCGCTCGACCGCGCGGTGTCGCTGTCCGCGCCGCTGCAGCCGGGCCAGGTGCAGGGGGCCATCTCGTCTCGCGACGACACCGGGGGCAAGGGAATCAACGTCTCGCGCGTGGTCGCCAGAGCCGGCGCGGCGACCTTGGCCGTGCTCCCGCTGGCCGATGACGACCCCTACGGAGCGCTCCTGGCGAGCGCCGGCATCCCGGTCCGCACGGTGGGGGTGCGGGGGCGGGTCCGCTCGAACCTCACGATCCTCGACCCAGCGGGGGAGACGACCAAGATCAACCTGCCGGGTGCTCCGCTCGATTCCGCCGAGCGTCGTTCCCTCATCGCGGCGGTGGTCGCGGCATCCAAAGGGGCGCTCTGGCTCGTGCTCGCGGGCTCCGTGCCGCCCGGTGCCGGCGACGGGTTCTACGTCGATGTCATCCGCGAGGTGCGTTCCGATGGCGGCGCCCCCCGCATCGCAGTCGACACCTCTGGCGCGGCGCTGGCCGCGGTCGTCGAGAGCGCCGCACCGGATCTCATCAAGCCCAACGACGAGGAACTCGCGGAGCTCACGGGCGGTGCGTTCCCGGTCGACTCCATCCCGACCGGTGACGATCTGGCGGTCGCGATGTCGGAGCTGGCGCGGGCGCTCGTCCCGCGGCAGGTCGGCACCGCATTGGTGACGCTCGGCGGTGACGGGGCGGTGCTCGTCACCCCGGACGGCTCGTGGGTCGGGCGTCCGCCCGTGATCCGGGTCGTCAGCACCGTCGGTGCCGGCGACAGCTCGCTGGCGGGCTACCTGCTCGCCGATCTCGAGGGCGCAGGGCCTGCGGAGCGACTCCGCAGCGCCATCCGTTACGGCGCCGCCGCCGCATCGCTTCCCGGAACGCAGGCTCCGACGCGGTCGGACCTCGTCGAGCCGGACCTTCCGGTCCGACCGATCTGATCCGCTCCGTCCTTTCCCTGACATCGACCAAGGAGGTCACACTATGTCCGACATCATCACCCCGGCGCTCGTCTCCCTGGATGTGGGTCTCGGCGCCGACAAGGCCGCCGTCCTTCGCGCGCTCGCCTCGCGCGTGGTGGCCGAAGGACGGGCGACCGACGCTGAGGCGCTGTTCGCCGATGCCTGGGCACGCGAGGAGCTGGACGAGACCGGGCTGCCCGGCGGGATCGCCATCCCTCACGCGAAGAGCCCCGCGGTCACCACCCCCACGCTCGCTTTCGCCCGTCTCGCACCCGCGGTCGACTTCGGCGCCGAGGACGGACCCGCCGACCTCGTGTTCCTCATCGCGGCGCCCGCCGACGCGGCCGAGGCGCACCTCGCGGTGCTGTCGAAATTGGCCCGCAGCCTGATGCAGGCCGACTTCACGACATCGTTGCGCGCGGCCTCGGACCCCGCCGAGGTCGTCCACATCGTGCGTCGCGCGGTGGGGGAGGAGGAGCCCCTTCCGACGGCGACCGAGGAGGAGACGGCTCGCGCCGCCGCCCCGACATCGCGTGCGCTCTCCATCGACGGCCGTCCGGCGCGCATCGTCGCCGTGACGGCCTGCGCCACGGGCATCGCGCACACCTTCATGGCCGCTGACGCGTTGACTTCTGCGGGAGAGGAAGCGGGCGTCGACCTCATCGTCGAGCCGCAGGGATCCAGCGGCTACAAGGCTCTTCCGCAGGACGTCATCGCGAACGCGGATGCGGTCATCTTCGCCGTCGACGTGGACGTCAGGGAGCCGGCGCGTTTCGCCGGGAAGCCGGTGATCCGCGCCGGCGTCAAGCGGGGCATCGAGCACCCGGCCGAGCTGATCGCCGAGGCCGTCGCGGCCGCGAAGAACTCGGATGCGCCGCGCGTGGCCGGCACCGCAGGGGCGACCACCGCCCAGCAGGCGGGGACGGAGTCGTTCGGCACGAAGATCCAGCGGGTGCTGTTGACCGGAGTCAGCTACATGATTCCCTTCGTCGCCGGCGGCGGTCTGCTGATCGCCCTGGGCTTCCTGCTCGGCGGTTACCAGGTCACGACCAACGCCGCGACCGTGATCCTCCAGAACTCGCTTTGGGATCTGCCGACGACAGACATCACGTCTCCGCTCGGTCCGATCGGCCAATACCTCGGCTCGGTGGCGTACATGATCGGATCCACGTCGATGGGATTCCTCGTCTCGGCGCTGGCCGGCTACATCGCGTTCGCGATCGCCGACAGACCTGGAATCGCTCCGGGTTTCGTCGCCGGTGCGGTGGCGGTGCTGATGAACGCCGGGTTCATCGGGGGCATCATCGGCGGCCTGCTCGCGGGGGTGGTGGCGTGGTGGCTCGCCCGCCTCAACACGCCGCGCTGGCTGCGCGGCCTGATGCCGGTCGTGATCATCCCCCTGCTCGGCTCGATCGTCGCGTCGGGACTGATGCTGCTGTTCCTGGGGCGTCCGATCGCCTGGCTGATGGAGGTCATGAACGACGGGCTGACCAGCCTCGCCGGCACCGGGGCGATCGTGATTGTGGGCGTGATCCTCGGCCTGATGATGTGCTTCGACCTCGGCGGACCGGTCAACAAGGTGGCGTACGCGTTCGCGACCGCCGGGCTTGCCAGCGCGTCGACGGGCGACATCCACGCCGTGCCGTTCCTCATCATGGCTGCGGTGATGGCTGCGGGCATGGTTCCGCCGCTGGCGATGGCGCTGGCTTCCACGGTGCTGGCGCGAGGCGTGTTCACCCCGGTGGAACGCGAGAACGGCAAGGCGGCTTGGCTGCTGGGCGCGGCCTTCATCAGCGAGGGCGCGATCCCGTTCGCCGCCGCGGACCCGCTGCGCGTCATCCCTGCGAACCTCGTCGGCGGTGCCATCGCGGGCGGGCTCAGCATGGCTCTCGGGGTGTCGTCACTGGCGCCGCACGGCGGCATCTTCGTGTTCTTCGCGATCGATCCGGTGTGGGGTTTCTTGTTGGCGCTGGTAGCGGGTACCGTCGTCACCGCGCTCATCGCGGTTGCCCTGAAGAAGTGGGTCGGCCGTCGTGGCGTCGCCGCGTCGGAGGAGACCTCGACGGTCGCCGCAGCGGCGTGAAACGGGATCGAACAAGGAGAAGAACCATGGCAGAACGCCAGGCCACCATCGCGAGCGCCTCGGGCCTGCACGCCCGCCCCGCGAAGCTGTTCGTGCAGGCAGTCCAGGAGAAGAAGACCCCGATCACGATCGCCGTGGAAGGCGGGCCCGACCTGAACGCCGGCAGCATCCTGTCGATCATCGGACTCGGAGCGACCCAGGGCACCGTCGTGACTCTGAAGGCGGAGGGCGAAGGCGCCGAGCAGGCGCTCGACGAGCTCGCGACGCTGCTTCAGACGGACCTCGACGCACAGTAGTCGAACCACGACGGGGATGCCGCGGGCGATCGGTCCCGTGGCATCCCCGTCGTGCGTGTCACACCTCGACGCTGTCTCCCGGTTCCAGCTCCAGGAAGTCGCCGCCGTGCTGCTCTGTCGCCCAGCGCAGGCGGACGCGGCCGAGCGCCCGGCCGATCTGCGACACGGTCACGTCGTGCGTGCCGAACGCCCGACGGGGCGCGACGGTGAGGACGAAGTCCATCGCGTCGCCGATCTTCAGCCAGGGTGCGCCGATCGGTGCGGCCAACAGGTCGACGGTCGCCGCGCCGGGGAGGGCGTAGGAGTCGCCCGGATAGTAGAAGCCGTCGTCGACGAGCAGCCCGACGTTGTCCACGACCGGGATCGATTCGTGGATGACCGCGTGCCGGCCGCCGAAGAACTCCAGCCGGAACGGCGAAAGTTCGACCCGCTCGCCCGGCCGCACCACGGTGATCGGGTAGCCGGCCGCCGCCCGAGCGACGCCCTCCGGCGCCAGAATCGGGATACCCGGCGCCGCGTCGATGATCCGGTCCAGCTGGGCCGGGGACCAATGGTCGGCATGCTCGTGCGTGATGACGACGCCCGCCAGGCCGGTGAGGTCCTCGATGGGGCTCGTATAGTCCCCGGGGTCGACGATCAGCTTCCGCCCGTCTTTCTCCAGGGTGAGCGCGGCGTGTTCGTGCTTGGTCACTCGCATGATCCGAGTCAACCCTTCGCGCGTCCGCCGAGCAAGCCGGCGGACGCGCGAAGGGACGCCACGGGATAATGGGGCGGTGAGCGGCATCCGAATCAATCCCTCGATCCTGTCGGCTGATTTCGTCAACATGCAGACGGAGCTGGCGCGGATCGCCCAGGCTGACTTCGTGCACGTCGACGTGATGGACAACCATTTCGTGCCGAACCTGACGTTCGGGCCGCAGATGGTGGGCCGGATCCAGGAGACCAGTCCCGTTCCGCTGGACGTGCACCTGATGATCGACGACCCGGATCGCTGGGCGCCCGACTACGCGGAGCTCGGCGCGGCATCCGTGACCTTCCACCTCGAGGCCGCTCACGACGCGGTTGCGCTTGCCCGGCGACTGCGCGCCATCGGGGCGCGGGCCGGCGTGGCCGTGAAGCCCGGCACCGAAGCAAGCGGACTGTACGACGTGCTGGACGAGTTCGACCAG
>JAATGR010000191.1 GCA_015654575.1 Actinomycetales bacterium
CACGAGGGCGCGACGATGGAGTGGATCGACGGGAACATCGGCTCGAAGGTGACGATGAAGTACCCGAGCGTCTACCTCGTCGGCGAGCACGCCCGCGGCGAGACGCTCTCGGTCGCCTTCGCCGGCCCCGGCCAGCACCAGGACGCCGGCGCGAAGATGGTCCACATCGCGCCGTACACGACCTCGTAGATCGTGAGCAAGTCGATCGCCCGCGGCGGCGGCCGGGCGGGCTACCGCGGCGAGGTCCGTGTCGACGCGAACGCGCATCACTCCGCGAACACGGTGCGCTGCGACGCGCTGCTGGTCGACTCGATCTCGCGCAGCGACACCTACCCGGCCATCGACATCCGCGTCGACGACGTGCAGCTGGGGCACGAGGCGACGGTCTCCAAGGTCAGCGAGGAGCAGCTGTTCTACCTGATGAGCCGCGGGCTCCCCGAGGACGAGGCGATGGCCGTGATCGTTCGCGGCTTCATCGAGCCGATCGCCCGGGAACTGCCGATGGAGTACGCGCTCGAGCTCAATAAACTCATCGAGATGGGCATGGAAGGGTCCGTCGGCTGATGAGTTCCGTCACCACGGCCCCGGCGACTGGCGCCGAGGGCCATATCGATCCTGCCGCATCGTTCGTCCCGGTGCAGACGCGCTCCGAGCGCCTGACCTCTTTCGATCCCGCCGACTTCGGCGTGCCGACTGGACGCGAGGTCAACTGGAAGTACACGCCGGTCGACCGGTTGGGCGCGCTGATCGCGCCCGAGACCACGGCGGATCCCGACGCGGTGACCGTGGAGATCAGTGGGAACGACCGACGGGAGACCGGGCAGCTCGAGATCGGTCAGTCGCCGCGCGGTGAAGTCTTCCGGCCGGAGGACGTCGTGGCGGCATCCGTCTGGCAGAAGGACCGGCGTGCGCACCTGGTGCGCGTTCCCGCCGGCGAGGAGCTGTCCGAGCCGATCGTCCTTGGGCTGCACGGACTCGGCGGCGTCGCGTTCGAGCACATCGTGGTCGACGCGCAGCAGAACTCGAAGGCCACGATCGTGCTCCGGCACGACGGCAGCGCGCAGCTCGCGCAGAACGTCGAGATCATCGTGCGCGACGGGGCCTCGCTCACACTGGTATCGGTGCAGCGCTGGGCGCCGGGGACGATCCATCTCGCATCGCATCAGGCGCGCGTCGACAAGGACGCCCAGCTGACCCACGTCGTGGTCAGCCTCGGCGGGGGAGTCGTGCGGGTCAATCCCTCCGTCGAGCTGGCAGGCTCCGGTGCGCACGGGAGGCTCTTCGGCCTCGCCTTCGCGGACGCCGGTCAGCACCTGGAGAGCCAGGTCTACCTGCACCACAAGGGGGCGCACACGATCGGCGACGTGCTGTACAAGGGCGCTCTGCAGGGAGCATCCGCGCACACGGTGTGGATCGGTGACGTCCTCATCGGACCCGACGCGGTCGGCACCGACTCCTACGAGGCGAACCGCAACCTCGTGCTGACCGAGGGCGCGCGGGCCGATTCTGTCCCCAACCTCGAGATCGAGACCGGCGAGATCGTCGGCGCCGGACACGCGAGTGCCACCGGCCGGTTCGATGACGAGCAGCTCTTCTACCTGCAGGCACGGGGCATCACGGAGTCGGAGGCCCGGCGGCTCGTCGTCCTCGGTTTCCTCAGCGAGATCGCGCAAAAGACCGGAGTGCCGGAGTTGGAGCACGAACTCGTCGAGGCGATCGAGCGCGAACTGCGAGAAGGGGCGGAGGCGTGAGCGGATCCCGCGTCTGCGGTCTCAGCGATCTCGTTCAGGACGAGGCGCACCGGGTCGTCGTCGACGGCGTCGCCATCGCGGTGGTGCTCGACGGCAAGGGCGCGGTCCACGCGATCGGCGACACCTGCACGCACGGTGAGATCTCCCTCTCGGATGGTTTCGTCGAAGGCGAGACGCTCGAATGCTGGGCACACGGCTCGGCCTTCTCGCTGCTCACCGGTCGCCCCCTCAATCTGCCGGCCTACGAGCCGGTCCCGGTTTTCGAAGTCACGATCGACGGCGACGACGTGATCATCGACCCCGCACTCACAAAGGAAGTCTGAACATGTCCGTTCTCCAGATCACCGACCTGCACGTCACGGTCGAAACCGAGGCCGGCACCACCGCCATCCTCAACGGTCTCGATCTGACGGTCCGCACGGGTGAGACGCACGCCATCATGGGCCCCAACGGCTCCGGCAAGTCGACGCTCGCCTATACGATCGCCGGCCACCCGAAGTACACGGTCACCGGCGGCTCGATCCTCCTCGACGGCGAGGATGTCCTCGCGATGACCGTGGACGAGCGGGCCCGCGCCGGCCTGTTCCTGGCCATGCAGTACCCGGTCGAGATCCCCGGCGTCACCGTCACGAACTTCCTGCGTACGGCGAAGACCGCCATCGACGGCGAGGCGCCGGCCATCCGCACCTGGACCAAAGAGGTCAAGGATGCGATGAAGAACCTGCGGATGGACCCGAAGTTCGCGCAGCGCAACGTGAACGAGGGATTCTCCGGCGGTGAGAAGAAACGTCACGAGATCCTGCAGCTCGAACTTCTGAAGCCGACGATCGCCGTGCTCGACGAGACCGACTCCGGCCTCGACGTCGACGCGCTGAAGATCGTGTCGGAGGGAGTGAACCGGGCCAAGGCGGCGACCGGCCTCGGGGTGCTGCTGATCACGCATTACACCCGCATCCTTCGCTACATCCGCCCCGAGTTCGTCCACGTCATGGTCAAGGGCAAGATCGTCGAGGAGGGCGGTCCGGAACTCGCCGAGCAGCTCGAGAACGAGGGCTACGACCGGTTCCTGCCAGCCGACGCGGCCCTGGACGCGTAGGATTCGGGCCATGACCGCGACGCTGAACCCGGAGAAGTATGACGAGGTCACCGAGGCGCTCAAAGACGTGATGGATCCGGAACTGGGGATCAACGTCGTCGATCTCGGCCTGATCTACGACCTGGCCTGGGACGACGAGAACGACGCTCTGGTGATCCACATGACGCTGACCAGCGCCGGCTGTCCCCTCACGGACGTCCTGGAGGAGCAGACCGGCCAGGCGCTCGACGGCATCGTCGAGCAGTTCCGGATCAACTGGGTGTGGATGCCACCGTGGGGTCCGGAGCGGATCACCGACGACGGCCGCGACATGATGCGCGCCCTCGGCTTCGCGATCTGACCCTCCCGCGGTGTCCGTGGAACCTCTGACCGCGCTCCCGCTCGACCAGCTGCGCCGGCGGAAGAGCGTCAAGTGGCGGGCCTACCCGGAAGACGTTCTGCCGCTGTTCGTGGCGGAGACGGACTTCCCGCTGGCGCCCGCCGTGACCGAGGCGCTGACCGAGGCGGTGTCCGTAGGGGACACCGGCTACACCCCGGGTGATCCCGGCATCCGCGACGCCTATGCGGGCTTCGCCCGGCGACGGTTCGGCTGGGAGGTGTCTCCTGCGGGCATTGTCACGACCGGAGACGTCATCATGGGCGTGGTGGAGCTGCTGCGCCGCGTGACGAGCCCGGGCGACCGGGTGATCGTCACCCCTCCGGTGTACCCGCCCTTCTTCGACGCCGTGCCCGAGGCGGGCGCCGTGGTCGAGGCGGTGCCGCTGCGCGAGACGGACGAAGGGTTCGAGCTCGACCTGCTCGGGATCGAGGCGGCCTTCGCGGGCGGTGCGCGGGCGATCCTGCTGTGCAGCCCACACAACCCGACCGGAACCGTGCACTCCGCGCAGACGCTGCGCGAGCTCGCCGACATCGCGGCGGGCTTCGGGGCGGTCGTGATCAGCGATGAGATCCACGCGCCGCTGGCAGGTCCCGGCTTCATCCCCTTCCTGTCGGCGTCGGAGACCGCCGCCCGGGTGGGCTACACCGTGACGTCCGCGAGCAAGGCGTTCAACCTCGCCGGGCTGAAGTGCGCGCTCATGATCACGGCCCATCGGGACACCTCCGCTGCGGTCGCGGGACTGCCCGACGAGGTGCGGTGGCGCACCGGCCTGTTCGGCGCCATCGCGGGCGTCGCCGCGTTCTCGCCGGAGAGCGATCCGTGGCTGGATGCGGCGCAGGCGGCCATCGCGGCGAACCACCGCCTGCTGGCCGAGCTGCTCGCCGAGCACGTGCCCGGAGCCCGGTTCCGCATCCCGGATGCCGGATACCTGGCGTGGGTCGATCTGTCCTCGCTCGGCTGGGGCGAGGATCCGGGGTCGAAGATCCTGCGCGAGGCGCGCGTGGCGCTGCACCGCGGGCCCCAGTTCGGGCAGGGCGGCCGGGGGCACGTGCGGGTGAACGTCGGCTGCGCGCCAGAGGTGCTGACCGAGGCGGTGCGCCGGATCGGTACGCTTCTGTGACAGCTGTCCGTTGAAGCGATCGGCGGGTAAGGGTAACCTAACGCAGTGACGAGCATTCGCCCCGCCCGACCTTCCTACCGACCATATGCCGCCGACGTGATCGACGTCCGGCGACTGAGCCCCCACTTCGTGCGGATCACGTTCGGCGGAGACGACTTCGAACACTTCGGGGTCGCCGGGCCCGACCAGCGGATCAAGGTGATCCTGCCCCACGCGGACGGCAGCTTCGCCGACCTCGGGCAGCGCGATGCGAGGGGCGACTGGTACGACCGGTGGCGTGCGCTGCCGGTGGCCGAGCGCAACCCGTTCCGTACGTACACCGTCCGTGGCGTGGACCGCGCCGCCGCGCGGATCGAGGTCGACTTCGTGGTGCACGGCGACGAGGGGCCGGCCGGCGCATGGGCGGCGACTGCCGCCGCCGGGCAGCGTCTGCTGCTGGTCGGTCCCGATGAACGGGGTGCGCAGGCCCGCGGCGGCTACGACTGGCACCCCGGCACCGCGAGACGGCTGCTGCTGGCCGGAGACGAGACCGCGGCGCCGGCGATCTGCGCGATCCTGGAGAGCCTCGGCGCCGAGCACGACGCGGATGCCTTCATCGAGGTGCCCACTGCGGCGGACGAGCTGAGGGTCACAGCCCCGCAGGCACGGGTGCGGTGGATCGCGCGGGACGAGCGCCCCTACGGCGAGGCGCTCATCGAGGCGGTCGCCGCCTGGACACGCTCCGCGCGGGCGGTGCTCGACGCGGCCGCCGCACCCCGGCCGCAGGAGTTGGAGGACGTCGACGTCGACCGGGAGCTGCTGTGGGACAGCCCCGCCGACGCGGACGGCGAGTTCTACGCCTGGATCGCGGGGGAGTCGGCGGCGGTGAAGACGCTGCGACGCCTGCTCGTGCAGGGCCACGGGGTGGACCGGAAGCGGGTCGCCTTCATGGGGTACTGGCGGGCCGGACAGTCGGAACGGATGGAATGATCGTCGCCGCAGGTGGTCACCCGCTGTCGTCTCGTCGGTCCGTTCTCCGATCAGAGGAGGAGACCGAATGACCCTGATCGCCCCGGTGCGCTCGCGCACGTCCGCCCCGCCCCGTGCGGCGAGTCGAGGAGTCGTCGTCATGATCGTCGGCGCGATCCTTCTGCTCCTGCTGTCGATCGTCAGCCTCCTTGTCGGATCGGGGAGCATCTCCGTGACGGACGCGTGGAACGCGTTGTGGCATGACGACGGTTCGACCCCGGCGTTGCTGGTGCGCGACTACCGAGTTCCCCGCACGCTCCTCGCCATCGTGGTCGGCATCGCTCTGGGGCTCGCGGGGACGATCATCCAGGCGATCACGCGTAATCCGCTCGCCGACCCGGGCATCCTCGGGGTGAACGCCGGTGCGTACACCGCTGTGGTCATCGCCGCTCTGTTCTTCGGATCATCCCTCTCCGCCGGGCATGTGCTGTTCGCGTTGTTCGGGGCGTTCGTCGCCTCGGTCGTCGTGTACGGCATCGGCACGACAGGCCGGGCCGGAGGAACGCCCACCAAGCTCGTCCTGACGGGGACGGCGTTCGGCGCCGTGCTCTCGGGCGTGAGCTATGCGCTGACGCTGACGAACTCCGACCTGTTCGACAAAGTCCGGTTCTGGAGCGCCGGTTCCCTCCAGAACCGACAGTTCGACACCCTCTGGCCGGTGCTGCCCTTCATCGTCGTGGGAACGGTCATCGCGCTTGTCCTCCCGCGTTCGCTCAACGCGCTCGCGCTCGGCGACGACGTGGCCCTCGCGCTCGGCTCGAAGCCCGGACTCACCAAAGTCGCCGGTGTCGTCGCCGTGACCCTGCTGTGCGGCGCGGCCACGGCGGCGGCCGGGCCGATCGCCTTCGTCGGCCTGATGGTGCCGCACGCGTTGCGAACCTTCGTCGGGCCGGATCAGCGCTGGATCATGCCGTTGAGTCTCATCGCTGCCCCGATCCTGCTCTTGTCGGCCGACATCGTCGGGCGATTGGTCGTTTCGAGCGAGCTGCCGGCCGGCGTCGTCACGGCCTTCATCGGAGCCCCGGTGCTGATCGCGCTGACGCGGCGGAAGGGGGCGCGCGGACTATGACCGCCTCCCAGGCGCCATCGCACCCCGACGGTTCAGCGGGCACCGTTCCGATCACCTGGCCGGCAAGCATCCGGCCGGTGCGTCTCGGCGCCTTCAGCGCTCGCATCGAGGCACGGTCGGCGATCACGACGGCCGTCATCACCATCCTCGCGCTCGCGCTCGGTGTCTTCTCGCTCACGATCGGCAGCGCCGGCCTGGGCCTCGGCGATGTCTTCGACGCCTTCTCCGGCCATGCCAGCAGCTACACGTCGCGCACGATTCTCGAGTGGCGTCTGCCTCGGACCGTGTTCGCGCTTCTCGGCGGAGCAGCCCTGGCGATCGGCGGTGCGGTTTTCCAGTCGATCACCCGCAACCCGCTCGGCAGTCCCGATATCATCGGCTTCTCGAGCGGTGCCTACACGGGTGCGCTGCTGGTCATGCTCCTCGGCTCGAGCTCCTCTCTGGGGACCTCCCTCGGCGCGCTGACCGGAGGACTGCTCACCGGCGTCGTGGTCTATTTCTTGGCCAATAAACGTGGCATCACCGGCATGCGGATCATCGTCGTCGGCATCGGAGTGAGCCTCTTCCTCGGTGCGTTCAACACCTGGGCGCTCACCGCCATGCAGGTCGAGAACGCCATCTCCGCAGCGAGCTGGGGCGCGGGCACCCTCGCCGACATCGCCTGGAGCCACACGACCCCCGTCCTGATCGCGCTCGTGGTCGCCCTTCCCATCCTCCTCGTGCTCGAGGCCGACATGCGGGTCATGGAGATGGGCGACGACGTCGGGCAAGCTCTGGGGGTGCGCACGAACATCGTGCGCATCTGGATGCTGCTCCTCGCGATCGCGCTGGTCGCGATCGTGACCGCAGCAGCAGGACCGATCGCGTTCATCGCCCTGGCCGCACCCCAGCTCGCGATGCGGCTGGGCGGTGCGCCCGGCGTGAGGATCCTGCCGGCCGCTGTCCTGGGCGGCACCCTCCTGCTGGCGAGTGACCTCATCGCCAGAACGCTGCTCGGCACGACACAGCTGCCCGTTGGCGTCGTGACGCTGTGCCTGGGCGGCGGATACCTCGTGTGGCTCCTCGCCACCTCCGGAAGGAAGAAGCGGTGACCGATATCACGAGCTCCCGATTGCAGGCGGAGCGCCTTTCCACCGGGTACGGCGACCGTCGGATCATCGAAGGCCTCGATGCATCGATACCCGACGGATCCTTCACGGTCATCATCGGGCCGAACGGGTGCGGAAAATCGACACTGCTGCGCTCGCTCGCCCGCCTGATCAAACCGCAGGAAGGCGCCGTCGTGCTCGACGGGCGGGACATCGCCACGGTGCGCAGCCGCGAGCTCGCCCGCCAGGTGGGACTCCTCCCGCAGAGCTCCATCGCGCCCGACGGCATCACCGTCATCGA
>JAATGR010000070.1 GCA_015654575.1 Actinomycetales bacterium
ACCGCTCGTCGCACTTCTGCCCGCGGTGTCAGCGGCGGCGGTGAAGTCAAGCGGTTCCGACATGATCCGCTGCGAAGGCAAGGTGTGGCATCGTGACCCCTCTATGTTGCTTCTCGAAACGACCGCGCACTGTCATTCCACGTCGGATCGCGACCTTCATCGAGGCGACGTTAGCGTCGCGCACCTGCGCCCAGACGGGTTCTGCTCCCAGACGCTCGAACGCATAGTTTTGGCAGGCTCGGGCCGCCTCAATTGCATACCCTTGGTGCCAGTAGGTTCGGTTGAAGAGATAGCCGACCTCGAGGACGTCTTCACCGAGGATGTTATTTTGCGCACAGCTCGGCCTCGAAGGCGACTTCGACTCGTTCTTCTCGCTCTTCTGCCCGAACGGCTACGAACGGGATGCGCTCTACGTCTTCACACCCGATGTGATGGCCCGCATGGTCGATGCGGACGGTGTGCGCGACGTCGAGTTCGTCGACAACCGTCTGTTGCTCTACGCCCCGATGGACGCGTTCTACACGCCCGAGCGGCTCGTACGCGCGGCGGAGCTCGTCGCTTTCCTCGCCGACAAGATCGATCGACGAACGTGGTTCTATGGCGACCTCGACCGCGCGGACACGGCGACGGACGATCCGTTCCGACGGGCACAGCTGACGACCGCAGGGTCTGGCGCGTTCACGATCGGGGACCGGGGACGGCGGGTCCGCACTGGCCTCACCGGCCGACAGCGGATCGGGGTCACCGCGGTGGTCGTCGTCGTGGTCGCTGCGGCGGCCTACTGGGTGTCGATGGTGGTGGCCGCGCTGACCGGATCGGGCTGATGGCACGACCGGAAAAGTGCGGGACGAGGAGTCCCAAGACGAGGCGCGGCGTCGAGGCCGGGGCGAGTGCTCCGGTAGCGTAGGCCGGAACGGCCGACCCGGAGGAACTCCATGCACCTGAAGAGCGTCACGCTCAAAGGGTTCAAGTCGTTCGCTCAGCCGACGACCTTCGCGCTCGAGCCCGGTGTCACTGCGATCGTCGGGCCGAACGGGTCCGGCAAGTCCAACGTGGTCGACGCGCTGGCCTGGGTGATGGGCGAGCAGGGTGCGAAGACGCTCCGCGGCGGCAAGATGGACGACGTCATCTTCGCCGGCACCTCGACCCGGGGTCCGCTCGGCCGCGCCGAGGTGCAGCTGACGATCGACAACGCGGACGGCGCGCTGCCGATCGAATACGCCGAGGTCACGATCAGCCGGACGCTGTTCCGCAACGGCGCCAGCGAGTATGCCATCAACGGCGAGTCGTGCCGCCTGCTGGACGTGCAGGAGCTGCTCAGCGACTCGGGCCTCGGGCGCGAGATGCATGTCATCATCGGCCAGGGCCGGCTGGACACGGTGCTGCAGGCCAGCCCCGAAGACAGACGCGGGTTCATCGAGGAGGCGGCCGGCATCCTCAAGCACCGTCGCCGCAAGGAGAAGACGCTGCGCAAGCTCGAGGCGATGGAGGCCAACCTCACTCGGTTGAGCGACCTCGCCGGCGAGATCCGTCGTCAGCTGAAGCCCCTCGGCCGCCAGGCGGAGGTCGCGCGCGAGGCCGCGACGATCGCGGCGGAGGCGCGCGACGCGAAGGCACATCTCTACGCCGACGAGCTCACCGGGCTGCGCCGTGATCTCGCGGATCACGCGCGCAACGAGCAGGAACGTCGTGCGGAGCGTCTCGTCCTGCAGGATCAGCTCGACCAGACAAAGGCGAAGATCCTACGCCTGGAGGGGGATCAGCGCGCCGAGGCCGTGGATCGCGCCCGGAGCGTCACCTTCGGACTCGAGCAGGTGCAGGAGCGACTCCGTGGCCTGTCGTCGCTGGCAGGGCAACGGCTGGCGCTGCTCGGCGCAGACGAGGAGGCGCTGCTGCCCGCGGTGACCGTGTCGCAGGCTGAGATCGACGCCGCACGTGCCGAACTCGACGAGATCGGCGCGGGAATCGGTGACGGACAGGATGCGGCCGCCGCGGCCGGCCGAGAGGTCTCCCGTGCCCGCAACGAGCTCGACGCGCTGGACGCCGACATCTCCGCGCAGAGCGCACTGGTGTCCGAACATGACATGCGGCTGACGTCGTTGCGCGGATCGGCGGAGGCCGCCGCATCGGCACTGGCCGCCGTCACCGCGGCGGTCGAGCGTCAGCGTCGTGCGCTCGAGGGCGCGCTCGATCGGCGCGCGGAGGCCGCGGAGGTCCTGGCGGGAGTCGACCCGGAGCTCGTGGCCGGGGAGATCTCCGCCGAGCATGCGGCGGCGTACGAGCAGGCCCAACGCCGGGCGACCGACGCCGAGAACGAGGTCTCCGGCCTGCGCGAGCGTCTGCACGCCGCCGAACGCGAGGCGGACGCACTGACCGCACAGGTGGCCACCCTCGGGCGCGCGCTGGACGTGCGCGGCGGGGCGAGCGAGCTGATCGCGCGCGGCGGGGACGGCATCCGCGGCCTCGTCGGCGACGCCGTCCAGGTGCAGGCGGGATACGAGGCGGCGATCGCGGCCGCGCTCGGGTCGGTCGCTGAGGGGGTCCTCGTGGACACCGCGGAGTCGGCGCGCCTGGTGGCGGGGCGCGTCCGCGCGGACGAGCTCGGCGTGGTCGACATCGCCATCGCCGAGGTGACCGCGCCGCCGGCGATCGCACCGCCGGCCGGAACGGTCGCGGCGAGCGAGGTGGTGACCGCGCCGCCCGGCGTCGTCGGGCTGCTCGCCAGGGTCGTCATCGCCGACGATCTGGACTCGGCGCAGCGGGCCGCGACGGATGGCGAACTGACGGTCGTCTCCCGCGCCGGCGAGATCGTCACCCGGTACACCGTGCGCGCAGGCGTCGGCCAGGGGCGTTCCCGGCTGGAACTCGCCGCCGAGCGGGATGCCGCCGCGGAGCGGCTCGCCGAGGTGACGGTCATCGCCGATGCCTTGCGCGACGCGCTGGCCGAACGCTCCGCCGCGCAGCAGCAGGCCCGGCAGGAGACCCGCGAAGCGCTGGACGCTCTGCGCGCCCACGATGCGGCGCTCGCGGCGCATGCCGAGCAGGTCAACCGCGCGACGGTGCGCCACGAGGCGGCGGCCGCTGAATGCGAGCGGCTCACTCAGTCGCTCGCCCAGGCGGAAGCCGCAGTGTCCGAGGCCCAGGACTCCGCGCGGGTCGCGCAGGAACGGCTGACCAACGCGCTCGAGGCGCCGCGTCCCATCCTGGACGCCTCCGCCCGCGAGGGCATGCTGGAGGCGCTGGAGCATGCGCGGGAGACGGAGATGCGCGCCCGGCTCGACGTGGAGACCGCCCGTGAGCGGGTTCGTGCGGCCGAGACGCGGATCGCGGGGCTGGAGCGGCAGCGGCAGCGCGAGCGTGCGGCAGAGGAAGAGGCGGCGCGGCGAGCGGTCGTCCGGCGCCGGCAGCGCGAGATCGCCGCGGAGGTGGCGGGCCAGCTGCCGCCGCTGCTCGAATCGGTCGACCGCTCGGTGTCGCAGGCCCGGGCGGAGCTTGCCACCGCCGAAGCCGCCCGGATCGCCGTCAC
The DNA here is from genome assembly GCA_015654575.1 of Actinomycetales bacterium. Lineage (GTDB taxonomy): Bacteria > Actinomycetota > Actinomycetes > Actinomycetales > Microbacteriaceae > Microbacterium. The sequence continues at coordinate 3,527 of JAATGR010000070.1, forward strand.
CGCCGAGCTCGCCGAGCACCGTAAGGCCGAGTCCGCCGCCCGCGAGCGGCTGGCGGCGCTGACGGAGAGCGTGCACGGGCTTGAGCTGCGCATCCACGAGCAGCGACTCCACGTCACCAGCCTGCTGGAGCGGGTGGCCAGCGAACTCGGTCTCGACGAGACGGTGCTGATCGCCGAGTACGCGCCATCGCCCGACGACGACCCGCCCTTCGACCGGGCGGCGGAGCGTCGGCGTCTTGCGGATGCCGAGCGCAAGCTCGCGCAACTGGGACGCGTGAACCCGCTCGCCCTTGAGGAGTTCGCCGCGCTGGAACAGCGCCACGCGTTCCTCACCGAGCAGCTGGGCGACCTCACCCGCACCCGCACCGATCTGCTGACCATTATCGAAGAGCTCGACGGTCGCATGGAGGAGATCTTCGTCGCCGCCTTCGAGGACACCAGGCAGGCGTTCACCGAGGTGTTCCCGATGCTGTTCCCGGGTGGCACCGGCTCGATCTCCCTCACCGATCCGGACAGTCCGCTGACCACCGGCATCGAGGTCGCGGTGCGGCCGGTGGGGAAGAAGGTGGAGCGGCTGTCGCTGCTCTCCGGCGGGGAACGGTCGCTGGCGGCGGTCGCCTTGCTCGTGTCGATCTTCACCGCGCGCCCGAGCCCGTTCTACATCCTCGACGAGGTGGAGGCGGCGCTGGACGACGCGAACCTCGGCCGGCTGCTCAGCGTGTTCGAGCGGCTTCGAGAGGCCAGCCAGCTCATCGTCATCACGCATCAGAAGCGCACGATGGAGATCGCCGACGCGCTCTACGGCGTGTCGATGAGACAGGACGGCGTGTCGGCCGTGGTCGGTCAGCGCGTGCGGGAGGCGGCTGCCTCATAGCCGCAGGCGGTAGCGTGTGCGGGTGACGAGTGTTCGACGGCTATGCGCGCTGATCGCTGCCGGAGCTCTGACCGTGGTGCTCGCGGGGTGCACATCGAGCACGACCGGCACGACGTCCGATCTGCGGACCGCATCGGCGCTCTCCGCCGATCTCGGCTTCGACGATGGTGCGGACCTCGCCGCCGGCTCCGAACCGCAGTGGTCCGATCCCTTCGCCTCCGACAGTTCGTTCACGGCCGTCGCGATCTCCGACGACGGCGACTCCTGGGGATACGCGGATGCTGACACCTCCTGCACCCTCGGGTTCTGGCAGGGCGGGTTGACGGATTCCAACATCGACCTGTCCGCCTCCGACATCGACGCGTCCGACGCACTGCTGGCCGCGACGACCGGCTCGGCGGTCGCCGACATATCGGACTACACGGAGTCCGATATCGCCGACTTCGTGTCCGGCACCTCGCTGATCTCCGCCCGGTCGGTGCTCGGCGCCGACAGCGACGCCGGGACGACGTACGTCGTGTCCGCGCGTGCCTTCACCGCACTCGATCAGGGGCTGGTGGCATCGCTCACCTGTCCGTCCGCGACGGACGTGCTGGACCAGTGGCAGACCTATCTCGAGAACGACGGCGCCTTCGCGGCCTACTTCCTGCCGAGTTCCTAGCCGCTGCGCCCGTAGGCTGGGAGGCATGGCCGAGAGATCGTGGTCGCTGGGGCGCGCCCTGCGAGGGATGTTCGTCAAGCCCGTCATCGACGAGGACACCTGGGACGATCTGGAGACCGCTCTGCTGACCGCGGACTTCGGTCCCGACGTCACCGAACGTCTCGTCGACGAGCTCCGGGAGAAGGTCGATCGTTTCCGCACGACCGACCCGAAGGACCTGCAACGGATGCTGAAGGAGACCCTCGAGGAGCATTTCGCGCGGTTCGACACCACGCTGCGGCTCACCGAACGACCCGCGGTGGTGCTCGTCGTGGGCGTCAACGGCGTGGGCAAGACCACGACGATCGGGAAGTTCGCGAATTTCCTGCGCCGCTACGGGCGGTCGATCGTGGTGGGCGCGGCCGACACCTTCCGTGCCGCAGCGGTGGATCAGCTCGCGACCTGGGCGGAGCGCGGGGGAGCGGCGATCGTCCGGCCCCAGCACGAAGGCCAGGATCCCGCCTCCGTCGCGTTCCAGACGATCGAGTACGCCAAGAGCACCGGCACCGAGATCGTGCTCATCGACACCGCCGGGCGGCTGCATACTAAGGGCGGGCTGATGGACGAGCTCGGAAAGATCCGCCGGGTCGTGGAGAAGCAGGCGCCGATCAGCGAAGTGCTGCTGGTGCTCGACGCCACGACGGGGCAGAACGGCGTCCTGCAGGCGCAGGCGTTCCTCGAGCACGCCGGCGTCACCGGTCTGGTGCTCACCAAACTCGACGGCTCGGCGAAGGGCGGGTTCGTCCTCGCCGTGCAGGAGACCACCGGTATCCCGGTCAAGCTGCTCGGCCAGGGCGAGGGCATCAGCGACCTGACCGGCTTCACGCCGCACGTGTTCGTGGAGGCGCTCGTCGGCTGAGAGCGGGCACGGAGACGACCCGATGCGGCGGAATGGGCTACCGGCGGAGGCCCGGTGCTGGTTTCATTGGTTCATGGCCATCGAGCACGACTTCTTCGGACTCCTGGAGTCCGGTCCCGACGGATCGATCTTCTGGTCGGAGACGATCGAATTCGGTGATCAGTCGGTCACCGTCGACCTCACCGCGCCCGACCAGGAAAACGTCTCGCCAGCGGCCCTGGACGTCGCCGCCGGCCTCGTGTCGTCGCTGGAGAGCCTGGATATCCTCGCGCGCGACGCGATGGTCTACGAACTGGACGACCGTACGAGCGAGGTCACCGAATACATCCTGCAGCAGCAGGCGACGCTGGGCGAGGAGATCTCCGACTTCTTCGTCGACGCCTCCGGTGATGCCCACATCGACGTCATCAAGGCTCTGCAGTTCATGAGCATGACGATCCTCGCCGACGAGCACGGCGGGAACGATCCGTTCGCGGTGCTCGAGTACGCGCTCGACGCCGACGCGACCGATGACGTGCTGCTGGTCAACCTCGACTCCGAGGGATCGGTGCAGTCGGTCACCAGCGCAGACTGACGCTCAGACCGCCTGCGTGAACGCGCCCTCGGCGGCGAGATCGCGTGCCAGGTGGGTCAGCCGTTCGGGGATCGGGCGTCCCTTCGCGAGCATCGACTGCGCCCAGAGCCGGCCGGCGCGGTACGAGGAGCGCACGAGCGGTCCTGCCAGCACGCCCAGGAACCCGATGCGCTCCGCGTCGGTCTTGTAGTCGAGGAACTCCTGAGGCTTGACCCAGCGCGCCACCGGCAGGTGCCGGGGCGAGGGACGCAGGTACTGCGTGATGGTGATGATGTCGCAGCCGGCGTCGTGCAGGTGCTGCAGCGCGCTCCGCACCTCGTCGGGTTCCTCCCCCATGCCCAGGATCAGGTTCGACTTGGTGATGAGACCCGCCTCCCGCGCCTGCGTGAGGACGTCGAGCGAGCGCTCGTAGCGGAACGCGGGACGGATCCGTTTGAAGATGCGCGGCACCGTCTCGAGGTTGTGCGCGAAGACCTCCGGTCTGGCGTCGAAGATCTGCCCCAGGAACGCGGGATCGCCGTTGTGCTCGTTCGCCAGCAGCTCGACACCGGTGTTCGGATTCGTGGCATGGATCCGCCGCACCGTCTCCGCGTTCAGCCAGGCGCCGGTGTCGGGCAGGTCGTCACGGGCGACGCTCGTCACGGTGGCGTAGCGCAGCCCCATGCGGACGACGCTCTCGGCGACCCGGCGCGGTTCGTCGGTGTCATAGTCGGCGGGCTTACCGGTGTCGATCTGGCAGAAGTCGCAGCGGCGGGTGCACTGCGATCCGCCGATGAGGAACGTCGCCTCCCGGTCCTCCCAGCATTCGAAGATATTCGGGCAGCCGGCCTCCTGGCATACCGTGTGCAGATCTTCGCTTCTCACGAGCTGCTGGAGCGCCTGGTATTCGGGGCCGAGCCTGGCCTTGGTCCTGATCCACTCGGGTTTGCGCTCGATGGGCGTCTGGGAATTGCGCACCTCGAGACGCAGGAGCTTGCGTTCGCCCGGCGCCGTGCTCATGCCGGTACTCCGGCGTACGCTGCCTCGAACGCGGCCTGCACGTCGTCGACGATCTCGCGCGGGGACACGTCGTGTCCGGTGGCGGCGCTGATCGTCGTCACGCCGGCGTCCGTGATTCCGCACGGGATAATGCGCCCGAATCCTGCCAGCGAGTTGTCGCAGTTGAGCGCGAAGCCGTGCATCGTGACGCCCTTCTCAACGCGTACGCCGATCGCGGCGATCTTGTCCTCGGTGACCGTTCCGCGAACCCAGACGCCGCTGCGGCCGGCGATCTGGTGGCCGGACACCCCGTGCTGGGCGAGCACGCCGATGAGCAGGCGCTCCATCCGGCGCACATGCGCGACGATGTCGAGCGGCTCGGGTAGGCGGACGATCGGGTAGCCGACGAGCTGTCCGGGCCCGTGCCAGGTGATCTTCCCGCCCCGGTCGACCTCGATGACGGGCGTGCCATCGTGCGGCCGTTCCTGCGGCTCGGTGCGCGTACCGGCGGTGTAAACCGCCTCGTGTTCGAGGAGCAGCAGCGTGTCGGGGCGGCTGCCCTCCCGCACCTCGTCATGCATGCGGCGTTGCAGCCACCAGCCCTCGACGTAGGGAACGTAGTCGGGCGCAAGCCCCACGGTGACGGTCTCCAGCACGGTGCTCCTCGACGATGACGATGTTTATGTACGCCGTCTAACAATAGCGCTGCGGGGAGTATGCGCTCATCGCGCCGCGTCGACGAGCTCCTGCGTGAACGGATGCTGCGGGGCGGCGAATACGCGCTCGGCCGAACCCGACTCCACCACGGCGCCCGCCGACATCACGAGCACGCGGTCACAGACGCGACGGACCACCGCGAGATCGTGGGAGACGAACACGATCGCCGTGGCCTCGTCGCGCTGGAGCCGGAGGAGAACGTCGAGGATGCCCGCCTGCGCGGTCATGTCCAGTGCCGACACCGGCTCGTCGCAGACCAGCACCTGCGGACGCGCAGCGAGGGCGCGGGCGATCGCGACCCGCTGGCGCTGTCCCCCCGACAGCTGCGCGGGGTAGCGTGCGGCCAGCGCAGGGTCGAGACCCACCTGATCGAGCAGCTCCTGGGCGGCCGCGACCCCGGCGTCGACGCCCGCATCACGCGCGGCGGTGCGGAGGATCCGCCCCACCCGCCAGCGGGGATCGAAGGACCCGAGCGGGTCCTGCGGCACGAGACGGATGCCGGGGCGTCCCTGCGGGAAGTGCACGGTACCGGCGTCCGGGCGCTCGGCGCCGACGAGGAGGCGCGCGAGGGTCGACTTCCCCGACCCGGAGGCACCGACCACGCCCAGGACCTCCACGGCGCGCAGTCGCAGGTCGACGTCGTCGACCGCCGTTACCGGGCCGACGCCGGGTGCGTGGTAGCGGCGCACGAGTCCTTCGGCGACGATCAGCTCCGCCCCGGGCGCCGGGGACGGCTGCGACTTCGGACCGCGCGGCGCGGCAGCGCACAGCGCCCGGGTGACCGGATGCTGCGGCGACGTCAGCACGGCGGCGGTGGGGCCCGTCTCCACGACCCGGCCGTCCGCGATCACCGCCACCCGATCCGCGATGCGGGCGACGTGCCTGAGGTCGTGACTGATGAGGACGACGGTTCTGCCCTCGTCGCGAAGACGCCCGAGCAGGGCGAGGATGCGCGCGGCCACCGTCGCGTCGAGCGCGGTGGTCGGCTCGTCCGCGACGATCACGCCCGCACCCGCCACCAGAGCCGACGCGATGAGCACGCGCTGCCGCATCCCGCCGGAGAGCTCTCCGGAGCGTTGCCGGAGCCGGGCTTCGGGATTGTCGAGGTTCGCCTCGGCGAGAGCGGCGATCACCCGCCGCCGGCGCTCGCGCACCGACACCCTGCGCACCGCCAGCGCCTCGCCCACCTCGGCCTCGATCGTGCGCAGCGGGTCGAGTGAGGCGAGCGCGTCCTGGAGGACGAGCGAGACCTCGCGGCCGCGCAGCGTCCGCCACTCTCGGCGCGACAGCGTGCGCACATCGCGGTCACCGAGGGCGAACACGTCCGCTTCCACGCGCGCATCGGGGTCGGACTGCGTGAGGCCCAGCAGCGTGCGCGCCAGCACCGATTTGCCCGCGCCGGACTCACCCACGACCGCGAGGCACTCGCCGGGGGCTGCGGCCAGGTCGATGCCCTGCAGCACGGCGCCCGTGCCGCGCAGTCCCACGCGTAGGCCGCGTACCTCGATGCCGCTCATCCGGTCACCGCCGACAGCCGGCGACCGAGCACCGTCATCACCACAGCGGTGCCGACGATCGCGAGGCCAGGGAAGACCGTCATCCACCACGCGGTCGCGATGTACACGCGGCCCGCGTTGAGCATCGACCCCCACTCCGGCGAGGGGGGCAGCGCGCCCAGCCCGAGAAAGCTCAACGCGGCGACCCAGACGATCGCCTGCCCGACGCCCAGGGTGGCGACGGCGACTAGCGGCCACAGCGTGTTGGGCGCCACGTGGCGGGAGAAGACCCGCCGCCGCGGGACGCCCTCCAATCGGGCGTGGGCGACGTAGCCGCTCCGGGCCACGGTGCGGACGCGCGCGCGGAGCATCCGGGCATAGCCCGGAGCGGTCGCGGCGCCGATGGCGATGATCGAGGCCGTCGTCCCCGGCCCGGTCATGGCGACCAGGAGCAACGCCATCACGAGGGTCGGCAGCGCGAACAGCACCTCGATCACGCGCCCCAGCGCGGCGTCGAGCCAGCGGGGACCGAGGCCGGCGGCGAAGCCCAGCACGGCACCGGCCCCGACGCCGATGCCGGTCGCCGCCAGCCCCACGCCGGCGGAGGAGGCCGCGCCGTGGACGATCCGGGTGTAGATGTCGCGACCCGACTCGTCCGTCCCCAGCAGGTGTCCCCAGGATGGCGGCGTGAACGCCTCGGTCGGCGCGATGGCCAGCGGGTTCCCGGGGGCGAGCAGTCCCGGCGCCGTCACGGCGATCACGAGCAGCAGCAGACCGGCGGCCGCGGCGAGGACCCCGGGGGAGAGCAGCGTCGCTCCGGCACGCGTCGAGCGGAGCGTTGCGACACTCACGATCCCACCGCCGGCTCCGGCGCGGTCGCTGCGAGGGGGCGACGGGCGCGGAGCCGGGGATCGATGACGAGTTCGAGCGCGTCGGTGATGGCGATCACCACGACGTAGAGGAGCGCCACCACGACGACCGCGCCGATCACGAGCGGCACGTCGCGCTGGGTGGCCGCGTCGATCAGCAGCCGGCCGAGACCGGGCCGCGCGAACAGCGCCTCCACCACGACCGCGCCGGACAGCAGGCTCCCGTACGCCCAGCCAGAGAGCGCCAGCGCGGGCAGGCTCGCGTGCCGTAGGGTGTGGCGCAGCAGCACCCGGGTCTCACCTGCGCCACGCGAGCGAGCGGTCGTGGCGAACGGCGCACGATCCGCCTCCGCGAGCGAGTCGCGCATCACCTGAGCGAGGAAGCCGGCGATCGGCACCGCCAGTGTGAGGACCGGAAGGATCAGCCCGGCAGGATCTGCTCCGACGCTGGTGGCCGGCAGCACGCGCCAGCTCGCGGCGAACACGAGGATCAGCACGGCGCCGAGCCAGAACTGCGGCGTGACCGCTGCGACCGTCTCCACTGCGTGCAGCACGGTTCGCGCGATCCGTCCGCCCCGGCCCCGGCAGGTCGCGGCGATGGCGGTGCCGGCCAGCGCCAGCAGCCAGGCCGTCGCCAGCGCCAGGCCGGCCAGCAGCAGCGTGGCGGGCAGCTGGGCGAGGATCAGGTCCGAGACGGGCTGCCGGCGTGAGTACGAGTCGCCCAGCTGCAGCGTGGCGATCCGCCCGAGTTGGATCAGGTACTGCACGATCAGCGGCTGGTCGAGCGCATACGCGCTCCGCGCAGCCGCCACGGCCTCGTCGCTTGCCTGCGACCCGGGGCCGCCCAGGATCGCCTCCAGTGGGTCGCCGGTCGCGCGCAGTGCGAAGAACACCACGGTGGCCACCACCCAGGCGACCAGCAGTGCGGAGCCGAGTCGCCGGACGACCCACCGGAGTGCGCGCATACGCCCGGTCAGCCGACCAGTCTGGCGTCGATGAACGTGGGCGTGGCGACGGTTCCGAGGGTCGTCACCCCGGTTGCGCCCCGCACCAGGAAATGGTTCTGCTGGTCGTAGAGCGGAAGCACCGCGTAGCTGTCGAGGACGATCTGCTGCGCTTGCGCGTACAGGTCGGTCCGTTCTGCGTCGTCGCTGGTAGCGGCTGCCTGCTGCAGCAGGGCGTCGAGGTCCGGGTCGCTCAGCTGCGCGTGGTTAGCGAAGTAGCCGCTGGGCGCGGGCACGATGCCGTCCGAATCGTACAGGGTACGCAGCACGTCGGGCCCGACCTTCGTGTACGGCGCGCTCACCGCCTCGTACTCGTTCGCGGCGAGGGCGGCGTACCAGTCGGAGAGGTTCATCGGGGTGAGGATCACGTCGAACCCGACCGCCGCCTCATTGGCCTGGATCTGCTCGAACAGCGACTGCTCCGCCGCCACCGACTGGTTCGTGGAGACCGGGAAGCGCACCGTGAGGCGCTGGCCATCCTTCATGCGGATGCCATCGGCGTCGCGCTCCGTCCACCCGGCGTCGTCGAGCAGGTCGTTCGCCTCGTCGACGTCGGTCGTGAACAGCGACTCGTCGGAGATGCCGGTCGGCTCGCTGCTCGAGAGCAGGGAGTACGAGCGGGTGACGGTGCCGAGGTACAGCGACTCGATGCCCGGATCGGGATCGGCGGCCCGCACGAACGCCTCGCGCACGCGGATGTCGTCGAACGGCGCTTGACCGGTGTTCAGCTCGATGCGGTTGACGGAACCCGGGCGCGGCGCGTCGATGTGGGTCGTGTCCGTGGAGGCCTCCGCGGCCACGATGGCGTCGGGCTGCGGGTTGTCGATCACGTTCACCTCGCCCGAGAGCAGCGCGGCCTGGCGGGTCGCGGCATCCGGGATGAAGCGCCACTCGATCGCGTCGAGGTAGGCGGGACCGTCATGCTGGGCCTGCGGGCCGGGGGAGTTGTACGAGTCGTTGCGCACCAGCATGACCGACTCCTGCGGGGTCCAGCTCTCCACGATGAAGGGGCCCGTGCCGATCGGGGCCTGGCAGTTCGCCTCCTGCCCGCGGGCGATCCCGGCGGGCGACTCCATCGCGGTCCACTGCTGGCTGAGCGATTCGAGTAGGGCGGCATCGGGCTCGCTGAGGTGGAACCGCGCGTCCGTGGCGCTGACGACCTCGACCTCGGCGACCTTCGCGACCGCGAGGTAGCCGGTGCTGGAGGCGGTGTCGGGATCCTGCAGATGCTCGATGTTGGTCTTCACGGCGGCGGCGTCGAAGGGGGTGCCGTCGGTGAAGGTGACGTCGTCGCGGAGGGTGAAGTCCCACGTGAGCCCGTCCCCGCTGACCGTCCAGTCGGTCGCGAGCCACGGCGTGATCGTGCCGTCGTCGTCGCGGCCGACCAGCGGCTCCAGGTACTGCGTGGAGATGAGAGCCTGCGGATAGTTCCCGCCGACGTGCGGGTCGAGGCAGGTCGGCTCCGCGTCGCCGGAGGCGTAGACGAGCGTGCCGCCGTCCTGCGTGGCGGTCGAGGTCGAGGCGCCGGCGCAGCCGGCCAGCGCGAGGGCGATGAGGAGCGCCCCGCCGAGCGCGACCGCCGATGGGGCGCGCAGAGGTGCGCGGAAACGAGTGTGCATGTGGGGAATTGCCCTTCGTGGTACCGGTGCTGTGGGGCGGGCGGGCACCGCATCCTGCCATTGCTGGATGCGGTCCAGAAAATAATCCTAGGCCAGCATCGGGCGGCGGTGCCCGGATCGCGCTGGTTACGCTGGGTGCATGACGGATCAGCCCCGCGTCGGACGCCCGCGCGCCTCTTCGCGCGCGACACTGGCGGAAGCGGCGTGCGAGCTGTTCCTCGAACGCGGCTACGACGCGACCTCGGTGTCCGACATCACGCGGCGCGCGGGCGTGGCCCGCTCCAGCTTCTTCAACTACTTCGCCGCCAAGGGCGGCGTGCTCTGGGGCGGTTTCGACGAGCGGGCGGATGCCGCGGCCGCGGCCCTGCTCGACCCGGACCAGACGGTGGCCGGTGCGCTCGGTGCGCTGGTCGCGGGGTTCGAGCCCGACGCGCTCGCACTGGCGATCACCCACGCCGACGCGATGGGCATCGCGAACGAGCTGGAGCGGGATCGCGCGGTGCGACAGCTCCGTCTGCAGCGCGAGGTTGCTCTTCGCCTGCAGCGGGACGGCGTTCCGTCGCTGACCGCAGAGGTACGCGCCGGCGCCTCTGCGGCCGCGGTCCTGGCCGCCGTGTGGCACTGGGCTTCGGCGGGGCCCGGCAGCACGCCGCTGTCCTCGGTGCTCGACCGGGCCCTGGCCGCCGTCCCCTCCGTGTAGGCGCGGTCCCGTGCGGTGGTGGGACGTTCCTGCGTAGTCCGGCATTCCTGCGTGGGTTCGGCATTCCTTCGCCCCGGTCACCAGATGCGGGGATGCCACGGAGATCGGATGCTGTGGCGGGCTTCCTCTCGGATTTCGTGACATGTCCGGATCTCGTGGCTCTCCGGATCTCGTGACATGTCGATAGATCGCTGTATCCGCCGCGTAAACTCGATCCATCATGGCGACTTTCGGCACTCTCTCCGACCGGCTTACAGAGACCTTCCGGAACCTCCGGACCAAGGGCAAGCTCACCCCCGCGGATGTCGACGGCACCGTCCGCGAGATCCGGCGCGCGCTGCTCGACGCGGACGTCGCGCTGGCGGTCGTCAAAGACTTCACCGGGAAGGTGCGCGAGAGGGCGCTCGGCGATGAGGTCAACCGTGCGCTGAACCCGGCCCAGCAGGTCGTCCAGATCGTCAACGAGGAGCTGATCGCGATCCTCGGCGGTCAACAGCGGCGACTGCAGTTCGCGAAGAACCCGCCGACGGTGATCATGCTCGCGGGCCTCCAGGGATCGGGTAAGACCACGTTCGCGGGCAAGCTCGCGCGGCAGCTCGAGAAGGACGGCCACACGCCGCTCCTGGTCGCCGCCGACCTGCAGCGCCCGAACGCGGTGAACCAGCTCCAGGTCGTCGCCGAGCGCGCCGGCGCTGCGGTCTATGCCCCCGAACCGGGCAACGGCGTCGGCGACCCGGTGCGGGTCTCGCGCGACGGCGTGGCGTACGCGGCGCAGAAGCAGCACGACGTCGTCATCATCGACACCGCCGGCCGCCTCGGCGTCGACGCCGAGCTCATGAAGCAGGCTGCCGACATCCGGAAGGCGACCGCGCCCGACGAGGTGCTCTTTGTCATCGACGCCATGATCGGTCAGGATGCGGTGAACACCGCCAAGGCCTTCCAGGACGGCGTCGATTTCACTGGCGTCGTGCTCTCCAAACTCGACGGCGACGCCCGCGGCGGCGCCGCGCTGTCGGTGGCCTCCGTGACCGGCCGGCCGATCATCTTCGCTTCCACCGGCGAAGGACTCGACGACCTCGAGGCGTTCCACCCCGACCGGATGGCGAGCCGCATCCTCGACCTCGGTGACATCCTCACCCTCATCGAACAGGCCCAGGAGGCCTTCGACGAGGAAGAGGCGATGAAGGTCGCCGAGAAGCTGGCGACCGAGCAGTTCACCCTGGAGGACTTCCTCGCTCAGCTGCAGCAGATGAAGAAGATGGGGTCGATGAAGAAGATGCTCGGGATGCTCCCGGGCATGGGCCAGATGAAGCAGCAGCTGGACAACTTCGACGAGCGCGAGATCGACCGCACCGAGGCGATCATCCGCTCGATGACCCCGGGGGAGCGGCGCAACCCGAAGGTGCTCAACGGCTCACGGCGCCTGCGCATCGCCCGCGGCGCCGGCATGACCGTCACCGACGTGAACCAGCTCGTGCAGCGGTTCGACCAGGCGGCGAAGATGATGAAGACCGTCGCCCGCGGCGGTGTGCCGCAGCTTCCGGGCATGGGGTCGATGGGGCGTCCGGGTGCGTCGAGCAAGCGCGGCAAGCAGCAGAAGGCGAAGGGCTCCCGATCGGGTAA
>JAATGR010000039.1 GCA_015654575.1 Actinomycetales bacterium
AGGTGGGGTGAGATCTCGGGCGGGTCTCGGTCCCAGTACCGGAGGCGGGATGTCCATCCCCGAATCCGGGAACGCATCGGATCCGCTCGGCACAGAAGAAGGTCCCCGAGGAGATTCCTCGGGGACCTTCAGCGTTCTGGCGCGGCTCAGTCGGTGGAGAAGGCCACCACGGCGTTGTGCCCGCCGAAACCGAACGAGTTGCTGATCGCGAACTGGGGGCCGTCGCCGAGCGGCTGCGGCTGCCCGGACAGGCGGAACGGAACATCCGGGTCGGGCTCGGTCATGTTGATCGTCGGCGGAGCGACGCGGTCACGGATCGCCAGGATGGTGAACACCGCCTCCAGCGCCCCCGTCCCGCCCAGCAGGTGACCGGTCGACGCTTTCGTCGCCGACACCGGGATCTCGTCGATCCGGTCGCCGAAGACGCGCTTGAGCGCCCGGTACTCGTTCGGGTCGCCGACCGGTGTCGAGGTCGCGTGCGCGTTGATGTGGGTGACCGCATCCGGCTCGACGCCCGCCTGCGCCAGTGCCTGCTCGACGGCGCGCGTGGCACCCGCGCCCTCGGGGTCGTTCGCGGTGATGTGGTACGAGTCCGCGGTGACGCCGCCGCCCCTCACATAGGCGTAGATGCGGGCGCCGCGAGCCTTCGCGTGCTCCTCGCTCTCCAGCACCAGCGCGGCCCCGCCCTCGCCCATCACGAACCCGTCGCGGTCGATCGCTCCCGGCCTCGACGCGTGTTCGGGATCGTCGTTGCGGCGGGACAACGCCTGCGAGGAGGAGAAGGCTGCGAGCGTGATTGGGTGGATCGCCGACTCCGCACCGCCCGCGATCACGATGTCGGCCAGGCCGCTGCGGATGTGCTCGAACGCGTTCGAGATCGACTCCGTGCTCGACGCACAGGCGCTGACCACGGTGCGCGCGAACGCCTTCGCGCCGAATTGCAGCGAGAGGTTCCCCGCACCGGCGTTGGGCATGAGCATCGGAACCGTCAACGGCATGACCCGACGAGGCCCCTTCTCGCGCAGCGTGTCCCAGGCGTCGAGCAGGGTCCACAGGCCGCCGATGCCGGTGGCCCAGTCGATGCCCAGGCGTTCCGGGACGACATTGGGCGCCCCGGCATCCGCCCAGGCCTCCCTGGCGGCGATCAACGCGAACTGCGTCGACGGGTCGAGTCGCTTCGCCTCGTGCCGTGCCAGCACCTCTTCGGGGCGCACCGAGGCCTCAGCGGCGAAGGTCACGGGAAGCTGATACTCCTCGACCCAGCTGTGCGTCAGCGTGTGCGCGCCGGGCCGACCGGCGAGCAGATTCGCCCAGTTCTCGGCGACGGTGCCGCCCAGAGCGGACGTTGCACCGATACCGGTGACGACGATGCGTGGCGTGCTCATATGTATGGAATCCTCCGCGGAGCCGTGGGGACCATCGTCCCCGGGCTCGGGTCAGGCCTGGTTGGACGTGATGTACGTGACGGCGTCGCCGACGGTCTTGAGGTTCTTGACCTCGTCGTCGGGGATCGTGACGCCGAACTTCTCCTCGGCGTTGACGACGATCGTCATCATCGAGATCGAGTCGATGTCGAGGTCATCGGTGAATGACTTCGCAAGCTCCACCTGGTCGGCAGAGATACCGGTCTCGTCGGTGATCAGCTCGGCCAGTCCGGCGAGGACCTCGTCAGTCGAAAAAGCCATGGGATTCTCCTTTTATTGTTGGGGTGGGGGTCGGATGCGGACCGCGAATCAGTCTAGGGTGGTGGCCGTCGCGCTCAGGGGAGCACCACGACCTGCGCGCCGAACACGAGGCCGGCACCGAAGCCGATCTGCAGTGCGAGGCCGCCGCTGACCTCGGGATGCTCAAGCAGAAGCCGATGCGTGGCGAGCGGGATGGACGCGGCGGACGTGTTGCCGGTGGTCTCGATGTCTCTCGCGATCACGACCGTGTCGGGCAGCTTCAGCTGCTTTGCAAACTCGTCCACGATGCGCATGTTCGCCTGGTGGGGGACGAAGGCGGCCAGATCGGACACCTCCACGCCGGCCTCCTCGACAGCCTGACGGGCGACCTTGACCATCTCCCACACCGCCCAACGGAACACCGTCGGCCCCTCCTGGCGCAGCGTCGGCCAGGGCGCGACGCCGTCGCGGAACTCGGTCAGGGTGGCGTTCATCCCGACGGCGTCGGCCTTGGACCCGTCCGAGCCCCAGACGGTCGGCCCGATGGCCGGGATATCGCTCGGGCCGATGACAGCTGCGCCGGCACCGTCGCCGAGCAGGAACGAGATGCTGCGATCGGTGGGGTCGACGAGGTCGGAGAGCTTCTCGGCGCCGATGACGACCGCATAATGCGCGGCGCCGGCGCGGATGAGCGCATCCGCCTGGGCCACGCCGTAGGCGAAGCCGGCGCACGCGGCGTTCAGGTCGTAGGCGGCGGCGGGGTTCGCGCCGACACGGTCGGCGACCACGGCCGACATCGAGGGCGTTTGGCGGGTGTTGCTGATCGTTGCAGCGATGACCAGGTCGATCTTCTCCGCCGGGATGCCGGAGCGTTCGATCGCTTCGGCGGCGGCTGACGCTGCCAGGTCCACGGCGCTCGTGGTTGCCACGGCGCGGGCACGGGTCACGATGCCGGTGCGCTGCCGGATCCACTCGTCGCTGGAATTGATCGGGCCCACGAGATCGTCGTTGGGCACCGCGATCTCTCCCCGCGCCGCACCATAGGCATAGATCCGCGTATAGGCGGCTCCGGCGGACGGCGTCAGGGTCGGGGTGCTCATGCGTTCTCCTCGTTCAGCAGTGCCACGGCGGCATCGAGGTCTTCCGGGGCTTTCACAGCGATGGCCGGGACACCGCGCAGGCCCCGCTTGGCGAGCCCGGTGAGGGTGCCGGCGGGGGAGAACTCGACCAGGCCGGTCGCCCCCGCCGCGGCGAACGATGCCATGCACAGGTCCCAGCGGACGGGCGATGCGACCTGACCGACCAGCAGATCGAGCGCCCGGGATCCCTCGGTGACGACGGTACCGTCGGCGTTGGTCCAGAGCGTCAGAGCGGGATCGGCGGGGGAGAGATCGGCGGCGGCCGCCGCCAGCGTCTGCGCCGCAGGGGCCATGTACCGGGTGTGGAAGGCACCCGCGACCTGCAACGGGATCACGCGCGCCCCCCGAGGCGCCTCGGCGGCGAGCGTCGCGATCGCGTCGACAGCGCCCGCCGCGACGATCTGACCGCCGCCGTTGTAGTTCGCCGGCGTCAGCTCCAGTGCGGCGAGGCGGGAGAGCACGTCGTCCTCGACGCCGCCGACGACGGCGGCCATCCCGGTGGGCTCGAGGGCGGCGGCATCCGCCATGGCACGCCCGCGGATGCTGACCAGCCGCATCCCCTCGTCATCGGTGAGCACGCCCGCGGCCACGAGCGCGGCGATCTCGCCGACGGAGTGACCGGCCAGGCCGCCGAAGGGCCGGGAGGAACGGGCGGTGAGTTCGCGCCAGGACAGCAGGCTGGCCGCGACGATCAACGGCTGCGCGACCTTCGTGTCCCGGATGGCGTCGGCGTCCCACTGTGTGCCGGCGGCGAGCAGGTCGACCTGGGCCGCGTCGCCGAAGCGCCCGACGAGCTCGCGCGCGCCGGGAAGCTCCAGCCAGGGGGAGAGGAACCCGGGGGTTTGAGAACCCTGTCCCGGAAAGACGCCGATGATCACCGTTCCATCCTGCCAACCTTCGCGTGCTCGCCCTGACGGAAACGGCACAGAATCGCCGTCATGCTTTGTGAGATACGGATAAAAGTCATCGAGTACGGCGTGTCGCCGGCCCGCGGCGACGCGTCATGTCGGTGCCGATCGCACCGAGAACCAGCGCCGTCTGCAGGATGAACGCCTCACGGGGGCCCGTGGCATCCCACCCGATGACGTCGGAGACGCGCTTGAGGCGGTACCGCACGGTGTTCGGATGCACGAACAGCTCGCGCGCCGTGGCCTCCAGGGAGCGGCCGTTGTCGAGGTAGCTCCACAGCGTCGTCACGAGATCGGTGCTGTGCGCGCTGAGCGGCCGGTAGATGCGTTCGACGAGCGTGCGCTTGGCGGCGGTGTCGCCGGCGAGCGCCCGCTCCGGCAGCAGATCGTCGGCCTCCACCGGTCGCGGTGCGTTGCGCCAGGCGCGGGCGACCGCGAAACCCGCCAGCGCCGCACGGGCGCTCTGGCTCGCCTCGACCAGGGCCGGTACGGCGGGTCCGAGCACGAGGTGCCCCGCTCCGAAGCCCGACTCCAGTCGGTTGGCGATCTCCGGGAAGGGGAGCTCGACGGTTTGCTCTCCGGCGCGGGCGGACGGCTCGATGCGCCCGATGACGAGCACCAGGCGCGATCCCTGCACCCCGACGAGCACGTCGACGCCCAGCTTGCGGGCCATGCGCCTCAGATGGTCGACGTCGAACTGTGGCGGCGTCGTCCCCACCAGCACCGAGACCTCGCCGTGGCCGTGCCACCCGAGGGCGGCGATGCGGCTGGGCAGTTCGTCATCGGCCTCGCCGGTGAGGATCGAGTCGACGACGAGCGCCTCCAGTCGTGCATCCCACAGGCCCCGCGCCTCGGCGGCGCGCGCGTACACGTCGGCTGCGGTGAACGCGATCTCACGGGAATAGAGCAGGATCGCCTCGCGGAGGTCCTCGCCGCGTCCCGCGACGCGTTCCTCGGTGACTTCGACCGTCACCCGGATGAGCTGCAGCGTCTGCTGCAGGCTCACGCTGCGCAGCAGCTCCCGAGGGGCCGCCGCGAAGATGTCGGCGGCGATCCACGGGGTCGAGGTCGGATCGTCGAACCATTGGATGAACGAACTGATGCCGGCCTGCGCCACCAGGCCCACCGTCGAGCGGCGGGCCGGCGGCATGTCCGCGTACCAGGGGAGCGTGTCCTCCAGGCGCGCGAGAGTGGCCGTCGCCAGGTCGCCGGAGATCCGGCGGAGCCAGGCAAGGGTCTCCGCCTTCTCCGCCGGAGTCACGGGACGGGGCACGCGCTCAGCTCTCGCCGCCCGCGTTCCCGGTCGTTCCCGCGGTGACATCGTGCAGCCGGTACTTCTCGATCGCCTGGGCCACCAGCGAGTGGTCCACGGCGCCGTCCGCGGCGAGCGCCTGAAGCGCGCGCACGACCATCGAGGGGCCGTCGATCTTGAAGAAGCGCCGGGCGGCGGCGCGCGTGTCCGAGAAGCCGAAGCCGTCGGCTCCGAGCGTCTCGAACCGGGCCGGCACCCAGGGCCGGATCTGATCCTGCACGGCATGCATGAAGTCGCTCACTGCGACGACGGGGCCGGCGGCATCCCTCAGCTTGTCGGTCAGGTACGCGGTGCGCGGCGCCTCGTCCGGGTGGAGGAAGTTGTGCTCGTCGGCGGCGAGGCCGTCACGGCGCAGCTCGGACCACGAGGTGACCGACCACACGTCGGCGGACACGCCCCAGTCGTCGCGCAGCAGCTGCTGCGCCTCCAACGCCCACGGCACGCCCACGCCCGACGCCAGCAGCTGGGTGCGGGGCCCGTCGCCGGCATCCGTCGAGATGCGGTGGATGCCGTGCAGGATGCCGTCGACGTCCACGCCGTCCGGCTCGGCGGGCTGCACGATCGGCTCGTTGTAGACCGTGAGGTAGTACATGACGTTCGGCTCGGGGTGCTGACCGCCGTACATGCGCTCGAGCCCCGCGCGCACGATGTGCGCGATCTCGTAGCCGTAGGCCGGGTCGTAGGAGACGGTGGCCGGGTTGGTCGAGGCGAGCAGTAGCGAATGACCGTCCGCGTGCTGCAGGCCCTCGCCGGTGAGCGTGGTGCGACCGGCGGTGGCGCCGATCACGAAGCCACGCGCCATCTGGTCGCCCGCCGCCCAGTTCGCGTCGCCGGTGCGCTGAAATCCGAACATCGAGTAGAAGACGTACACCGGGATCAACGGCTCGCCGTGCGTGGCGTACGAGGTTCCGAGCGAGGTGAACGCGGCCATGGCACCCGCCTCGTTGATGCCGACGTGCACGAGCTGCCCCTGCGGGCTCTCCTTGTAGGCCAGCAGCAGCTCGCGGTCGACCGAGGTGTAGTTCTGACCGTTCGGGTTGTAGATCTTCGCGGTCGGGAAGTAGGCGTCCATCCCGAAGGTGCGTGCCTCGTCGGGGATGACCGGGACGATGCGGTTGCCGAAGTCCTTCGCGCGCAGCAGATCCTTGAGCAGGCGCACGAAGGCCATCGTCGTGGCGACCTCCTGGGTGCCCGAGCCCTTCTTCGGGATCGCGTACGCGGCGTCCCCGGGCAGCTCGAGTCCGACGTGCTGCGTGCGGCGCTCGGGCAGGAACCCGCCGAGGGTGCGGCGCCGTTCCAGCAGGTACTGGATGGTCTCGTCCTGCGGGCCGGGGTTGTAGTACGGCGGCACGTAGGTGTTCTCTTCGAGCTGCGCGTCCGAGATGGGGATGTGCATCGCGTCGCGGAAGTGCTTGAGATCCTCGAGCGTCATCTTCTTCATCTGGTGGGTCGCGTTGCGGCCCTCGAAGTGCGGACCCAGGCCGTACCCCTTGATGGTGTGGGCGAGGATGACGGTCGGCTGTCCCTTGTGCTCGACGGCCGCCTTGAACGCGGCGTACACCTTGCGGTAGTCGTGACCGCCGCGCTTGAGGTTCCAGACCTGCTCGTCGGTGTAGTCCTTCACCAGGGCCGCGGCGCGCTCGTCACGGCCGAAGAAGTTCTCGCGCACATAGGCGCCGTTCTCGGCCTTGTAGGTCTGGAAGTCGCCGTCGGGCGTGATGTTCATCAGGTTCAGCAGGGCGCCGTCCGTGTCGCGGGCGAGCAGATCGTCCCACTCGCGTCCCCAGATGACCTTGATGACGTTCCAGCCCGCGCCGCGGAAGAAGCTCTCCAGCTCC
>JAATGR010000151.1 GCA_015654575.1 Actinomycetales bacterium
TCGGCGTCATCGGCCCGAACGGCGTCGGCAAGACGACGCTGTTCAAGACGATCGTCGGACTGGAATCGCTCGACGGCGGCGAGCTGAAGATCGGCGAGACCGTGAAGATCAGCTACGTCGATCAGTCGCGCGCCAATATCGACCCGACGAAGACCCTGTGGGAGGTCGTCTCCGACGGCCTCGACATCATCACCGTCGGCAAGACGGAGATCCCCTCCCGCGCCTATGTCTCCAAGTTCGGGTTCAAAGGTCCGGACCAGCAGAAGAAGGCCGGCGTCCTCTCGGGCGGTGAGCGCAACCGGCTCAATCTCGCCCTCACGCTGAAAGAGGGCGGCAACCTGCTGCTGCTCGACGAACCCACGAACGACCTCGACGTCGAGACGCTGCAGTCGCTGGAGCACGCGCTGTTGGAGTTCCCGGGATGCGCCGTGGTCATCACCCACGACCGGTGGTTCCTTGACCGCATCGCGACGCACATCCTCGCCTATGAGGGCACCGACGAGCATCCCGACCGGTGGTACTGGTTCGAGGGAAACTTCGAGGCCTACGAGCAGAACAAGATCGACCGCCTCGGACCGGATGCGGCGGCTCCGCACCGTTCGACGCACCGCAAGCTGACCCGTGACTAACCTGACGCCGGGTGCGGTGGACGCGGGCGCCGGGATACGGCTGCACGTGCCGATCCACCTGCGCTGGGGCGACCTGGACGCCTTCAACCATGTGAACAACACCTCGATGCTCAAGCTTCTCGAGGAGGCCCGGGTACGCGCCTTCTGGGCACCGGAGAGCGGGCGGCCGCAGTTCCCCACGGCCGTGGTGCCCGCCGGCGCGGAGACCGGGCTGCTCACGCTCATCGCCCGCCAGGAGATCGAGTACCTGCGCCCGGTCCCGTACCAGGGCGAACCGCTGGACGTGCAGCTGTGGTTCGGCAAGCTCGGGGGTTCCAGCATGGACGTCTGCTACGAGGTGTACAGCCCGCGCGGCGGCGCCGAGTCGGTGCTGTACGCGAAGTCGTCCGCGATCGTCGTCCTGGTAGATGCGGCCTCCGGCCGTCCGGTCCGCCTGACGCCGACGATGCGCGCCGCGTGGGAGCCCTACCTCGGCGACCCGGTCAGGTATTCACACCGCTGAGGGCTGCTGCGGCAGCCGCACCATGATCTCTTGCGTCACGGACGCCGCGAGCACCCCCTCGCGGGTGTAGATCCGCCCGGTGGCGAGCCCCCGCCCGCCCTGCGCCGAAGGGGACTCCTGCACGTAGAGCAGCCAGTGATCGACCCGGGCCGGCCGATGCCACCACATCGCGTGGTCCAGACTTGCGACGCTGAGTCCGGGCGTGCGCCAGGACAGGCCGTGCGCCCGCATGATCGGCTCCTGGATCGTCATGTCCGACAGGTAGGCCAGCGCAGCTCGGTGCAGCAGCGGGTCGTCGGGGAGGGAGCGCCGGGCGCGCAGCCATACCGCCTGTCGCGGCTGCGGGGTACCGGTGAAGTCGCCGTACAGCGAGCCGGGGACGTGCCGCACGTCGACCGGCAGCTCGCGGAACGCGCGCATCGTGGTGGGATGGAGCGCGTCGGTGGCGTCCGGTGTCGGCAGGTCCTCGGGGGCCGGGGTGCCGGTGGGCATCGGCTCGGCGTGTTCGAGCCCCGCGTCCCCGCGCTGGAACGATGCGATCATCGAGAAGATCGGGGTGCCGTTCTGATAGGCCTGCGTCCGCCGTGCGGTGAACGAGCGTCCGTCGCGCAACCGGTCGACGGAGAAGGTGATGCTGCGGGACGAATCCCCGGGGCGCAGGAAGTAGCCGTGCATCGAGTGGATGGGCCGATCCTCTGGCACGGTGCGAGACGCGGCGAGAACGGCCTGCGCGAGCACCTGCCCGCCATACACCCGGCCCAACGGCATCGCCTGCGACACCCCGGTGAAGATGTCCTCGGTGGTGCGCGCCTCCGTCGAGGTCAGGTCGAGCACGCTCAGCAGCGAGGCGACCGGATCGGAGTCGGGGTCGAGCGGGTCCACGTGTTCTGCTCCAGATCGGCCGCCCACGCCGGCGTGCGGACGGGTGGGTGATGCCTTCTCAGTGTGAGAAGGCCCCGTCTCGTGGGGCGGTTGGTAGTTTAGGACGGATGCCGTCCCGTCTGCTCTTCCCCGACGCGGACGCGGCCAGAGATGCATTGACCTTCGCGCGCCGCGCCGCGACGCTGGGTGCGGACGCCGTCGTGCGGCTGCAGGCACGCGCCGGCACGATCGCGATGGCGACCGCTGCGCTGTCGGCGAGGACGCTCCTGGAGGATGTCCCGACGGTGCTCGCCCTGCGGGCGCTGCCGATCGATCCGGATCTGGAATGCGATCTGGTCGTTCCGGCGAGCGGCCTCACCGCGACCGAGCACGAACGCGAGCTGGCCCTTCCGGAGACCGCGGTGTCCGCCGCCTGGGCCGGCGTGTCCCCGCCGCAGAGCGGATGGGAAGCCCACGGCGAGCTGGCCGCGTCTGTCATCGCCGAGCGCAGCCAGTGGGGCATGGCCGCTGTGGCGAGCGCGCTCCCCTCCGATCCGGGGGAGGAGCTGGTGCGCACGGTCCGGGGGCGGATCTGGGGCGAGGCCGATGATCAGCTGGGCGGGCTGCCGCGCGGCACCGCGTTCGCCGCCATGACGCTGGGCTTCATCCACGGCGACGAGACCGCCGTGCTCTGGCGTTCCCGTCGCTGGCTGCGGGTGAGCCTGCGGCGGGGACATGTGCTGGTGCGACAGACCGTCCGGACCGGTCTCACGCCGGTGCGGCGCACCGGCCCCGGACCTGGCTAGGACGGAGGCAGCAGGGGGATCACCTGCGACAGGTCGACGTCGCCGATGACGAGATCGGCCTGGGCGCGCACGGCCGGCTTCGCGTTGAACGCCAGGCCGAGCGCCGCGGCGCGCAGCATCAGCAGGTCGTTCGCGCCGTCGCCGATGGCGATGGTCGCCGCCATCGGGACGCCGTGCTCGTGCGCCCAGCCCTGCAATGCGGCGGCCTTGCCCGCGGCATCCACGATGTCGCCGTCGACGTCGCCGGTGAGCACACCGTCGCGGACTGCGAGCCGGTTGGCGCGCCAGAGGTCGACGCCGAGAGAGGGCGCGACCGTGTCGAGGATCTCGTGGAAGCCGCCGGAGACGACGGCGACGAGCCCGCCGCGTTCATGCACCGCGGACACGAGCGCGCTCACGCCGGGGGTGGGTTCGATGCGGGCGAGCACGCGCGCAAAGGATGTCACGGGGACGCCCTGCAACGCCCGGACGCGTGAGCGCAGGCTCGTCGCGAAATCGACCTCGCCGCGCATCGCTGCCTCGGTGGCCGCCGCGACCTCTGCGCCGCGACCGGCTTCATCGGCGATCAGCTCGATGACCTCGTTGCGGATGAGGGTGGAGTCGGCGTCCAGGACGACGAGCAGGCGAGGCGTGCGGATCACGGATCGAGGTTACCGTCAGCCGCGACGACGCGCAGAATGGAAGCACGACCCCCGAAAGGATCCCCGCATGGCCGACGTCGAGAGCTTCGCACTGGACCACACCGCCGTTATCGCCCCCTACGTGCGCCTGATCGGCGTCGAACGAGGCCCCCGGGGCGACGCCATCTCGAACTTCGACGTGCGGTTCGTCCAGCCCAACGAGGGCGAGATCCCGACCGCGGGCCTCCACACCATCGAACACCTGCTGGCCAGCCTTCTCCGCGACCGCATCGACGGGGTGATCGACATCTCGCCGTTCGGTTGCCGTACCGGCTTCCACCTCATCATGTGGGCGAGCCGGCCGTCGCCGATGTGGTCCCCGCGGTCCGTGACAGCCTGCGCGCGATCGCCGAGGATGTGCGATGGGAGGACGTGCCCGGCACCGATGCGTTCAGCTGCGGCAACTATCGCGACCACAGCCTGCACTCCGCCAGAGAATGGTCCAGGCTCATCATCGACCGGGGGATCAGCCTCGACCCGTTCGACCGCGTCGGCGTCTGAGGCCGATCAGACCTCGACGCGGACGTTCTTCCCGACGACGGTGATCCCCGAGTCGGTCACGGTGAATCCGCGAGCGAGGTCACGCTCGCGATCGACGCCGATGGTGGCGCCGTCGGCGAGCACCACGTTCTTGTCGATGATGGCGCGATGGATGCGGGCCCCCGCGCCGATGCGCACCCGGTCGAACAGCACCGAATCGGTGACCGTGGAGCCGCCGCCCGCGAGGGTCCACGGACCGACGACCGATCGTTCGAGGTGCGTCCCCGACAGGACCGATCCGAGCGAGACGATCGAATCGATCGTGTTGCCGATGCGACCGACGGCGTCGCGCACGAACTTCGCGGGCGGCGAATTGACCAGCTGCGAGTGGATCGGCCACTGCATGTTGTACAGGTTGAAGATCGGCAGGGTCGAGATCAGATCCATGTGCGCGTCGAAGAACGAGTCGATCGTTCCCACGTCCCGCCAATAGGTGCGGTCGCGATCGTTCGACCCGGGCACGTCGTTGCGTCGCATGTCGTAGACGGCGGCCTCGCCGCGGCGGACGAAGTACGGCACGATGTCACCGCCCATGTCGTGGTTCGAGCCGGGGAGGCCGGCGTCGGTCTCGACGGCCTCGATCAGCGCTTGCGTGTCGAAGATGTAGTTGCCCATCGATGCGAGGACCTCGTCTGGCGCGTCCGCGATACCTGCGGCATCCGTGGGCTTCTCCAGGAACTCGCGGATGCGGGTGGGATCGGCGGACTCCACGTCGATCACCCCGAACTGGTCGGCCAGCGCCCGCGGCTGCCGGATGCCGGCGACCGTCGCGCGAGCGCCGGACGCGATGTGCGCATCCAGCATCTGCGTGAAGTCCATCCGGTACACGTGGTCGGCACCGACCACGACCACCAGATCGGGTTTCTCATCGTTGATGAGGTTGAGGCTCTGGAAGATCGCATCCGCGGAGCCGGAGAACCAGCGCTTCCCGAGTCGCTGCTGCGCCGGAACGGACGTCACGTACGAGTCGAGCAACGGCGACATCCGCCACGTCTGGGAGAGATGGCGGTCGAGGCTGTGTGACTTGTACTGGGTGAGCACGACGACCTGTCGCAGACCGGAGTTGATCAGATTCGAGATCGCGAAATCGATCAACCGATACTGCCCGCCGAAGGGCACCGCGGGCTTCGCGCGGTCGGCCGTCAGCGGCATGAGTCGTTTGCCCTCGCCACCGGCGAGGATGATCCCGAAGACCTTGGGTGTACCCGGCATGGCATCATGTTATGCCGCGCGCGGGGCCGGTGTACTAGCGTCCTTCACATGCGTGTCGACATCGTCTCGAAAGAGTATCCGCCCGAGGTCTATGGGGGTGCCGGCGTGCACGTCGCGGAGCTCGTCAAAGCACTTCGGGAGCGCATCGATGTGCAGGTGCGGGCCTTCGGCGCTCCGCGCGAAGAGGACGGCACCCACTCGTACGGCACGCCGGCAGAACTCGGCCACGCGAACGCCGCGATCCAGACCCTCGGCATCGATCTCGAGATCGTCGACGACGTGGCGGGGGCCGACCTGGTACACAGTCACACCTGGTACGCGAACTTCGCCGGCCACCTCGCCTCCCTGCTGCACGGCATCCCGCACGTGGTGAGCGCGCACAGCCTGGAGCCGCTGCGACCATGGAAGGCCGAACAGCTCGGCGGCGGGTACGCGGTGTCGAGCTTCATCGAGAAGACGGCGTACGAGGGCGCAGCGGCCGTGATCGCTGTCTCCGGCGGCATGCGCGCCGACATCCTTCGCAGCTACCCCGCGCTGGATCCCGCCAAGGTGCACGTCATCTACAACGGCATCGACGTCGACGCCTGGCAGCGCGTCGACGACCCCGCCGTCCTCGCCGCTCACGGTATCGACCCCGCGCGGCCGTCGATCGTGTTCGTGGGACGGATCACCCGCCAGAAGGGACTCCCGTATCTGCTGCGTGCGGCGCGGCTGCTGCCCCCGGAGGTTCAGCTCGTGCTGTGCGCAGGCGCGCCGGACACGCCGGAGATCCTGGCCGAGGTGGAGGGTCTCGTGCGCGAGCTGCAGGCCGCCCGCACGGGCGTCGTGTGGATCGAACGGATGCTGCCCCGGCACGAGCTCTGCGCGATTCTCAGCGCGGCCACCACGTTCGTGTGCCCATCGGTGTACGAGCCGTTGGGGATCGTGAACCTCGAGGCCATGGCGTGCGGCACCGCGGTCGTGGGCACGGCGACCGGCGGCATCCCCGAGGTCGTCGCCGACGGCCTGACTGGACGCATCGTGCCGATCGAGCAGGTGCAGGACGGCACGGGGACCCCGGTCGATCCTGAGCGCTTCGTCGCTGATCTGGCGCGTGTGCTCATCGAGGTGGTGAGTGATCCGGCGCGGGCCGCCGAGTACGGCCGTGCCGGTCGGGAGCGGGCGGCGACGGAGTTCAGCTGGGAGCGGATCGCCGTCGCCACCGAGCGCCTCTACCGGGCCGTCCTCCAGGGGCGGACGCTCGGCTCCGACTAGGCTGGCACCATGCCCGAGGTGCTCGAATTCTCCGACGTCGTCGTCCGCCGCAATGCCAGGGACATCGTCTCGCACGTGGACTGGTTGATCGCGGACGACGAGCGGTGGGTGGTCCTCGGGCCGAACGGTGCGGGTAAGACCACGCTGCTGCAGCTGGCGGCCACCCTCGACCATCCGACCTCGGGCACGGTTACCGTGCTCGGTGAACGGCTCGGACGGACCGACGTCTTCGAGCTGCGACCGCGGATCGGTCTCGCCTCGTCGGCGATGGCGCGCCGCATCCCGCCGGGCGAGAGCGTGCTCGACGTGGTGCTCACCGCCGCACTCGCCGTCCTCGGACGGTGGAACGAGCAGTACGACCGGGTGGACGAGCGCCGTGCGCTGCGGGTGCTCGCGGAGTGGAAGCTCGACCATCTGGCCGACAGGCTGTTCGGCACGCTGTCTGACGGTGAGCAGAAGCGCGTGCAGATCGCTCGGTCCGTGATGACCGACCCGGAGCTGCTGCTGCTCGACGAGCCGACCGCCAACCTGGACCTCGGCTCCCGCGAGGAGCTGCTGAGCCTCCTGGGCCAGTACGCGCAGGCGCCCACCACTCCGGCGATGATCATGGTCACCCATCACGTCGAGGAGATCCCGCTGGGCTTCACGCATGTGCTGCTGCTGCGCGACGGCGCGGTCGTGGCGCACGGGCCACTCGTCGACACGCTTACCGCCACGAACCTCACGGAGACCTTCGGTATCCCGATCACGCTGACGCAGGATGGCGGCCGGTTCGCCGCACGCTCGGGCGCCTGATAGAATCTCTCATTGGTGCATCCGCACCTCGGACTTGGTCTCTGGTTCTCGGCAGAGACGCCATCCCCAAAGGACTCCTCATGAAGACTGACATCCATCCCGACTACCGTGCGGTCGTGTTTCGCGACCTCGGCTCCGGTGAGACGTTCCTCACCCGCTCCACGGTGACCAGCGACAAGACGATCGAGCTCGACGGCGTCGAGTACCCCGTTATCGACGTCGAGATCTCCTCGGCGTCGCACCCGTTCTACACGGGCAAGCAGCGCATCATTGACTCGGCCGGCCGCGTCGAGAAGTTCAACCAGCGCTTCAAGAACTTCGGCGGCGGCAGCAGCAACTGACTCTCCGCAACAGGAAGGCCCCGCCGAATGGCGGGGCCTTCCTGCGTTCGGGGTCGATCGTCGCGGCGCGTGCTCCTGCTCAGCGGATAGGCCAGGACCCGTCCACGTGCGGATCGGTGCGCCCGATCCGCACGAAATATTCGGTCAGGCTGTCGGCCTGTTCGCGCGCCCAGTAGATCTGTCGGAGGTGCAGGGTGGCCGCGTCACCCGGCAGCTGATCGCCGTGGCGGTGGGCGATTGCCTGGGCCACCCGTCCTGCGGCGACGGCATCCGCTCCCGCATCGTGGGCATCGGCGAGCTCCACGCCGTAGTGAACGCACACCGCTTCGAGGGTGCGCTTGCCCCGACGGAAGCGGTCGACTCGGCGATCGATGACCAGGGGGTCGACGACCGGAGCAGGCTCCGCGATGGGGGCGAGCCCGTGTCGGACCGCCTCCCGGCCGAGCAGCGAGAAGTCGTAGGGCGCGTTGTACGCGACCACCGGGACCCCGGCGGAGAAGAGCTCCCGGAGCGAGGCGAGGATCTCCGCGACGACCTCCGTGGCGGGTCGGCCCTCCGCCCGGGCGCGTTCGGTGCTGATGCCGTGCACCGCGGCGGCGGTCGCGGGAATGGGGATGCCGGGATCGGCGATCCAGTTGCGGCTGTTGACGACGCCGCCGGCGCCGTCGAGGACGCCGACGTGCGCGGTCACGATGCGATCATGGGCGACGTCGACGCCGGTGGTCTCCAGATCGAAGACGCCGACGCGCTCCGTCCAGCCGGGCAGGGGGGAGGCCGCCTGCGGGACGGACTGGGGAATGCTCATGCCGATCACGTTATCCGGGGTGGCAGACACGGACGCCTCGGCTCGCCGCCGTAGAATCGAGCCGTGTCGATGCCCGCCGCCTACGCCGAACGTCTCGCGGCGATCGAGGTCTCCCGCGACAGCGTCGAGGTGCTGGGTGCGCAGACCGCGTACTGGACCTACGGTCCCGCGGATGCCGACATCACCCTCCTGCTCGTCCACGGCTTCCGGGGCGATCATCACGGGCTCGAGCCGGTCGTCGCCTATCTGCCCGGGATCCGCGTAGTCTCACCCGACCTGCCCGGCTTCGGCGCGAGCGACCCGCTGCCGGACTCGCCGCACGATCTGGACGCGTACGCCCGGTGGTTGACAGCGTTCGCGGAAGCGGTCGCGCCCGGCGCCGTCGTCCTCGGGCATTCGTTCGGATCGATCGTCGCCTCGGCGGCTGTCGCGCAGGGACTGGCCACGCCCCGGCTGGTGCTGGTCAATCCGATTGGCGCACCGGCGCTGGAGGGCCCGCGCGGCGTGCTCACCCGGCTCGCGGTGTTTTACTACCGGCTCGCGGCGAAGCTGCCGAAGCGGGCGGGGGAGTCGCTGCTGCGCAACGGGCTGATCGTGCGGGTCATGAGCATCTCAATGGCCAAGACCCACGATCGCGACCTGCGCCGCTTCGTGCACGCCCAGCACGACGCCTACTTCTCCGATTTCCGCGACCGGGACGTGCTCCTCGACGCGTTCATCGCCTCGGTGTCGCACGACGTCCGCGAGTTTGCGCCGTCCATCACGATTCCCACGCTCCTCGTCGCGGCCGTGCGCGACGACATCACGCCGATCGAGGCGGAGCGCACGTTGCGCGGGCTTTTCCCGCAGGGGCAGCTCGTGGAAATCGCGGATGTGGGTCACCTCATCCACTACGAGACGCCACAGCAGGCCGCCGACGCGATCCGCGGGTTCCTCGACGCGGAGCCGTGACCGTCGCTCAAGCTGTGCTCGCCGAGCGTACGTGTGGCCGTCGCTCAGACCATGCTGGAGGAGACCAGCCGCATGCGGTCGTGCTCGACCAGCAGCTCGTGGATGGAGCCGTTCGCCAGGCGCTGACCGGGAGCGGGGAACGCGCCGCCGCTGGCGTGGGCAAGCACCTCGCGGATGAGCGCGCCGTGCGCCACGGCGAGCAGCGTCGCCTCGCCGGTACCGGTGCGTCGTCGGGCGTCCGCCACCGCCCGGCGCAGCCCTTCGATCGCACGGACCCGCACGGCCGCGGGGGATTCCGCCCCGGGAACCTCGGTCGTGTGGCCGCCGTACCGCGCGGTGAACTCGTCCACGTCGAGGCCCTCGCCCTCGCCGTACGCGCGCTCGCGCAGCAGCGGCTCCGGCGTCGGTTCCGCTATACCCAGCTCGGCGGCGATGATCGCTGCGGTCTCCGCGGCGCGCAGGAGGTCGCTCGACACGACCGTCAGCGCGGCATCCGGCGACACGATGTCACGGATGGCGGCCGCTGCCGCGGCAGCCTGCCGGCGTCCGGTGTTGTTGAGGGGGATGTCGGTGACGCCCTGGATGCGCCGGTCGCGGTTCCAGTCGGTTTCGCCGTGACGGATCAGGAGGACGCGGGTCATCCGTCCATTCTCACCGACGGTTGGTGAGATTCGCTGCAAATGCGCTCAGGACGTCGCTCGTCCCGGCGTCGATTTTCACCGTGGCGCGCCTGTCCGCGCGGGTCTCGCCGCGGTTGACGATCACGACGGGCAGGCGCCGACGACGGGCGCGCTCCACGAGTCGCATGCCGGAGTTGACCACGAGGGACGAACCGGCGACGAGGAGGGCGTCGGCGGTGCGGAGGATCTGCTCGGCCTCTCGGAACTTCTCCGCCGGGATGAACTCGCCGAAGAACACGACATCCGGTTTGAGCATGCCGCCGCAGACGCTGCACGCGGGAATCGTGAAGTCCTCGGCGACGCCGGGGGCGACATCGCCGTCGGGACCGAGCGGCAGGTCTGACTCGGTGCTCAGCCAGGGGTTGTCGCGCTCGACCCGGTCGGCAAGGTCGCGGCGGTCGAAGACCTGGCCGCAGTTCAGGCACACCACTCGCCGCATCGTGCCGTGCAGCTCGACGACGCGGCGACTGCCGGCGCGCAGGTGCAGGCCGTCGACGTTCTGCGTCACGACGCCGGTGGCGATGTCCGCGGCCTCGAGAGCGGCGATCGCACGGTGTCCCTCGTTCGCCTCGGCGGCGGCGAAGCGTCGCCAGCCCAGGTGGCTGCCGACCCAATAGCGTCGCCGTGCGGACTCGGTGGAGAGGAACTGCGTGACCGTCATCGGAGTGCGCACCGGCGCGCCTTGGCCGCGATAGTCCGGGATACCAGAGTCCGTGGAGATCCCCGCGCCCGTCAGCACCGCGATCCGCCGTCCCGCCAGCTCATCGATCGCGCGCTCGACAAGCGACACAGTCTGCGGATCGAACGCCGTCAACACGGGCATGCCTATACGCTACGCCGGTTGCTTTTCCGGCATGTTTCGGTCCGCCGGGATGCCTGCGCGTGTCGGCTCACAGGGATGGTTGAGTGGAGGGATGCGGATCGAAAGAGTCGAGGACGCCAGCGACGCGCGATTGACGGACTATCGCGACCTGACAGACATCGCGCTGCGGCGGCTGCTGGAGCCGGCCGGGGGACTGTACATCGCGGAGTCCGCGAAGGTCATCGCGCGGGCGGTCGCGGCTGGGCACCGCATCCGTTCCCTCCTCGTCCAGGAGAAATGGCTCGAGCAGGTGGAGCCCTACGCGGGCGACGCGCCCGTCTACCTGGTCTCGGCAGAGCTCGCCGAGACGCTCACCGGCTACGCCGTGCACCGGGGAGCTCTCGCTGCCCTGCACCGCCCGGTCCTCGCGGACCCGGCCGAGGTGCTCTTCCACGCGCGCACCGTCGTCGTCCTGGAGGACCTCGTCGATCACACGAACGTGGGCGCGGTGTTCCGCGCCGCGGCGGGACTGAGCGCGGACGCCGTGCTCGTCGGGGCGCGCTGCGCCGATCCGCTGTACCGGCGCAGCGTGCGGGTGAGCATGGGGACGGTGTTCCAGGTGCCGTGGACCCGCCTACCGGAGTGGCCGCAGGCGATCCCGCTGCTGCATTCCGCGGGGTTTCACATTGCCGCGCTCGCCCTGTCGGAGAACGCGGTGGCGCTGGACGCGTTCGTCAGCGACGCGCCGGAGCGGGTCGCGTTCGTGCTGGGCGCCGAGGGCGACGGACTCAGCCGTGCGGCGATGGCATCGGCGGACAGCGTGGTCACGATCCCCATGGGCGGTGGCGTGGACTCCCTGAACGTCGCTGCGGCCGCCTCGGTCGCCCTCTGGGCGCGGGCACATCCGCCCGGACGTCAGTCCTGAGAGGCGTCCTCGATGGCGACCGGCAACGGCTCCGGGCGCTTGGCACTGACGTGGTCGCCGGACGACTGGTGCCGCAGACGCCGCAGCACCCACGGAACGAGGTGCGTCCGCGCCCAGACGAGATCGTTGCTGCGTGCCTGACGCCAGCTGAGCCGGGCGATCGGCTCCGGCTGCATGGGGGTGAGAGTGTTCGGCACGTTCAGGGCCCGCAGCACCATCCGCGCCACCTCATGGTGTCCGAGCGGGTTCAGATGCAGGCGGTCGTCCGCGAAGAAGCGGGGGTCCTGGATCTCCTTGAGCGCCCACTGGTCGGCGACGATGCAGTCGTACCGCTCGGCGACCGCGCGCACGTTCTCGTTGTAGATCGCGATCTTGCCGCGGAACGGCCGGAACACGGGCGTGAACGCGACGTCGATCCCCGTGATCACGACGACCGTGGCGCCACTGGAGCTGAGACGGATGACGGCGTCCTCGAAGCGGGCCGCGATCTCGTCCGGATCGGTGCCGGGACGGATCACGTCGTTGCCGCCCGCGCAGAAGGTGATCAGGTCGGGGTTCAACGCCAGCGCCGGCTCCACCTGGTCCGCGATGATCTGCTCGATGAGCTTGCCGCGGACGGCGAGGTTCGCGTACGCGAAGTCGTCGACGGATGCCGCGAGCACCTCGGCGACGCGGTCGGCCCATCCCCGGTTCCCGCCGGGCGAGCCCGGCGACGGGTCGCCGATCCCCTCGGTGAACGAGTCGCCCAGGGCGACCAGTCGACGCCACGGGTGGGGATCGTCGTTCGGCACGAACGGCGTGCGATGCTGCTGCTCGGACTCAGGGCTCATCTCGCCTCCTGACCCCCAGGCTAACGCCGAGGTCGGCGGTCTGGCCTATCGTGGATTCTCGCGTCGAGGATCGGAGGTGAGCGTGTCGGAAGAGGCCGCCGAGCAGGCCGAGCAGGCCGGGCACGTGGGCAGCTTCGCCGCCGAGCACCTTTCGCCGTCCTACCCGCAGCGCGCGCCCTGGGGCACGGCGCAGCGCCTGCGCGCCTGGCAGGCGGAAGCGCTAGACCTGTACTTCTCGCTGGACGGCCCCGACGGCGTCGGCTCTGGCCCGCGCGACTTCCTCGCCGCCGCGACGCCCGGCGCGGGAAAGACCACCTTCGCGCTGCGCCTGGCGAGCGAGCTGATCCGCCGGCGTGTGATCGCCCAGGTCGTCGTCGTGGCGCCGACCGAGCACCTGAAGACGCAATGGGCGGATGCTGCGGCGCGGGTCGGCATCCGTCTCGATCCGCGCTTCAGCAACCGGCACGCGCGGCCGTCCCGGCAGTATCACGGGGTCGCTGTGACCTATGCACAGGTGGCGGTGAAAGCGTCGGTCCACCGCGATCTGGTGCTCGACGCCCGCACGCTGGTCATCCTCGACGAGGTGCACCACGGCGGCGACGCCCTCAGCTGGGGCGATGCGCTCCGCGAGGCTTATGCGCGGGCGACACGGCGGCTGCAGCTGTCGGGCACCCCGTTTCGCAGCGACACCGCGCCGATCCCGTTCGTCGAATACCACCCGAACGAGCACGGGGTGCGGATGTCCCGCTCCGATTACACCTACGGCTACCGCCAGGCACTGGAGGACGGCGTCGTGCGTCCCGTCCTGTTCCTTGTCTACGCGGGGAACATGCGCTGGCGCACGAAGACCGGCGACGAGATGGAGGCCCAGCTCGGGCAGGACAACACGAAGGAGGTCACGGCGCAGGCGTGGCGCACCGCGCTGGATCCCTCCGGTGAGTGGATCCCCGCCGTGCTGCGCTCCGCCGACCGGCGGTTGCGCGAAGTGCGGGAGCAGATCCCGGACGCGGGGGGCCTCGTCATCGCGACCGACCAGACCGCCGCCCGCGCCTATGCCGCCGTGTTGGAGCAGATCTCCGGCGAGGCGCCGACGGTGGTCCTTTCGGACGAGGCGGAGGCATCGTCCCGGATCGAGCAGTTCGCGCAGTCGACCGCCCGGTGGATGGTCGCGGTGCGGATGGTGTCCGAGGGCGTCGACGTGCCCCGTCTAGCGGTCGGCGTCTACGCGACGAGCGCGTCCACGCCGCTGTTCTTCGCACAGGCGATCGGCCGGTTCGTGCGGGCGCGGCGTCGGGGAGAGACCGCGAGCGTGTTCCTCCCGCACGTGCCGCAGCTGCTCGCCCTGGCCAACGAGCTCGAGCGCGCCCGCGACCACGCGCTCGACCGCGACGGCGACGACGACCTGTGGAACGCCGAGGAAGACCTCATGGACGCCGCGGAGCGCGACGACAAGGCCTCCGACGCGTTGACCGATGAGTTCACGTACCAGGCGCTCGGCTCCGTCGCCCACTTCGATCGCGTGCTCTACGACGGCCGCGAGTTCGGTCAGCTCGCGGTGCCGGGCACCCCGGAGGAGGAGGAGTTCCTCGGGATCCCGGGGCTGCTCGAACCCGAGCACGTGCACGAGCTGCTGCTGCAGCGGCAGGCGCGGCAGGGGCGGCATCGTCACGATCGCGAGTCGCGCGAGTCGCCGCAGGAGGAACCGTCCGAGGCGCCGCCGGCGGCGCTGCACCGCACGCTGACCGAGCAGCGGCAGCTCCTGAACAGCCTCGTCGGGCTGTACGCCCGGCAGTCGGGCGAGCCGCACGCGATGGTGCACGCGGAACTGCGCCGACTGTGCGGAGGCCCCGCCGTCTCGCGCGCCACCGTCGCCCAACTCCAGGCCCGGATCGATCTCCTCCGCCGCCGTGTGCGCAGCTGAGTGCGCGGCATCCGTCGTGTTCGGCTATGGTCACGACGTGAACACCGGGGAGGCGCTGTGACCAGTCCCGAGCTGAGCCCGCCGACGGCGCGCGAACGTCGGCGGTGGCGTCGCTATCTGGCGGACGAGCGCGCGGAGGCGGCGGTCTATCGCGATCTCGCGCTGCGACGCGACGGGGAGGAGCGGGAGATCCTGCTGGCTCTCTCCGCGGCGGAGGAGCGACACGCGAGCCATTGGCTGACACTCCTCGGGGGCGAGCCGACGCGGCCAGGGCGCCCCTCGGCGCGCACCGGGATGCTGAGCTGGCCGGCGCGGCACGTCGGCTCGGTCTTCGTACTGGCTCTCGCCCAGAACGCCGAGGAGCGTTCGCCCTATGACCGGGAGCCGCGGGCGACGGCGGCGATGAGGGCAGACGAGAAGATCCACCGCGAGGTGGTGCGCAGCCTCGCGGCACGGGGTCGGAGGCGACTCGCGGGCACGTTCCGTGCGGCGGTGTTCGGCGCGAACGACGGCCTCGTCTCCAACCTCGCCCTGGTCATGGGGATCGGTGCCACCGGCGTCGCGCCGCAGTTCGTCCTGTTTAGCGGGGTGGCGGGCCTGCTCGCCGGCGCGCTGTCGATGGGCGCGGGGGAGTTCGTGTCGGTGCGCTCTCAGCGGGAACTGCTGGAGGCCACCGAGCCCAACGATGACGCCGGCGACGCCCTCCCCGATCTCGACCTCGATGCGAACGAGCTATCCCTGGTATACCGAGCACGCGGCATGGACGACGCCGAGGCGACGGAGCGGGCCCGACGCGTGGTCGCATCAGCGCGCAGCGCGGAGCCGGGTGCCCGGCATCCGGGGGTCGTCGAGAGCGGCGGAGACCACGAGATCGTGGGCAGCGCGCTGGGGGCCGCTTTCTCCAGCTTCCTCTTCTTCGCCTCGGGGGCGATCATCCCCGTGCTGCCGTGGATCTTCGGCCTGACCGGCGTCGTTGCCGTGCTCGTCGCGCTCGTGCTGGTGGGGGCGGGGCTCATGACGACGGGCGCCATGGTCGGACTGCTCTCCGGCGCCCCGCCGCTGCGCCGCGCGTTGCGCCAGCTCGTGATCGGTTACGGGGCGGCCGGTGTCACCTATGTGCTCGGGCTGCTGTTCGGCTCGGTCAGCGGCATCTGAGCGGGCGCGCCGGCGGCCAGACGCCATCCGCTCGCCCGGGCGCGTTCGTTCCAGAAGGCGGTGTAGCGCCCACCGAGCGCCAGCAGCTGCTCGTGCTTCCCGCGTTCCGCGATGCGACCCCGTTCGTCCAGCACCAGGATCTGGTCCGCGCCGGTGACGGTCACGAGCTTGTGCGCGATGATCAGGAGTGTCGCCTCGTGCCCGAGCCGCTCCAGGGAACGGCTGACGTAGCGCTCGTTCTCCGGATCGAGGGCGGCCGTCGCCTCGTCGAGGAGCACGATCGGTGCCCGCTTCAGGAGCGCCCGCGCAATCGAGACGCGCTGACGTTCACCTCCGGACAGCGCGGAGCCGGCTTCCCCGACCGGGGTGTCCCAGCCGAGGGGGAGTCGTTCGGCGATCTCCGTGACCCCGGCCAGGGCGGCGGCCTCGTCGATCTCGGCCTCGGTCGCGTCGGGCTTGCCGAGGCGGATGTTCGCACGCAGCGTGTCGTCGAAAAGGTAGACGTCCTGGAAGACGAGGGCGAGCTGGGCCATCAGGTCTTCGGTGGTCTGTGCGCGGACGTCCGCACCGCCGACCCGCACCGACCCCGAGGTGGTGTCCCAGAATCTCGCGATCAGGCGGGTGATGGTCGTCTTGCCGGATCCGGAGGGGCCGACCAGGGCGGTGACGGTGCGCGGCTCGGCGGTGAAGGTGAGCCCGTCGAGTACCGGGGTCTCCGGCTCGTAGCCGAACGAGACGCCCTCGAACTCGATGCGACCGGGCTCCTGGCGGGCCGCGGACGCGTCCGGCACGGGCATCGGCGCGGCCTCCATCACCTCCTGGATGCGGGTGAGCTCGCCGCCGGCCTGGCGCACCGCACCGCCGAACTCGCCGATCTCGCTGAGCGGCTGGATGAACCGGGTGGACACGCCGAGGAGCGCGAGCAGGTCGATGCCGGAGAGCGATCCGCCGAGCGCGAGGAGCGCCGCGACGATGATCAGCACGGCGAACACCGCCTGGATCACGATCGTGTTCAGCAGGAGCCCGAGCGTCGAGTCCACCAGGCTGGCGCGCACGGCGCGCTGCTGCGCGTCGATCGCGTCGTCGAGCGGCCGGTAGTGGCCGTCGCCGGTGCGTCCGGCGGCGCGGAGCGCGCCCTGGTTGCGCGCGAACTCGATCACCCGGTCGCTGGCGTCGACGGCGGTGGCGTGGGTGCGGAGCTCGCTGCGGGCGATCAGGCGGGCGGCGACCCGGCCGGCGACCCAGATCAGCGGAGCGGCCACGAGCAGCACCAGGCCCAGCCGCCAGTCGAAGATCAGCATGAGGAGGGTCACCGTGGCAGGCGCGGCGATGCCCACCGCGAGCGGGGTCATCAGGTGCGCAGCGGCCGATCCGGCGGCCAGCGTCCCCTTCGACGCGATCTGGGCGATGCTGCCGACCCGGCCGCTGAACCAGCCGAGCGGCAGGGTCACGAGATGGTCACCGATGTTCAGGTGCATGGTCCGCAGGACCGTCAGCGCGATCCGGAATCCGCGCATCGCCTGCACGTAGTGAGCGATCGCGCAGAGCAGGACGGCGCCGGCGAGCACACCGATCCATACCCAGGTCGCCGGATAGTCACCGGCCGCCAGCGCGCGGGCGATCGGGATGAGCAGGCTCACGGCGAGGCCCTGCAGGATGCCGTACGCGCCGACCCAGACGAGGAAGACGGTGTAGGCGCTCTGGTGCTCCGGACCCAATACCGCTCGTAGCTGCCGGATCATCGGGAGACTCCTTCGAGATCGGTGGGGGTCGTGTCCGTGGCGGTGGACGGCTGGTGCGCCTGCCACATGCGGGCGTAGACACCGTCGTGCGCGAGCAGTTCTCCGTGGGTCCCCGTCTCGGCGATGCGACCGTGATCGAGCACGACGATCCGGTCGGCGCCCGCGATCGTGCTCAGCCGATGCGCGATCACGAGCAGCGTGCGCCCGCCCACGAGGTGCGCGAGCGCGTCCTGAATGCGCGCTTCCGATTCGGGGTCGGCGAACGCCGTCGCCTCATCGAGGATGAGGATCGGTGGATCGGCCAGGATCGCGCGCGCGATCGACACGCGTTGCGCCTCCCCGCCGGACAGCAGGGCATCGTCGCCGATCACCGAGTCATAGCCGCGCGGCAGGGCGAGGACGCGCTCGTCGATCTGCGCCGCACGTGCCGCCGCCCTGACCTCTTCGAGGGTGGCATCGGGCCGGGAGAGCCGGATGTTGTCGGCCACGCTGGCAGCGACGAGCTGCACGTCCTGCAGGACGAGTCCGACGTGCCGGTAGAGCTCGGCGGTCGCGATCCGACGCAGGTCCACCCCGCCGATCACGATGCTCCCCTCGTCGACGTCGGAGAAGCGCGCGAGGAGGGTCGCCAGCGTCGACTTTCCGGAGCCGGACGGCCCGACCAGTGCGGTGACCGTGCCCGGCTCGAGGTCGAGGGTGATGCCTTCCAGCACCGGATGCTCGCCGTCGTAGCTGAAGGAGACGTTTTCGAAGCGCACCTGCGCGGAGACCGGGATCTCCGGACGCGCCGGCTCAGGCAGGACGGGGGTCTGCAGGAGCTCGGTGAGGCGTCCGGCGGCCGCGACCGCCTCGCGCCGGGCCTGCATGCTGAAGCTGACCGTCATGATCGCCACCGGCAGCGTCATGGCGACGAGTGCCGTGACGACGGCGTCGACCGGGTCGACCCAGCCGTTCATCACGAACCAGGCGCCGCCGACGAGGTCGGCCAGCAGCACCACCGGCGCGGAGACCGCGATGGTCGCCAGGGCGTCGGTGCGCAGCATCGGACGCACCCATCCCTCATAGGCGTCGCCGAAGTCGATGGCCGCGTCGCGGTAGGCCTGGTGGGCCCTGCCGGTCTGGCCGAAGGTCTTGACGACGGCGATCCCGGAGACGAACTCCACAATCGTCTGGCTGATCCGCGCGATGCCGGCATTCATCTCGCGCATCTTCTCGCCCATCCCGCGGGTCATGACGACGTAGACGACGAGGTAGATCGGGATGGTGATGACGCCGAGGATCGCGAGCCGCCAGTCGAGCCACAGCAGATACAGCACGCCGGCGACCGGCACGGTGATCGCGGCGGCGGTCTCCACGGCGCCGTGGGCGACGAGGTAGTGCACGTCGTTGATGTCGTTCTGGGTCGCCTTGCGGACAAGTCCGGACGCGTGCTGGGTGAACCATCCGAGCGGCACCCGGCCGAGCCGCTCGACGATGCGCCGCCGGAGGACGCCCTGCATCCGGCCGTCGGCGAAGTGGGTGATCGACAGCGCCGCGCCGCTGAGGAGGGTGCGCACAGCGAGGCCGCCGATGACGAGAGCCGTGATCGCCCAGACCGCGCCGGCCGGGGCCGCCGCGCCGTCGGCGAGGAAAATCTTCGTCAGCTCCGCGATGCCGACGAAGGGGGCGATCGCGGCGACCGCTCCGATCACCTGCAGGATGACGGCGCACACGAGCGAGCCGCGCACCGGTGCGAGCAACACGGAGAGCGCCTTCCTATCGGGTTCCGCCGGCGGCTGCTGCGTGGTCGTCGTCATCGGATCTCCTCCGGGGTTGGTGCGGGGGCGAGTTCCTGCTCGATGCCCGCAAGCACGATGCGCAGCTTTCCGTGGAACCAGGTGACGGGCTCTTCCTGGATCGCGCGCACCATCTCTCCCCGAAGCCGTGCAGCGACGTCGTCGACGCCCTGACGGTCGCCCCATTCGCGCTCCATCGCCTCCCGCACCGGAACGGGCTCGGAGTCGAGGACGGCGTCCATCGCCTCCACGCCGCGCCGGCTGTCCGCCGCGAGGTCGAACACCAGGTCGACGGCCAGCACAGCGTGGCGGGGAGTGAACCCGCGCTCGACCAGTGCGACGCCGACCCGATCGGAGAGGCTGACCATCGACGAGGGGACGATGCCCCGCGTCGCTTCGAGCACCGCGCCGGGATGGGCCTCCCAGGCGTGCCACGACGCCAGCGCCCAGCGTTCGAGCAGCGGCTTCCAGGGTCCGTCGAGGTCGGGCCAGGAGATCCGGCGCAGCGCGAGATCCATCCCGTAACGGATCAGCTCGTCGCGGTTGGCCGCATGGCGGTACAGCGTCGCCTGGCCGACACCGAGTCGTGCGGCGACCTCGGCGAACGTCAGTCCGCGGAATCCTACCGCGAGCACGGCATCCGCGATGGCCTCGGCGTCGACGGTCGTGGGACGCCCGGGACGGCGCCTGCGGGAGGCCCCGGCGGCGCTAGGAGTTAGGGTCACCTCAGTAGGTTATGAGAGCAGGCTCTCTAAATCAAGCGGGGATCGTGGGCGCCACCGCGGCGGCGCCCACGATCTCATTCGGCGATGCGGGTGAACCCCGATCGGTGCCACACCAGCGGATCGTGCTCGAAGCGGGTGTCGAGACCGATCACCCGCAGCACCACGATGTCGTGGTCGCCGGCAGGGTAGACGTGCTCGACGGTGCACTCCAGCCAGACCGGTGCGCGTTCGAGGAAGACCGCGCCCCGCGCATTGACGGACGTCGCAACGCCCCGGAACCGCACGGACCGATCCTTCGCCGCCAGCTGACGGGCCACCTCGCCGTGCTCCGTTCCCAGAAACGACACGCCGAGGGTGGGCGCCGCGGCGAGCTCCGGCCAGGTCGTCGACGTGTGCTGCACCGCGAACATCACCAGCGGCGGGTCCTGCGAGACGCCGACCGTGAAGGACGAGGAGATCAGGACGGTCGGCTCGTCGCCCACGAGGGCGGCAAGGGCGGTGACGCCGCTGGGGAAGGCGGAGAACGCACGACGAATGTCGAGCGGATCTATCTGCGTCTCTGCGTGGTCAGGTTCTGTCATGACGACTGTTCCTTTCTGGAATGGGGACCTCCCGCGCTCAGCGGGAGCCTCCGTTGACGAGTGGGATGACCCGGCGCCCGAACGTCTCGACGTCGGTGGTGAAGTCCGGGAAGGAGACGACGGCGCGTGCGACGCCGGTGTCGGCCTCCAGCGTGCGGAAGAACGCCGCGACCCGCTCGTATGAGCCGACCAGGTGCGGGTGGAACAGGCTCGGGTGGTAGACGACCTGAGCGAGGTCGTCGTCGAACTCGACGCGGGGGATGTCTTCGGTGAGTCCGACGAAGCGTTTCCCAGCCGAGCCCACGTTGTCCGTGAGTCCTGCTTTGACGAGGCCCTCCGCGTTGTCGAAGTCGACGTTGCGGCAGATCTCGGTGAACTGTGCGATCGCCTCGTCGTCCGTCTCCGCGGTGATCACGCCGTACAGCGAGGCGCTGTCGACCGTGCGGCCGGTCAGCGCGCACGCCTCGACCAGTTCGTTCCGCGCCTTCGTCACCGTGGCGAGGTCGCCCTGTACGAAGTTGAAGTCCGCGTAGTCGGCGGCGATCGCCAACGACTTCGCCGACTGGCCTGGTACGACGATCCGCACGCCGTTGCGAGGGGTCGGCTGCACCAGGCAGTCCGCGAGCGAGTAGAAGTCGCTCACCCGGCTCGAGCGCCCGGTCGCCCAGAGCTCACGGATGATCGCGATGTATTCGCGGTTCGAGGCGTAGCGGGTCTGCAGGTAGTTCTCGGGCCACAGTCCCATCTGCGCGTACTCCGCCTCGTTCCAGCCCGCGACGACGTTGAGGACGAAGCGTCCTCCGCTGGCGTCGTCGTAGGTGGCGGCGAGGCGTGCGGCCATCGCGGGATGCAGCGTGGGGCCCGCGACCGACCCCCACAGCTCGAGTGTCTCGGTGTCGCCGATGAGCGCGCCGATCAGTCCCATCGGGTCGAGGCTGTAGTCCCAGAATCCGGTCCCGTCCGCGCCGTAGCCGCGGAACTTCGACATCGCGAGCAGGAAGCGGTAGCCGGTCTGCTCGGC
This sequence comes from Actinomycetales bacterium, assembly GCA_015654575.1. GTDB lineage: Bacteria > Actinomycetota > Actinomycetes > Actinomycetales > Microbacteriaceae > Microbacterium. Next base: position 21,534 of record JAATGR010000151.1, read on the forward strand.
GACCGCGGCGACGTCGCGGTTCATGTCGACGGAGGGCAGGAAGGAGGGCGTGGCCTTCGAGAGGATGTAGCCGTTGTTGGTGGTGGGCAGGAAGATGCCGAAGTCCATGAGGTTTCCGTCCGATCGTTCAGAAGGTTTCGAGGCCGAGGTTCTCGCGCAGCGTGGTGCCGGTGTACTCGGTGCGGAAGATCCCGCGACGTTGCAGTTCGGGCACGACGCGCTGGGTGAAGTCCTCGACGCCGGTGGGGAAGTGGGTCGGCACGGCGAGGAACCCGTCGCAGGCGTCGGCTTCCAGCCACTCCTGCATGGTGTCGGCAATCGTCGAGGGAGCGCCGACCATCTTGAGGTAGCTGCCTTCGGCGAAATAGCGCGCCGTCTCGAGGATCGACAGCCCGTTGCGCTTCGCGACGTCGATGATGGCCTGCCGGTGTGACTTGCCTGCGTTGCTCTCGGGCAGTTCGGGCATGGGACCGTCGAGGTCGTAGTCGCGGAAGTCGAAACCGCCCGACAGGGCGATCAGATCGGCGACGGCGAGCTCCGCCGGGATGAGCGAACGCATGTGATCCTGCAGCGCGACCGCATCCTCGTCGGTGTCCGCGACGATCGGGGTCATCCCGACCATGATCTTGATCTTCTCCGGGTCGCGTCCGAAGCGGGCCGCACGGGCGCGGATGTCGTCGCGGAACGCACGCGCCTCCTCGATCTGCGACTGCAGCGTGAACACGACATCCGCGGTGCGCGCGGCGAGCGCGCGTCCGGGCTCGGATGCCCCGGCCTGGAAGATCGCCGGGCGTCCCTGCGGGCTCCGACCCATCGGCAGCGGTCCGCGCACCTTGAAGAGTTCGCCCTCGTGCTGGAGGAAGTGCATCTTATCGACGTCGAAGTACGCGCCGCTCTCCTTGTCGCGGGTGACGGCGTCCGGTTCCCAGGAGTCCCAGAGCCCGGTCACGACATCGACGAACTCCTCGGCGCGCTCGTAACGCACAGCGTGTTCGACGTGGGCGTCGAGACCGAAGTTCTGAGCCTCCGCCTGGTTGAAGGAGGTGACGAGGTTCCAGCCGGCGCGGCCGCCGCTGATGAAGTCGATGGAGGCGAAGCGACGCGCGATGTTGAAGGGCTCGTTGAACGTCGCGGTCGCGGTCGCGGCCAGTCCCAGGTGCGTCGTGTGCATGGCGAGGGCCGGGAGCACGACGGTGGGATCGAAGTGGATGGAGCGCGGGTTGGCCGCGCCGTAGGTGTCGCCGGCGAGGATCTCGTTGCTGCGGCGGACGGCGGCCTGGTCTTCGAAGAAGATGGCGTCCATCTTCGCCGCCTCCGCGAGCTGAGCGGCGCGCACGTAGTGCTCGATGTTGACGTCGAGCTCGGGGATGGCGTCCGGCAGACGCCAGGCGCCCATGTGGTAGCCGGGGAAAAGGAACAGCGCGAGGCGAAGCATTTTGGTGGTCATCGGTTCTCCTTGAGTGATGTGGATGAGGGGTTGGGAAAGGAATGAGAAGGGCGCGCAGGCGCAGCGCAGCGCCCCGGGGAGGAAGAGGCGTCGCCGGGGAGGCGAGGGCGCGACACCGACCGGGGCGTCTCAGACGGACGTACCGGGTGCGGCAGCCGGGGGCCGCGAGGCCGGGAGCGGACGAGAGTCGTCACTCACCGACGGATACCGAGGACGCACCTCGAAAGCGGAGCATCCGCGTGATGCGGACCGCGTCGTCAGATGGCGCGGTGACCGTGGGCGATGGAGCCACGGTTCCAGCCAGAGGGAAGCAGGTGAGACGCGGACACGGTCATGGCTGTTCCTTCCCGGTGAGGCTGGTGGTGTTGTCGATCCAGGTTACGGAGCCGTTGTTTCGTCCGGATGACGACGGAATGACGACCTGAGGACGGATAGACGGCCCCTGCGGAGTGGCCGCCCCAGGCAGACTGTGTTCATGAACCGTCGCCCGCTTCACCGCCTCGTGGTCTGGACTCTCCTGATAGTCGGCGCTCTCCCGCTCGCCGCCTGCGCGGGTGAGACGACAGCGGGGGACACGCAGACCTCCGCTGCGTCCGAGCAGTGGCAGGAGGATGCGGCCGCGGCGCTGGCGGCGACACTGTCCGATACCGGGATCCCCGGCGGCGCCATCGAGATCCGCCACGACGGTGTCACCGGGTCGTCGGCCGCCGGCCTGTCCGACGTGGCGGACGACACCGCCGTATCCGTGGATGATCGCTTCGCGTACCGCTCGATCACGAAGTCGTTCACCGGCACCGCGGTGCTGATCCTTGTCGGCGATGGACTGATCGGACTCGACGACCCCGTCTCGGACTACGTGGCGTCCGTGCCCTCGGGAGACGAGATCACCATCCGGATGCTGCTCGCGATGCGCTCCGGCCTGGCGAACTACTCGGCGACGGACACCGTCCAGCAGCTGCTCGGCGCCGATCCGACGCGGACCTGGACGGACGACGAGCTGCTCTCTGCGGCGTTCGCAGAGCCGTTGTCGTTCACACCCGGCACGTCCTACCAGTACTCGAACACGAACACGGTGCTGCTGGGCAAGGTGCTGGAACAGGTGACCGGGCAGAGCTGGTCGGAGGTGGTGGACGAGAAGGTTCTTCAGCCGCTCGGTCTCTCCGGCGTCGCCTACGATGCCGACCGATCGGGGTCTCCGACGTTCGCACTGCCGTATGCGGCATCGGCGGATGCCGCGCCCGACGAGCTGCCCGAGATCAGCGACACGCTTTTCTCCGCCGCCGGCGGGCTGTCGGGAACCGTCTCGGAGCTGTTCTCCTGGGCGCAGACCCTCGGCGAGGGCACGCTGCTCGACGCGGACACGGCGGCCGCCCGCGTAGCCGACCCTTCGTCGACCTCATCCGATGAGCAGAGCCCGCTCTACGACGCATACGGGCTGGGGATCGGCATCCTGGACGGCTGGGTCGGCCACACCGGGGTGGGCGTCGGGTACCAGGCGCTCGCGATGTACGACCCGGGCACGGGGGACACCGTGGCGATCGTGCTCAACGGAACCGGGGACGATCCCGATGTCCCCGCGAAGCTGTTCCAGCAGCTCGTCGCGGCGTGGTCGGCGCAGTGAGCGAAGGACTGCACATCGCGGCGGATCGACCGTGGGTGCCGCCGCGCACGTTCGGATAGCGTGACACCACCCGGGCCCGCGTCGTGCGGCGCACGGGGATGGAATCCGTGGCGGTGCGTCCATTCCCGGAGCAAGCCGCGGTACGCGCCGATCAGCGCGTACGTCGCTCACGCTCACCGCGTATTCGGCTCAACTGACCCCCAGCGAGGTTTGCCGGCCTGCGCCACGACAGCTGTCTTCGGCGGCTGTCGTGAGCCCGAAGAACTCCCGAGCCGCTGCGATAGCGGAACGGACGCGATGCCATGTTTCTCAAAGATTTTGGGAGATTAAGTTTTTATTTCCTTCGCGCTCGCCAGAAAAGCGTGACGATAACTTGGTCATGGTCCAAGTCATTGGACACTGACCATGTTGTGGCGACCATGGCGTCAGGACGCTAGCCCTGCTGCGCTGTGCACGCTTTCGACGCTCACAAGGAATGAGGAAATCGATGACCAATTACACGGGTTCTTTCCGTGCCGCCGTTGTCCAGGCGGCACCGGTATGGCTGGATCTGGACGCCACGATCGACAAGTGCGTGACGCTGATCCACGAAGCCGCGCTCAACGGCGCCGGGATCATCGCCTTCCCAGAGACGTTCGTGCCTGGCTATCCATGGTGGCTGTGGCTCGGATCACCCGCATGGGGAATGCAGTTCGTCGGGCGCTACTTCCATAATTCTCTTGAACTGGACAGTCCTCAGTTCGACCGGCTTCGCGACGCCGCCCGTGAAAACAGCATTATGGTCGTCACCGGCCACAGCGAACGCGAGGGCGGATCGCTGTACATCGCGCAGGCCATCATCAGCGATGACGGCGAGGTGCTCGCCGCACGCCGAAAGCTCAAGCCGACTCACGTCGAGCGGACTGTTTTCGGCGAAAGCGATGGCTCGGGGCTGACGGTGGTCGACACTCCGCTCGGGCGACTGGGCGCCCTTTGTTGCTGGGAACACCTCCAGCCGCTTTCCAAGTACGCCATGTATTCGCAGCATGAACAGATTCACGTCGCTGCCTGGCCGAGTTTCTCTGTCTACTGCGGGGCTGCTTTCGCGCTCGGTCCGGAGGTCAACACGAGCGCGGCGCGGGTATACGCAGCGGAGGGGCAGTCGTTCGTACTATCGCCCTGCGCGGTCATCGACGAGACAGCGATCGAGCTCTTCTGCGACAGCCCCGACAAGGAGGTCTTGCTGCAACGCGGTGGGGGGTTCGCCCAGATCTACGGGCCGGACGGGAGCGAACTGGCGATCACGCTTCCGGAGACAGACGAAGGAATCCTCTACGCAGACCTTGACCTCGCTGTCATTCCGTTCGCCAAGAACGCTGCAGACCCCGTTGGCCATTACGCTCGCCCCGACGTGACACGGCTCGTCTGGGACCCAGCGCCCAAACTCGCGGCCCGGCGGATGAGTATCCCGACCGACGACGACGGCCGTACCCCGGAATACGATCTGAACGGAACCGCAGAATGAGCATCTACGTCCTCGTCCACGGATCGTGGAGCGGTGGATGGCAGTGGCGTGATGTGCGGGAGCGTCTCGAAGCTCAGGGACACCGCGTGCTCGCCCCGAGCCTGACCGGAATGGCTGACCGACACCACACAGCGGCTGCCGACGTTGGCCTGCACACCCACATCGACGACATCACGCGCCTGATCGAATGGGAAGGGCTCGACGACGTTGTACTCGTCGGCCACTCCTATGGGGGAATGGTCATCACCGGTGTTGCCGCCCGGTCCGATCGCATCGCGCACGTCGTGTATCTCGATGCATTCCTGCCACGTCCGGAGGAATGCGCGTGGGACATCCTCACCTGGCAGCGGGAGGCATTCGAGCCACTCCGCCTGCCAGACCGGCCGTGGCTCGTCGACCCCGTTGACGTCACGACGTTCTTCCCCGAACTCGGACCCGATTTCGACACGCGGCTACTCACTCCAATGCCGATCGCCACCCACACTGAGCCCGTCGGCGCGGCCCCGGAATCCGGCAGGATCGCGAGCACCTATGTCCACGCGACATCCCCGGCATTCTTCGACGCCAGCGCGCAACGGGCGCAATCGGATGGTATGCGCGTCATCGACGTCGATGAGGGACACATGCTGCTCTCGAGTAGTCCCCATACTGTCGCAGATATCCTTCTCGGGGTCGCCTCATGACGCTCGAACACGATCTCACCCATCGCGCATGGACGGATCCGGCTTTCGCTGCGCGGCTTGCGAGTGACCCGGCGTCCGCACTCGCCGAGCTTGGAGTATCAGTGCCGGAAGGAATGCGGGTCGACGTGCGTGTGCAACGTCGGGACACCCTGTATCACGTCATCCCACCCTTCGCGCCCGACTCCGATCCGAACGCGATCGTCAACCAGATGGACTTGTGGCGCACCGCCGACGAGTTCGTCTGGATCATGCCGGAACGCGCCAAGGTCGGCCTGCTTGCAATGCGTCGGCAGCATCGAGCGTGGACGGCGACCGGGAAAGCCGACGCGCAACAGCAGGGAGACACCCATGACGCATGACATCTTCACCCGCCACTACCGCCGGATCATGACGGACGGCGACACCCGCGCGGAGCTGGTCGCCGACCCCAAGCGCGGGCTCGAACGGCACTTCGGCGCGATCCCGGACGGCGACTACCGGATTGAGATCGTCGAAGAGCGCGACGACACCATCACGATCCTGCTTCCTGCGCCTCCCCGCCCCGAGCAGTCGGCGGACGAACGACTCGCCCACGTCGAAGACCGCATCTACGACATCCTGCACACCTCCGGCGTCGGCGGATATCTCATCCCCGATGCGGCGCTGACCTGGGTGCTCCGAGACATGCGCGCGCTCTGGGCGCAGCACGCAGGCGAACGGGTATGACAGCTGTAGTGCCTCCCATCACGACGTTGAACCGCGAAAGGAAACCCCTATGACCATCGACCGCATCGACCCACCGTCCGTCCACGCTGCACCAGGACTGATCGCGCAGATCGTCGCACCGCGCCACCACGATCTCGCCTTCATCTCCGGACAGATCTCCTGGGACGCCTCCGGCACCATCATCGGAGTGGGAGACTACGAGGCCCAAGTCGCTCAGATCTCGCGCAACATCGATGCAAACCTCGAGGCGCTCGGGATCGATCGTGAGGCGATCGTCAAAGAGACCATCTACGTCGTCGGATGGACGCCGGATCTCCTCCCGATCATCGTCGGCGGTCTGAGAAGCACGACCGCAGTGCCCGCAAGCACACTTGTCGGCGTCGTTTCCCTGGCCCACCCCGACGCTCTCATCGAGGTCGAGGTCGTGGTGGCTATCCCTCGCGACTGACCGAATCCTTCAGGGGAGCCGCCGCCGCGGCACCAAGAAGGGCGGAGATCCCAAAATCGAAGCGTGCGGTGAACGATAGCGCTGTCAACTCGTCTTGAACGATCAGTAGGGCAGGGAACTCGCCGGAGCCGATGTGTTCGGCCAGATCCGACGCCGCACCGTTCTGCTCGGACTGTTCCTCTTGGACCAGTCCGAGCAGAAAATAGTGGATTCCCCAGAACGTGTTCGCGGCGATCCTGTGGTCGATCCTGGCCTCCAGCAAAGCCTCGATAACCGTGTTGCCGACTCTCAACGTGTTCTTCTCGATGACGGTCGTCCCCGTCACCAGCCGTGCGCCGTCACGATAGGACAGCAGTGCGTTCCGATACCGGTGGAAGATCTCCGTTACACGATCGAAGGGGTCTTCAGGGAGACCATCGATCGAGAGACTGCCCATAATCGTGTCTGCCATAAGCTCGAGCAGACGGGCTTTTGTTGTGACCTGGAAGGAGACCGTGTTCAGGTGCGCGTCGAGACGGCGAGCAACCTCCCGCATGGTCAGCGCATCAAGACCTGATTCTTCGAGGATCGCAAGCGCGGCATCGACGACATCCTTCTGCCTGCGTCGTACCGCCACTCGCGTCCACTCTCCTTTTTCACTACCTACTCTTTCAAGTCTACGAGGGAGAGCTCATGCGATGGCGTACGCGCTCAGTGAGACGCAGACTCCGGAAGCCCGCGCCCGTCCACGTCGCCGCAGAGAAACCAGATGCGGCGATGAGGATCGCGCACTCGACTCATGGCCTCTTCTTGTCGTGGTCACCACCGATCCGCGCCGCCGCGGATCACGACGTCAACGTGCCGTGCGCATCGATCAGCACCGACGATGAAAACGCATGAAAGCCCGGATTGCGGACCTTGTCACCGGCGGACAGAACCGAGCCGCAGACTGACGACGATGTGCCACGCGCTTTAGCGAGGCTGTTTCTTGTCGCGCTGCAGCCTTGTTCGCTCGAACGAGCGGGGAGCCCGGCCGTGCGCCGCCGACCTGCCTGCTGCCCAAGAGCCGGCCACCGTGGACGGCGTGCGACCTTCACTGAGCTGTGTGGTGATCCGCGCAATCAGCCACGGTGAGACAGCGGTCGACGGCGGGCGACGAAGTCGGCAAGCGAGCTACCTCCTTCCTCGTCTCGCCGACGGGTGGAGAGGACGTCCGGGTCTGCGGCACCTCATTGTGGCGCCGTGGGCCCCCTTAGCTCTCGTTAAGACCGAGGTATCGAAGGAGCTTGGAGTCGTCGTCTCCATCGGCGGCCCACTGGATGTATCCGTCCGGCCGGAGCAGGAGTGTTCGCCGCCGCAGAGCATCGGTGCTTCGTACGTCAACGGACATGAGACCTTCGCGGTCGATGGCCGCTTTCGTCGTGTCCTTCAGCGCACCGCCGACGGTGACGACAGTGTGCTTTCCGCTGGTCATCGCCTCGAACACGGCGAGGAGGTCGGGAGTCGTTGCCGTTCCCAGTCGTTGCCCGACCAGCGGGTGATCGCCTGGATTAGCCGGATACTTCACGGACAGGCCGGAGTGAATCGGCCTGACTTTCGTTCCGTTCTTCAAGCAAGGATGGAACACGATGAATCAGAAGTACTCGCCGGAGATGCGTGAGCGTGCGTTGCGGATGCTCGCGGAGACGCGGCCGTCGCACCCGAACATGATAAGCGCGGTCCGTCACGTCGCTGGGCTGCTGGGGATGAGTCCGGAGA